>NZ_BBAJ01000001.1 GCF_001311195.1 Lacticaseibacillus camelliae DSM 22697 = JCM 13995
AAAATTGAGGAAGCGAAATACCATTCGGTTGATCCGTTTGTGCCTAGTTGCTGTGATGACTTTGGGTAATTTTGCTTATTTGCCTGCCGTGACGACTCGCGGTGATGGAATCGCCCCCCAGGCCGCGGGCGATTATTATCAGGATAATCAGGCGGGACGAGATGACGTGCTTGGGGCTGCTCAACGGTTCCATATTTTTACGCTGAATGCCGACCTGGGGGCCTCGGAAGATGGCAACGTCGCCGCCCAAAGTTTTAACGGGACGCACGATTTTGGCACTTCTCAGGGCCTAAAAGGGATCGAGCCTGACGGCGAGGAAATCAATTACCTGCAAACCATCGAGGGCATTCAAAGCGCGGCCCTAGACTCTGGCCGGTCGCAAAAGTTCGTGACCGGGCCGACCACCTCATTGACATCTGCGGATAACGGTCATGCGGTGGCCATTGCGGGGGTCAAGAACAACACGCTCAAGGCCAATGAGGTTTACCAGGACACTGACGCGGCTCCCTATATTGACTTTAAGACAGAGTTTGATCGGCTGCGGGCAGTGTCGGCACTGTTTGCCAACAAGGGCAAAACGTATCAAAAAACCAATGATAACCTCCTAAGCATCGATCTTAGCGATGATAGTTTACAAAGTGTGCCCTACCCACTGCGGCTCACGAAACAGGCTGAGGATGGCGCCCTTCTTCCTGGCGCGGTTTACCGGCTGGTTGATTCGGCGGGCAAGCCGTTAGATTCAAGTCAGGACGATCTTTGGGTCAATGACGCGAATAAGACGAGTGACCCCACTAAATTCCTGACCGATAAGCAAGGCCAGATCAATGTGTCTGTTTCTAAAGCCGGGACTTATTCCTTTGTAGAGACCACTGCACCCGCTGGGTATCGCGTGGATTCTGAGCCGAAAAAGGTCGAGACGGGGTCAATTCCCGATGCGACGTATGTCAACCTAAGTTGGAAGCAGCTTTATGCGGTTGGCGGCGAGGCGGCGAGCCATATCGATTTTACTGGGCGTGACTTCCACGCCGCCGACGCCACGCCGCTGATCATCGACGTTGATTTCACCGGTTACGATCCAAGCCAGATCGATTCTGGCCGGGCGGGGAACATTTCGCTTCAGGGCCTCACGGGGGATGATCTCAAGGACTCCAGTAAAGCCAAAGTCTTGTGGAACTTTTATGGCTATCCGAAAGACGCCACGATTCCAATCGGCAATGATGATTTTCTGGGTACGATATTGGCGCCAGACGCCAATATTACGGTCAACACTGGCGGTCACGTGTACGGCTCAATCATTGCTAAAAGTGTGAAGACTGGTGACACCAGTCATCGCTGGGATCTGAATTTTCAGTCTACTCCAGGAAGTAATGTCGTTGCGACGGACACGAAAATCCCGACGACCAGCCTCACCATTCAGAAGAAGTGGAAGTCGCTCACCGATGCGGATGCCGCGGGTGAAGCCGGTTTTCAGCTCTATCAGCATCAAGATGGGCACGAAGGCAAGGCCTATGGGGATGTGGTGACGCTTACCGGCAAACTGCAGGATCCGGCCAGTTGGAAGCACACGATTGGTGATCTCCCGATGGAAGACGCAGTCGGGCACAAACTGACATACACCGTTCAGGAAACCGGCGCGAAGGTCGCCGACCACGCTGCCGACACTTATCAGCAGTCGACTGACGGGACGACCGTCACGAACACTCAATACGGCTTGGTGGTGAAGAAGGTTGACGCCGATTCTGGCCAGGAGCTGACTGATGGTGTCACGTTTACCGTCACCGGTCCCGCTGGTTTCGAAAAGACAATCAAACCCGGTGCGACGGCGCCGCTTGCGCCAGGCACGTACCAGATCACTGAGACGACGCCGCCAACCGGGTATCAACTTGATCCCACGCCGCAGACTGTGACATTGACCAAGGACGGTAAGTGGCTGACCGGTGCCGGCAAGGCCCTGGGCACCACCGCGCCAACTGAAGATGGGAAACCAGTCGATGGCCTGTACGTCGATGCGTCTGATCAATATCGCGGTCAGCTCCTGCACGTGGTGAAGACTGACCACAAGTACTTGAGTTTAAAAATCATCAAGCACGACAAGGCCACTCACACCGCGCTTAAGGGTGCGGTGTTCACCCTGACCCCAACTACCGGTGCACCGAAGACGTTGACCACCGGTGATGATGGCACTGCGGTTGATGAGCAGCTTCAGTCAACGGCAAATCAACAGTACACCTTGGAGGAAACGACCCCACCTGGTGGATATGATGCGTTGACTGGGAGTGCCACGATTCAGGGTGATGCAGTGAGTTTGAATGGTGACTTCAAAGGCAATGTTGACATCTCGACTCAAGCAATCAGATCACCCTCACAGTGACCGATACGCCGCGCGGTCGGCTGCCCGCGACTGGCGGGACCGGGCCGCTGCAGGCCGTTTTGCTTAGCGGTTTGGCAGCGTTGATTGCTGTGCTTCTTTTCGCCTGGTCCTGGGTGCAAAAGCGAAGGGAGGAAGCATGATGAAAAAAATCAACTCACTGATTGTGCTCCTTCTCGGCATACTGATGCTGGCCTTTGGCCGCGGACATCCGGTGGCTGCCGCCACGGATGTCCAAGTGACGATTCAGCACGTGGTGAACCAGCAAAGCGCTAGAGGACAGCCGACCCGGCCCGGCGCGTTTGCCCACTTCACCGTTTACGATATGACGGCTACGGCGCATGAGCGGAGTGTCCGCGGCGAGCCGGTTTCAAGGCTGGCAGAAGCGCTGGGCCAAAAGGATGATCAGGCAATCGGTGCCTTTATCAAGCAGCAACATCTGCGACCGGTGGCCAACGTTGAAACTGATGCCGGCGGATCAGCCACTTTGCCGTTTCTGGTGCCTGGGGTAACGCTTATTTGATTGTTCAGACCACGCCGGGCTTTGACCCAACCAATGCCCTGAACGTGAATGAGAAGGCGCTGCCGATCGTCCTGAGTTTTCCGCAGGAGAATCAGGCGCAAGGCGTCACGATCGTCACGAAAGCGGTGCGCGTCCAGCGGGCGGTGTACTTTTACAAGTACGGGCGGTCCGGCCGGGAAACGGCGCCGCTAAAAGGGGCAATCTTTGCCGTTCGCCGAGCGGGCGCGTATCTGACCACCGCACAGCGGTGGCTTCAGACCAAGTCACCCTTGGCCGATCACCGGGTGCTGAAGATGCACTCGCAGGCAGACGGGTTGGTCATGTTGAAAGGGGTTCCGCTGGCGCCTGGCAGTTATGTGGTTCAGGAGCTGAAGGCACCCAAGGGCTATGCACTGACTCGGCAAGCACAGCAAATCAGGCTCAGCATTCCGCGTGCGGACACCATGGCTCAGATCACGGTCAACGGCGTTGCACTGAGGCCGCTGCTTGCCGATCGGGTTCAACGTGGTGAGGCAAGCCGTACTGAGCTGCGCATTTACAACCCAATTAAAGCTGTCCCGCCGAAGACCCCAGGTGGTAATGGCCCGGGGCCCCGTTTGACACATTATTGGGGACATCTCCCACAGACAGGGGAAGCGAAAGCAAGCTTGGCATTGTTAGGATCACTGATTATCGGCTTTACTGTTTACTACTGGAAACGACATTTAAGACAAGGTAGGGAGTGTAACAAATGAAAAAAAGGGACGTTAAAGCACTTTTTAGCGAGTGCGTTACTGATTTTACCGTTGGTGTTGCAGGCGGCCGTGGGGGTCCAGACCGTTGCCGCAGCTGACACACCGGACACCGTGAACATCACGTTGCATAAGCTGGCGTTTGATCATGCGGTTTCGCCAGAGGTTCAAAACGATGGCGAGACCGAACCAGATGCGTTAAAGGCCGGGAAGCCGCTCGAAGGGGCGACCTTTGCCGTTTACGATGTGACCGATCAGTATCAGCAATTATTGCAAAATGGCAAATCCACGACCGATGCGCAGGCGGCGATCCAAAAGGATGCCGCAGCCGGCGCCCCGGCATACGCTAAGCCGGTCAATGCGGCTGCTGCCAGCGATACTGACGCTGATGCCAAGGGTGACACGGATACACCGACTAAGGCGGAAGCGGAGACTAAAACGACCGATCAGGACGGGTTAGCAACGTTCTCTGATCTGCCTGCGACCATCGATGGTCACCATGCAGTTTACCTGTTTGTCGAAACCAGTTCCGTGGTGACCGGTCAGACCACCATTCAGCAGGCCACGCCGCTCGTTGTGGCACTGCCGCTGTACAAGTCTGATAAGACGACGGTTAACAAGGATATCCAGCTGTATCCCAAGAACGTTGAACAAGAGACAGCAACAAAGGATATCACCAATGCTGGCGCGCCAGACAAGGACGGTACCTTTAGCTCACAAATCGGTGCGGTTCTGAACTACTCGATCAAAGCGGCCATCCCAGCAGATCTTTCAGTGGCGAAATACGACAAGTTTGATATTAAGGATACGCCAGATAAAGGGCTAGCAATCGATACTGATTCGATTAAGGTGACCCTAGGTGATACGGAATTAAAGGCAGACACGGACTATAAGCTCACTGCCTCAGCGACAGGATTTTCGATTTCTTTACTGATGGACAAGGATTACTCGCCAGCTGTTCTGGCTGGTGCCGGCAAAACTCTTAATGTGACTTACAATGCAACTATTACTAAGGACGCCGCGGCTGGCCAGCCATTGGACAACCAGCTGACCGTGACTCCTGGCAACAATCCCGGGACGGACATTCACAGTCATCAAAAGCCTGAAATCGGTGAAGCTGACTTTAAGAAGCAAGACGTTAACAGTAAAAAGGGTCTGACAGGCGCGGAGTTTGAAGTCAAAAACAGCGATGGGAAATTTGCTGTGCAAGACCCCGACACCCTTGCAGTGACCTTTACGGATGACAAGGATCAGGCAACCAAGTTCATCTCGGGCGAGGATGGCCTGCTAAAGATTCAAGGCCTGCCATTCGGTGATTACACGCTGACAGAAACCAAAGCGCCAGAGGGTTACGTCTTGAGTGACACACCAGTGACGAAGTTTACGGTCAGCGCTGATAGTGATTATTCTGACGTAGGCAGCATTCCTACCGATCAGCAGATCAACAACACACCAAAGGGCATCTTGCCGCACACCGGTGGGATGGGGATCTACATCCTGATTGTCATTGGGCTTGCAGTCATGGGTGGTGCCTTCTTCTTCCTGAAGAAGGGCAGCCGTCACGAAGAAGTCTGATTGATACTAAAACGTCAAGAATGACGAAAAAGCGCTGCTTAGGCGGCGTTTTTTCGCATTAAACAGGAAGGAAGGCCCCGATGTCAAAGCGAAAACAGCGTCCACGCGCCTATCTTGCCACCCAAATCATCGCATTCCTGTTCCTGATTTTTGGTGCGGCGGTTGCCTTATACCCGTTTTACGTGGGCGGGCTGAACGACCTGCTGGATAACTATCGCGCGGCTCAGACTCAGCGAGCAAACCAGAAGAATGCCGATGACCAGCTTGCGGCGATGAGGCGGCGCAACGCAGCACTGAAAAAAAGTGGGATTCATGCGAACGCCGATCCATTCTCGGGTTTGAGTCGAAAGCAAACGGTGGACCTTAAGCATGACATGATTGGGGATGTCATTGTTCCCAAGCTGAAACTGACGGTGCCACTGTTTAAAACCCTGACGGAAGCCACGCTGCAAGTCGGCGCCGCCGTTGTGCCTGGCACATCGATGCCGGTTGGCGGCCCCAACACACATACGGTCATCGCCGGACACCGGGGCTTGGTCGACCGGCGACTGTTCTCCGACCTGAATAGGGTAAAAAAAGGCGATCTCTTTGTCCTGAAGGTGTTCGATAAACACTTAGCCTACAAGGTCTTCCGCATCCAAGTTGTGAAGCCGGATGATACAGATGTCCTCAGGATTGAAGCAGGTAAGGACCTGGCGACGCTACTCACGTGCACACCGTACATGATTAACAGCCATCGGCTTTTGATCACCGGGCATCGGGTGCCATACACGCCCGCGGTGGCACATGATGTCGCCGGGTCGCAGCAGCGCGAGCGTTGGCAGCAGCTCGCTATTTTACTTGCGGCTATTGGGGCACTCTTTGTGCTGGCGTGGGCGATGGGCCGCCGCATTCATACGCTGCTGCTCAGACGGCATGTTTTCAATCTCTTGTTTTATCGCGTTGATCTTGAAGGACATCCGGTTTCAGGCGCGGTTTACCAGCTCTGCAAGAAAAACGGCAAGCCACTGTACAGGCAAGGCAAAGTCCTCGAAGTCAAGTCGGATGAAACCGGTCAGGTGTTTATCGAACATTTGCCAGGCGGGGTTTACCTCCTCAAGGAACTTGCGCCTACCCGGTGGCGGGTGAAAGTCGGTAAGAAAAAAACTGCGCCAACAGAAGCTGCGGTTTTACCCGAAAAAAAGGTCAGGCTGAAGCAGTGACTGTTTCAAATGATCGCTGGGAAATTAAACGATAGAACTGCCGGCAACTGGCCAATTGGGTAGGCTGGCAGGTGTGGGCGCATGCCCGAAAAGTTAAATAATGTAAATTATTATTGATCAGAACGTCAGTGGCGTGATGATTTGAAGTGACGGTGGCGGCTGCCCGTTATCGAATCAGGCGGCTTCCTACAGCAACTGGCCATTGATAGGGAATCAGTTAAGCTCAAAGCGAAAGACAATACGGAAAAAAAGAAGAGAATGTTATTATAATGGCTTGATAAATGGGGTAAACATTATCAAAACCGGCAAATAATCATTCTTCGTGTTTTTCTTGATATATTTTTCAGAATAGATATAATGATTACGTTACAGGCATTAGTCTTGGGGGAGACTTTTGCAGGAGTGTTGGTTCACATCGGGTGCGAGAACTTTGTTCGCGTGCTTGGATCGAAAATCAATTTGGCGATCCCCAGGAAGCTGAGGATCGTTTTTTTATTACCATGGTACTCTGATCGACTCAAACCGGCTTGTTCGTCTGAGTTGACTGAGGCTGGATTGGCATGTTCTCTTCCCCTCCCTATAGTAAAGCCCACCTAGTGAATCACTCACCAGGTGGGCTTTTTTTGCCGAAATGACGCTCATGGCCGCAGCGTTCATCGATAGAGAAGCGGTAGTGGCCGTGACAAACAACAGGAATGCGGCCTACAAGTTAGCAATGATCATGCCGCCAAGGGCCATCAGCAGTGTACCTACAGCGATGTGCCGCATCTGCTGGTGACTCTTGCGCTCATGCAGCAGGAAGATGCCGCAGAAAGTGCCGACAATGACGCACATTTGGGAAAGGGTGGTCGCCACGGTTTGGCCGACCTGGGGGTTGCCCGCCGAAATCAGCATGCACAAGTTGCCGACGGCCCAAGTGAGGCCGGTCAGGATGTTGGTGAACGAGTGCTTTTCGAGGATCAAGTGTTTCTCGTGGAACACTGCGCTGATCAGCACTAGGGCGCCAATGAGTTGGCCGATCGCCTGGGGCAAAATCACGGCGGTCATGTAGGTCAGACCGTGGTCTGCGGCGTGAAAACTGGCAGAGACGATGCCCAGCTTTGCCATCAGGTTCGGGAACACGAAGTAGAGCATAAAGCCTAACGTGGACCAGGCCAGCACGATCAGGCCGTGCCGCATTTTGCTAGGCGCAATTTGACTTGCGCCGGTTTTGCTGCGGCCGGAGATTTGGGTGGCCCCAAAGACGATGATCAAAATCGCTAGGGTGCCAAAGCCCCACATTTTGCCGGTGGTCCAGCCGCCGAGGACGACGGCAGCCATCACCGCGTTGGCTACGATTTGGCCCGCGGTCGACAGCGGTAGGCCAACGGACACACCGAGGTCCTTGTAGGCCAGGTACTGCCCGGTGTTGCCCAGCGACCAGCACATGCCGGAAAGCAGCCCGGTCAACCAGACGCTGGCGGGGATGGTTACGCCGTGCGGCAGGACGTACAGCAGGTACACGCCCAGGCCGAGAACGAGCGCGCCCAGCTGGTGCCGAGGGTTTGCTGCCCGGCGGTGCCGCCGAGCTTGGTGGTAATGGTGGCCATGAGTCCCCAGGTGAGGGCCGGGACCAGTGCGATCAGCAGTGCCATGCCTTAACGCCTCCTAGAGCTTTTGGCAAAATTCGATGGTTTCGTGATTCGGGCCAAGAATGTTGAAGAAGCGGATGCCGTGGTCCCAGAAGCTGGGGATGCTTTGAATCTCGTTTTCGACAATGTTCAAGCCCTGCGCTTTCGCGGCGGCGTAAGTGGCGTCGACGTCGGTGGTGTTCAGTGAGACGTGGTTGATCGCGCCGGCCTGCAGCGCAGGTTGATCGCCTTCCCAGGTCTCGATCATGAGGTCCTGGTAAGCGACAAAACCGCAGCGGTTTGGGCCATTGTGAAAAATGCCGAGGCACTTGAAGCCGATGCTTTCATAGAAACGGATGGTTTCGTCCAGGTTCTTTGCCGGGATCCAATGTGCGAGATCCCGGTCACATGATCCATGATCATGAGGTGGTGCTCCTTTCTCAAATTACCGGTTGTATTCCTTCAGCGCCAAGCGTAGTTGCCAATTGTCGCCGAGCCGTTGTCTTTGGCCTGCGGCATGGTGAGGTACTGATCCAGTGGGCCGACTGCCACGTAATCATGGAGCAGCTGCTTGAACTGGGCGCGCACCTTGACCAGCAGTGGTTCGGAAATCACCCCGCCGCCGAAGACGATTTTGTTCGGCCGGATCGTCAGGGTACTTTGGATCGCGGCCTGAGCGATGTAGTACGCCAGAATGTCGAAGACGTGGTCGGTCAGTGGCACATCCTTGCCGGGTTTTCCCAGCCGGGCTTCAAAGGTGGGTCCCGAGATGAGGCCTTCCAAGCAGTCGCCGTGGAACGGGCAGATGCCCTTGAAGTTCAGGTCGTCCGGGTGACGCTTGACATAGACGTGGCCCATTTCGGGGTGGCCCAGGGTGCCGAGAAACTGGCCATTTTCCACGACGCCGGCGCCGACCCCGGTGCCCACGGTGTAGTAAACCAGCGAGGCGATTTTTTCGTTGAACAGCGAGGCGAGTACGTATTCGCCGTATGCCGAGCCGTTGACGTCGGTGGTCCAGGCGATGGGGCCCTTGAACTGCTGACGAATGGCGCCGACAAAATCGGTGTTCGACCAGCCAGGCTTGGGCGTGTTGGTGATGTAACCGTACTTGGGCGAGTGGCGGCGGATCTCAATGGGCCCAAATGAGGCGATGCCCATGGCCTTGAGAGCGGGGAACTGCGCGAAATAGGCGTTCACCGCGGCCAGCGTTTCCCGCGGCGTGGTGGTCGGGATGACCTGCCGCGACTGGGTGTGATAATTTTCATCGCCGACCGCACAAACGAACTTGGTGCCGCCGGCTTCGATACTGCCTAATTGCATGGTGAGACTCCTTTCCAAAAACGCAGAAGAGCCGCCTGAGCGACTCTGCGTGATCTGACCGGTTTAGCCGACTTTAACGACGGCCTTGGAGACGCCGGCGACCTTGCCTTGCAGCACGGGTTCGACCTGGTTGAGTTCCAGTTCGTGGCTGATCAGGGGATCGACGTTGACCTTGCCGCTGGCCAGCAGCGCGATGGAATCTTCAAACGCGTGCGGGTTGATGAAGGAGCCTTGGATGGTCAGCTGCTTTTGGTAAATCTCATATGTGTTCATCTGGAAGTGGGCGTCTGGGTGGCCGACGCCGAACATCAGGACCTGGGCCCCTTTGCGGGTGGCGTTGACCGCTTGTTCCTGGGTCTCCGGCTTGCGACCGCTTCAACGACGATATCGTAGTCGCTTGGCAGGGTGTCGCGGGTGGTGTTATAGGTGTTCTTAACGTTGAACAGCTTCTTGTTGAGCGCCAGTTTGTCATCGATAATGCCGGCAAAATCGACCTGGTGCACGCCGTATGCCTGCAGGATCTGAACGAACAGCTGGCCCATGAAGCCGTCGCCGATGACCAGTGCCTTAGCGTAAGGCGTCAGGTGCAGCAGCTGCACCCCGTGAACCGCGCAGGAAATCGGCTCGATGGTCGCGCCGGCCTTGAAGGAGATGCTGTCTGGCAGTTCGTAAACAACGGAAGCCGGCGCGGTGAAGTACTCCGCCAGGCCGCCGTTGCGAGTCACGCCGACCGCGGACAGGTGGTCGCAGAGTTCTGGACGACCGGTGCGGCAGTAGTAGCACTGACCGCAGTAGATGTTGGGGTCCACCGTGACGCGGTCGCCGACTTTGACATTGGTGACGTTTGCGCCGACCGCGGCGACAACGCCGGAGTTTTCATGGCCGAGGACAATTGGTGGGACGGCCTTGGCGGAACCGGGCAGGCCGTTGTACAGCGCGTGATCCGTGCCGCAGATGCCGGCGTACTTGGTTTGCACCAGGACCTCGTTCGGTAAGACGCTCGGCTTGGGCAGATCCTGAATTTCCATCTTCTTAACAGCAGTGAGTACTAAACCTTTCATGTTAATGACCTCCGATTTAAAATGCGTTGGCGGGAAAAGTCCCAATTTTGAGTAAACGTTTACTCAAAAGCCAGAAAATGACAGCCCTGTTCTGACCAGGCAGCCAGAGCTAAGGCCTAAATGCGTAAGCGCTTACCCAACGCTCAATTCATATTCTAAACGCTTTCATGAGTTTGTAAAGCCCTAATGAGCGAGAATCTGAATTTATAAAATCTCATAACTATTTTGCGGATGCGTTTGCGCAATTTTTTTCTAAGCCAACCGAAGCCGTCACACCAACGCTTCTCTTTATTCGTCAAGACAGCTAAAATGAAGCTGTTGCGTATGCGCTTACGCGAAGACTCGACGTTGAGGAGGACCATTACCATGCGTGTGACCATCGAAGATATTGCGAAAAAGGCCGGCTTATCCGCCGCTTCCGTGTCGCGAATTTTAAACAACACGGGGCGCTTTTCCGAAGCCACAGCGAAAAAAAGTGCGGGCCATTGCGGATGAGCTTGGTTACTACAAGAATCGCTCCGCGTCAGACCTAGCGAGTCACACGCAGACGACGCTGGGGGTCATTAACTACCCGGCGGAAACCGACTCCAACTTTCACGTTATTCGCGGCATTACCGAGCAGGCGCGGCAAAGTGACGTCGACGTGCTGATCATGATCGCCGAGCGGGATGATCAAACCGCCATTCGCAAAGTCGTGGAGGACTTGATCGAGCGGCGCGTTTTCAGCATTCTTTTCCTCTCTGTGCACCCCGACCAGGCCATCATCGACCTGATCAAGCGCGCCGGCATCTACCCGCAGGAAGTCGCCAGCGCTTACGCGCTCGATTTGTCTTACGTATCGTCCAACGACTACCAGATGGGCCAATTGGCCACGCGCACGCTGATTGACAAAGGGTACAGCCGCATCGGTTTTGTCGGCGCGACCCGGAAAAGGACATCGTCGGCACCCAGCGGTTTGCCGGCTACCAGGCAGCGCTGAAAGCGGCGGGGATCACGTACCGGCCTGAGTGGCTGTTCGTTGGCGATGGCAAGTACAGCTATCAGTCCGGTCTCGATGCGGTGCCATACTACACCGATAACGCCGACGTCGACTCCGTGTTTGCGACCTCCGACGATGGCGCGCTGGGTATTATTAACGGTTTGATCGACCGCGACGGCGCCTTCACTCACCAGTGGGGCATTATCAGTACCGACGGCTCCCAAATCTGTGAGCAAACCCGGCCGAAGATCTCCAGTGTCACCCAGGACTTTAACCTGATCGGCCGGATGGCTGTCGATGAGGCAGTTCGCGCCATTACAGACTTGCCCAAGGAGAAGCGTCAAATTGATGTGCCGTTCAGGCTGGAGCTGCGCGAAACCACGCCCGCAAAATAGAAGAATCGATAGATGGCGATGAAATTCTGTGAGGGTTAGTGATCACGCTGCCTATTGTGCGACTGCCTTTTTCGCAGTATATTATTCGTTGTATACGCACGCATAACTTCAAAAAATGGTTGGCCAACCTAGCAAAGAGAATCTTGAAATCAAGCATTTGCATATTAGTAACAAATGCGTTGATTGTCAGGGTTATTTCTTGGATAGGTTGGCCATTTTTGCGCACTTTTTACCATATGGGTCGCGTGTGTCGGGGGAATGTTTTTGGGCGTGTGTTCAGCAGTTCAGCATCAGCTCAATTTTGATTTTTATCTTTGGAGGAGGATCTTTTATGACCACAAACAGTAAACGTCTTATTTATACGTCGATGGCTGCCATCGCCTTGATGGCAGTCAAGGCGGCACCAGTTCATGCCGATACCAGCGATACAGCCAGCGCTGCAACCGATGCCCAAGCAACAACAGCCGCCGCGCCAACGAATAAGGCTAATAAAGCCATGGCGACAACTAAGCCAAAGTCACAAGCGGAGTATGATGCAAATGTGGCGGCTGGGCAAGCCGACGTTAATGCCGCGCAGAAGACGGTCAACCAGGACCATCAGACAGCTGATCCGGCAAACGCAGCAGTGACTAAAGCCCAAGCCGCCGTCAAAGAGGCAACCAAGGCTCAGCAGGCCGCCCAGGCGAATGCTGATGGCACGGCTATCAAGAGTGCAGCGTCAGCCCAGGCTGCAGCGCAAAAGGCGCTCGATGGTGTTCCTGCCGATCCGACTCAGGATGACCAAGATGCTGCCAACAAAGCAGTGACCAATGCCGCAGCCGATGCGGCTGCGGCAAAGACCGTCCAAACGGCCGCTGGCAAGGCCGTTGAAACTGCTCAGGGGAACGTTGACGCAGCACAAACTGCCGTCACCCAAGCTAAGGCAGCCCAGGCGGCGAAGGGAACGGCCATTGACATTTCCGGAGACCCTGCAGTAGTCAAAGCAACTAGCGAGGTGACCGCCGCTCAGAAGGCTGTCGATTCTGCCAAAGCGAACGTGACATCTGCCACCAAGGCCGCCAATGCTGCGAAGACAGCCAGCACTAAGGCCGCTGCGGCTGTTACCGCTGCCCAGGCAGCATTAGACAAAGCAAACGCTGAGTCTGCTACGATCCCTGGTAAAACGATTGCGGAGCACGACTATAATACTGCTAATTGGCCCGACTCTAAGCCTGCCAGCAAGACGACTACCGTGGTGACCGTTAATGGAGATCCATCAAAGTACACTGTAAACTGGTCAAATGTTGTCAAATACTTCTACCAGTATTTAAACGAGTTGCGAGCGGCGAACGGGGTCACTGGTAGTCTTGCACCTACTGATCGAGGCATGGCGTATGCGAATAAACAGGCCGCGGCGCAGACTGGGGTTCTGGAACACAAAAACGTACAACCCAATTCCGGTGAGAACTTGGCCGGTACATACCCTAGTTCTTGGTACGGCAGTGATCAGGAGTTTGCGTACAGTCTCTTGATGGGATGGTTTGACGAGTCGGAGAATGTCTTTCCTGCTGGCAGCAGTCTTCATTATGGACATCGTACAAACTTACTGTTTAGTGAAATAGCGGATAGCGGACTAGGATACAATCCAAAAGTTAATGCTGTTGCATTCGACTACTATATGAAGGACGAATCACCTGAGGATTACCCATCATATGAAGACTATATGGCCGCATACGACGCTATAAATGCAGAAATAAATCCATCACTTGCCGTTTCTCAAAGTCGTGTCGGTCTGGTTAACTACAAGTTTGTCTACGTTTCTGGTACGAAGCCCAGTTCCAAGGCAGCGGATGTTAAAAAAAGCGACGGCTGCCTTGACCAAAGCGAAGGCCAACTCGGAGACAGCAAGCCAGGCTTTGACTGCGGCTAATGCAAAAGTAACATCGGCTAACACTGCTTTAGCAGCGGCGCAGAGTCAGCTGACGACGGCTAAGGATAACTTAGATACTGTCAAAACAACCGCGACGCGCAGTGCTGAAGCCGCGCAATCCGAATCAGACACTCAGCTTCAGCAGGCAGTGGACGCCGCGCAGGCCAAATTGGAGTCAGCTCAAGTTGCACTAACTGAAGCTAAAGGCGCTAAGACCACCTCTGACGCAGCGGTCAAAACTGCAGAAGCAGCACTGGCTACTGCTCAGCAGCACGTTAAGGATTTAACTGATGCTGCTAATACGCGGGCAAAGTTGCAAAAAGCACTTGACGATGCCAATGCTGCGTTAAAAGCAGCTCAAGACGCTCAGCCTGCTGCAAAGCAAAGCCTCGATGCGGCCAACCAAGCATTAGCTCAGGCACAGGCTGACCTTGAGACGGCAATGGCATCTGCAAAGCAACCGAACGCACAACTTGCTGCAGACACTGCCATCCTCACACAGGCTAAGAGCCTTCTCGCACAGATCAAGGCCAACGTCTTCATCGTGAAAACCGCAACGAAGACACCAACCAAGCTTGCTGATGGCACCAGTGGTAACCGTGCTCAGAACGGCGCCGAGGCTGGTCACCCGAATGGGACGCCAGCTGCCATCCAACTGGCGGCCGCAATTGGGACTCAAATCAATCGCCCGGCTGGTAAGAGTGCGAGTCAAAACGGCAACCAATTACCCAAGACTGGTGATGAAACGAATGCCGCTTTCGCCGCTGCTGGGCTGGGTATTCTGGCCGCACTTGGGAGCCTCGTTGGCTTCAAGCGCCGGCGTGCCTGAGCGCTCAGTGTTTCAGCTAGGTACCTTGACATAAATTTGCGTGATGTCCCCACAATTCACTCTGAGTTGTGGGGATTTTTGTCGGTTCAGCCCTTAAAAACAGTCAGTATTGCGAGATAAGTAATCAAAACGGCGTGGCCGCTTCATCACGAAGCAGTCGCGCCGTTATTGCGCTACTTGTCGAAGACGCACTCACCGTTGCTGGCGATGATCTGCTTGTAAGTCTCAAAGCTGTCTTTTTTGCTGCGGGCGAGGGTGCCGTGGCCCTCGTCGTCGCGGTCAACGTAGACGAAGCCGTAACGCTTGCTCATCTGGCCGGTGCCGGCGGAGACGATGTCGATCGGGCCCCACCAGGTGTAGCCTATGATGTTGCAACCGTCCTTGATGGCCTCGCCGATGGCCTGCACGTGCTGCTTCAGGTAGTCCGCGCGCTCCGGGTCGTGAATGTTGCCGTCCGCGTTCACGGTGTCCTTCATGCCGAGGCCGTTTTCGACGATGAACATTGGGCAGTTGTAACGGTCCTGAACCAGGTTGCAGATCCAGCGCAGGCCGAGCGGGTCGATTTGCCAGCCCCAGTCGGTGGACTTCAGGTATGGGTTCGGCCGGCCGACCACGCCGCCGGTGTCGCCGTAAATCGGCGTGCCATCGGCGTAAGTCGAGGACCGGTAGTAAGAGAAACCGAGGTACTCAGATGGGTAGTCGTGGATCAGCTGCAGGTCGTCTGGGCCCATTTCGAGCTCAAAATGGTGCTCCTTGAAAATGCGTTTGGCATAGCCGGGGTACTCACCGCGCAGCTGAACGTCGGCGGAGATAAACGTGCGCCGCTGGAGCTGCATGGCGCCGAACACGTCCTTGGGTGCCGGGGTCGCTGGGTACACGGCGGCCTGGCTCAGCGACAGCATGATGCCCATGTGTGCGTCTGGCATCAGCTGTTTGGCTAGCCGCACCGCCTTGGCGTTGGCCACGTACATGTTGTGCTCGGCCTGGTACATCTGCTGCGTCTTGTGGTCGACGTCGCCGGTGACGTCGATCGCGGCGGCTGCGAAGGGGATGGTGTGGGTATTGTTCATCTCGTTGAATGTCATCCAGTAATGCACGGTTTTGCCGTAACGCGTGAACAAAACGCGGCAGTACTTTTCGTACAGGTCAATCAGGTGGCGGTCGGTCCAGCCGCCGTACTTATCGTGCAGCGCCAGCGGGGTCTCGTAGTGCTGATGGTGACGACGGGTTCCATGCCCAGTTTGTGCATAGTAGTAAACAGGTCGTCGTAATATTTCAGGCCGGCCTCGTTAGGTTCTGCCTCTTCGCCATCGGGAAAAATCCGGCTCCAGGCGATCGACGTCCGGAAGCAGTTGAAGCCCATTTCCTGCATGTACTGCAGGTCGCCTTGGTAGCGGTGGTAAAAATCAATGGCTTCGTGGTTCGGGTAGTATTTGCCGGGGATGGGCTTTTTGTCAATTTCGCCGCCCAGGCCGTGTGGGGTCACATCGCTGATCGACGGGCCCTTGCCATCCGTCTGCCAGGCGCCTTCCGCTTGGTTCGCGGCAATGGCGCCGCCCCACAGAAATCCTTTAGGAAAAACACTCATAAGTTCTGCCTCCAAGAATAGTTAATGCGCCGAATACACGCTAAGTTCATTTAACCACTGATGGAAGCCGCTTTCAAAACAGGTTGCGAAGGGCAGCGCACGAAGCCCTTATGCGACTGGCCTCAGTCTGCAATGATTCTACCTAAGAGTTGACTCACCGGCCGCGCGTAGCTGCTGCCGAACTTATCCAGGTGCACCATGAGCAGGTACAGCCGGTAAAAGTCGAGCCGCTTGCCCGCGCCGGGTTCGAGCGGTAGATCCGCCGCGTAGGCCTGGTAAAAGCGGTCGTTGAAGCCGCCGAACACGGTGGTGATGCCGATGTCGAATTCGCGGTCACCGTATAGCGCCGCCGGGTCGATCAGCGCCGGCTGGCCATTTGCTGTGAACATGAAATTGCCGGACCACAGATCGCCGTGCAGCAAGACAGGCTGACTGGCGCGTTTGGCCAGCGCGGCGACAATTTTGGCCCGGGCGGCCAGGTAGCGGGTGTGGTCGGCGGCAGTCCACAGGCCCTTGTGCGTGAGCGCGCGGTCCAGCACGTCCAGACGGCGGTCAACGAACAGCTCGGTCCAGGTGTCGGTCCACGCGTTGTCGAGCTGACCGAGGTGCCGGCGTAAGGTTGATCAAAGCCGAAGCGGCCATTGGGACTTTTAACCTGGTGGAGTTTCGCGACTAGATGGCCGAGGGCGGCCTGGTCGCCGGTGCCGCTGGTCATGTAGCTGAGCAAGAGGTAGCCGGCACCATCGATTGCGCCATTGCCCAGCACGCGCGGGGCGTTAATGTCGTTTTCCTGGAATGCTTTCAGACCGGCGATCTCACCGGCATAAAAACTGGCAGGCTGGCCGGGCTGGACTAACAGGAACAACTCGCGCTTGGCAGTGTTCAGGTGATACGCCTCGTTCACGTCGCCGCCGTGAACGCCTTGATACGAAGTTACCGGTTCGATGGGGAGCTGGTCAAGCCAATTTTGATCCATATGATCACCTCGCCTCAATTCTAACGCCAATGGCCAAAAAAAAGTGCTGGGCTCGCCGGCCCAGCACTTTGCGATCATCTAGTTCAGTCGGCGTGACGCCAGCTCTTGTCGGTGAGGATGCGCGCGCAGGCGAGGCCCAGGGGCAAGGCGACGACGATCATCGCGGCCTGGATCAACCAGGTGCCGCCAACGTCGAGGTTGGACAGTCCGAGGTTGAACATGGCGCGATACATGTACAGGCCAGGCACCATGATCACAATGGCGGGCACGGTGAGTGAGATGCGCGGGTAGCCATTTTTCGAATTGACCAGAGACGCCAGCAGGCCGGAAAGCAGTGCGCCAAGAAACGCGGCTGCCGCGGCCGGCACGGCAAAGCCGACCAGCGTCAGGCGCAGCGTGTTGGCGGCGGCGCCGATGAGGCCCGCCGTGGTGGCCATTTTGACTGGGCTGTTGAACATCAGAGAGAAGCCGAAGACCCCGCAGAAGCTGGCGACCAGGCGCAGGCCGAGGAGCGGCCAGAAGCTTAGCCCCAGCGGCAGGAAGTTTTGCGGCCGCAGCTGGATGATCATGGCGACGACCCAGCCGGTCAACGTCGCGACGACGATCGTTAAGATGGCGAACATCCCGCGCTCAAGACCGGAGCGCATGTCGAGCTTTGCCATGTCCAGCCCTGAGGTAATGAAGGGAAAACCGGGAATGACAAACAGCATTGCGCCAATGTAGCCGGCCTCGTGCGCGGCTGCCACATGGAAGGCCAGCTGCAGCAGGGCAAACACACCGGCGTAAGTCAGGCAGGCGGCTGCCACGCCCACTGAGACGTTGGCGAATAGGGTGATGTGACGGTCGAGCATGAGGCGGCGGACCAGGTTCCCCACACCAGCGCCGAAGAAGGCACAAAACATTTCAATGGGACCACCGCCAAGCAGAAACACGAAGGCTGCGCAGGCGAGCGCCGAGGCCAGGCCGACCTGAAACGGGGTGTAATTACCGCGCTTTTTATCAATTTTATCCAGCTCCGTGTGGAGTTGGTGGACGGTCAAATTGGTCAGCGTCTCGGCGAAGTTGTTGACGAAAATATCCATCGCGTGGAGCTTGTCGGTGTTGACGCCGCTGTTGGGCAGCGACATCGTCTGCGAGTAGTGGTGGCCGTGCTCAAAGCACGTGTACTCGATGGAGATCAGGCCGACATCGGCGGCACAGGTGAGCCCCAGCGGCCGGGCGACGCTGTTCATCGCCTCGCGGACGCGCCAAGCCCCGGTGCCGGCTCCCAGCAGCATCAACCCAACGCGGCCGACGATGCTGGCGCGCTCAGCCAGACTGGCCTCGGTCACCAGCACCTCATCGTCCTTGACGAAGTTGTGCCAGTGAATTGTCATGTGATGGTGGCCGTCCGGCACCAGGTCGGACGGGGATGCTTGATGCTGTGTCATGATGGCCTCCGCAGTGAAAAAGTTTACGATTAAGCGTACCACCGAACCGGGCAAGATGAAAGTGGGGCAAGCACTTAAGCCATTTTTCACCTCATCAAAATAGGATTGAAAGGGGGCCTTCGCCGCCGCAGGAAATTTTCATTGGCGCGCAGGGTATGCAAAAACCCCGATCAGAAATCTGATGATTTCTGATCGGGGCTCAGCTGTCAGCAGTTATTTCTTGGCATTGCCCTTCGCCTTGGCCGCGTCTTCTTTTTTTAATGCGGTCGGCGAGTCTGAGAATGTAGTCGTGCAGTTCATCCTTGATTTCCGGGTGAGTCAGCCCATATTCGACGCTGGTTTCCACAAAACCGAACTTGTTGCCGACATCGTAGCGCTTGCCCTTGAACTCGTGGGCAAACACACGCTGGGTCTGGTTCAGCGTATCAATGGCGTCGGTGAGCTGGACTTCGTTGCCTTTGCCCGGCTTCTGGTGCTCCAGAATGTCAAAAATCTCCGGCGTTAGGAGGTAGCGGCCGATGATGGCCAAGTCACTTGGCGCATCGTCAACAGACGGCTTTTCAACGAATTTGCGAACGTTGTACAGGCCCTCAGACACTTCGGTTTCGGGATCGATGACCCCGTAGGCCGACACGTCCTGGTGGGGGACCCGCTTGACGGCGAGGATCGAGGCGTGGGTGCGCTCGTACTCGTTGATCAGCTGCTGGGTGAGCGGCACCTTGTCCATCATGAGGTCATCGCCCAGCATGACCACAAACGGCTCATCGTTGACGAAGGACTTTGCCAGACGCACCGCGTCGCCCAAGCCCTTGGGATGGGTCTGACGCACGTAGAAGAGGTTGACACCCATGTCAGTGGTCGAGTGGACCAGGTTCAGCATTGCTGTCTTGCCTTTTTCCTGGAGGTTCTGTTCAAGCTCGGGGTTCGAGTCAAAATGGTCTTCAATGCTGCGCTTGTTCTTACCTTCGACGATCAGAATGTCGGTGATTCCACTGGCCTTGGCCTCTTCGACAATGAACTGAATGGTCGGTTTGTCGACGATCGGAAGCATTTCCTTCGCCAGCGCCTTGGTGGCAGGCAGGAAGCGAGTGCCGAGCCCGGCTGCCGGAATAACTGCTTTTCTAACTTTCACGATGGTCCTCCTTGGTATTTTGTTCTTTAATACCTCTATTATACGCATGACTAGGCGAAAGCGGTACCTCGGACGATTATTGATGCCCGGTTTGGGCGGCACCTGATGGGCCAAAATGTGGTCGCACGGCCGCTTAAGCAATATCCGTGAGGTAAGTTTATAATGTTGACTTAATGATTATTTCAAGTAGGGGGACGGCCATTTGCAAAAAGAACAATCACGTGCCGGCCATTTGGCAGCGCTGTTCACGATTCTGCTGTGGGGGACGACTTATATCGCGACCAAGGTGCTGCTGAGGCACTTTGGCCCGCTCGAGATTTTACTCACGCGGTTTGTGATCGGTTATTTGACGCTACTCATGATGCGGCCAGGTCGCGTGAGGCTGGCGCGGCCAAAGCAGGAATGGCTGTTTGTTTTTGCCGGACTCAGCGGCATCACCTTATACTACCTGCTTGAAAACTTAGCGCTGACCCAAACCACCGCCAGCAACGTGGGCATCATCGTCACGATCTCCCCGTTTTTCATGGCGCTGCTGACGGTCGTCTTTCTGCACGCCAAGCTGCCTAACCGCTGGTTTTACATTGGGTTTGTGGTGGCGATGAGCGGCGTGATCCTGGTCAGCGACCACAGTGAAGTCGCGATGGTCGGTCACTGGCTGGGGGACGCACTGGCCGTTCTGGCCGCGCTGGTCTGGGCTGTTTATTCGCTCCTGACGGCCAAAATAGGGACGCTGGATGTGAATCTGATTCAGGCCACCCGCCATACGTTTTTTTATGGGATCTTATTCATGCTGCCGCTGACGTGGCTGTTTGGCTTCAAGCTGGACTGGCATGAGCTGGTGCAGCCGGTCAATCTGAGCAACTTCCTGTTTCTGGGCATCGGCGCCTGTGCACTGTGCTTTGTGACCTGGAGCTTCGCGGTGAAGCGGCTGGGGACGGTGCGCACCAGTGTCTACATGTACCTGGTACCGGTGATCACGCTGGCCTTTTCCGTGTGGCTCTTGCACGAGCCACTCACGCCGCTGATCATGCTGGGGGCCGCACTGACTCTGGTGGGCCTGTGGCTGTCCGGAAAAACAGCCTAGCGCTGGTTAGCAAAAGACCCATGGCAGCATTGCCATGGGCCTTGGCTTAAATTCAGGCTGTTTCACGTGAAACGGCAGGGCGGGTCAAACCTGGCCGTTGCGTTTTAAAGCCCAAACGCCGGGTCGTATTCAAGCCGGCCGGACACGTTCTCCAAGCCGCCTTGGCGAATCGGTTTGATCATGAATTCGGCGCCTGTGAAGGGACCGGTAATGTCATACTGACTAGCCGGCAGGTAACCGAAGCGGCCGTAAAATTTGGGGTCGCCAAGGATGCTGATGGCCATGCGCTCGTCTTCACCAGCCTGCATTTCCAGGTATTTGATGAGGTTGCTGCCCACGCTTTGGTGCTGGTAGGCAGGCAACACGGCCAGCGGGGCCAGGACAAATACCGGCCAAGTTTGCGCGTCGCTGATGATCTTGGCCGCGGAGAGCAGGGCGCTGCCGATCACGGCACCGTCGTCGCTGGTGGCAATGACATCGTAGTCGGGATCGTAGGTGGGACTCTTGCGCAGTTTCTCGACCAACTCCGCTTCGTGGCCGTCGGTGTGGGCGGCCCCGGCGAAAGCCTGTCTGATGACGTCAAGGCTGGCGTCAAACTTTTTCGGGGTAATGGGTTCAATTTTCATCGTTATAAACTCCTTTGGTAATCAGGCGAAAAACAACATGACGATCATGACCCCAGCGGCGAGGACGAAGCCCCAAGGAATCAGGCGCTTGTAGACTGGCTGCGGTTCGCGTCGTAAAGCCAGGTACAAGCAGAGCGCGCCGACCGGTGGGAAGACTAAGGCGAGCCAGCCGATTTGGTGCAGCCACTGCAAGCCCAGCTGAGGAATGAGGTAGCCCGCCGCAAGCACCCAGTCAGGCGATGTGGTGCGGTCAGATTTAACCATGGTGTGTGCCTTCTTTCTAGTGACAAGCGTAGCACATCAAGCCGCTTCGGCGGGTCTTGAATAAAAAAAGTGGCATCGTTTTCACGATTTCTGGGTTACACTGATCATGTCCGCTGGCAGCCTTTGGCGACCAGCGGTGAGCCAGAAAGGAGTTTTTAACTTGGCATTTGATGATCACTTTTTGTGGGGCGGCGCCACTGCCGCCAACCAGTATGAGGGCGGCTACCGCGATGGTGGCAAAGGCCTGAGCACCGCCGATGTGATGACTGCTGGGGCTTACGACAAGCCGCGCCGGGTCACCTGGAAGAATCCGACCACCGGCGCAACCGGCGGCACCCCGATGCAGTTCGGCCAGGCCGGCCGGCAGGTTCCAGAAGGGGCGGAGCCGGCAGTATTACCCGGGGAATATTACCCTAGCCACATTGCCACCGACTTTTATCACCATTACCAGGAAGACATCAAGCTGATGAGCGAAATGGGCTTCAAGGTGTTCCGCCTGAGTATTAACTGGGCGCGCATTTTCCCAAATGGGGACGACGAAGAGCCTAACGAAGCGGGTCTGGCCTTCTACGATCACGTCTTCGATGAGTGCAAGAAGTACGACATTGAGCCGCTGGTGACATTGTCGCACTACGAAACCCCGCTGAACCTGGCAATCAAGTACAACGGCTGGGCGAGTCGCAAGCTGATCGATTTCTTCGTGAAGTACGCCACGACGGTCATCGAACGTTACAAGGGCAAGGTGCACTACTACCTGACCTTTAACGAAATCAACATGATCGACATGAGCGGTTTTCTCGGCGGTGGCATTATCAACGCGACCGAGCAGACGCGGGCCCAAGGGGCGCACAACCAGTTTGTCGCCAGCGCACTGACGGTGCGGGCGGCCCACAAGATCGATCCCGATGTCAAAATTGGCCAGATGCTGGCTTACAGTCCGCTGTATGCGCTGACGGCCGACCCCAACGATCAGCTCAAGGCGCAGGTCGACATGCAGGATACCTACTTCTTTGCCGATGTCCAAACCGGCGGGCACTATCCGGCCTATCGCCTGAAGAAATACGCTCGTGACGGGATCAAGCTCGACGACACGCCAGAGGATTACGAATTACTGGCGCATTATCCGGCCGATTTTCTCAGCTTTTCCTGCTATGGTTCTAACACCGTTACGACGCACAAGACGGCAGGCAGCGATGCCGGCAACTTCATGGCGGGTGTCAAGAATCCGTACCTGAAGACCAATGCCTGGGGCTGGGCGACTGACCCGCAGGTACTGCGCATTGCGCTGAACAACCTGTACGACCGCTACCACAAGCCACTGTGGGTCGTTGAAAACGGCATTGGCTGGGCCGATGAACTGACCGCTGATGGCAAGGTCCACGACAGCTATCGCATCGAGTACCTGCAGCAGAACATCGCGGCCATGCGCGATGCCGTAACGCTGGATGGCGTCGATCTGATGGGCTACACGATGTGGGGCTGCATCGACCTAGTTTCCGCCGGCACCGGCGAAATGAAGAAACGGTACGGCTTCGTGTATGTCGACCGCGACGATCAGGGTAATGGCACGCTGGCCCGCACGCCGAAGGATTCGTTCTACTGGTACAAGAAAGTCATCGCCACCAACGGCGAAGACCTCAGCAACAACTAGCCTTGGCTGGCCACTGACACGGATCGTGCTGGTGGCCTTTTTGGTGGCTTACGGCGCAAAAAAGCCCAACCGCTGAGGCGGCTGGGCTTGGTGAACCATCAGACGAGCGGCTCATAAACCAACTCGACCAGGTTTTTGTGGGACGCGATGTTGATGCCGGAAATCGGCTGGTCGAGGATCTTCTGATACTCATCCAGCACGTCGTTAGGCAGGGGCGTGAGCAAGTGTAAATCATCGATCACGTCGCTCGAGGTGTCAGTGGTGCTGAGGTCAGTAAAGAGGTCGATCTTGCTCATGCAGTCGAAAAGCAGGTCGCTCAGCTGCGATTGCGGCTTGCCGTTGCCGTCAATGATCACGACTTGCGAGTGGTTCAGCGGTTGGTGCTCAATCTGAAGCATTTTGATGGCGTGATAAACATCCACAGTTTTCACCTCACTATTGTTACCCCGATTGTAGGCATTCTGCTGGGAAAATACAACGACGAAACTGTGGGGCAGAGGATGGTCTCCGGCGGGATTCGGCTGGAACGTGGCGGATACCGCTTCGAGCCTCGCAAGCGAGTCTCTCAGTCGGATCTTGTTGTAAGCGGCAGCTGCGCATGGCTTAGAGTATGCGGCAAAGCCGCTTACTCTAAGCTCAAGCCGCTAACAACAATTTCGCCACTGAGCCGATCCCGCCTCCGACCATCCTCCTTCTGCGCCCCCGTTGGAGTGTCAATCGGCCTCTGGGATTTCGTTAGGTGAAGCGGACTGGGATTTGCCACCTTTTCCTGGACGCAGCGCCCAGTAGAGTTCCTTCAGGCCCGACAGGATGAAGGTTGGGATCGCCGGCAGGAAGATCACCGCCGCGTACAGCGGGGTCGACAGCGGCGCGGTGCCCATCACCTCGTTGAAAAACGGCATGAGGGTCACCAGCAGGGAAGCGCTGGCCGCAAAGCCCACGGCCATGAGGAGGCGAGGGTTGTTGAACGGATTGCGGCGGAACAGGGTGCGGGTACTGCGGGCGTCAAACACGTGCCACAGCTGGCCGAACACGAGGGTCAGGAAGGCCAGGGTCTGGGCCTGGCCGGCGGACATGCCGCTGGCAGCGCCCCAGACGAAGGCAACGTAGACCAACCCACCCATCACAGTGCCGCGCACGAAGATGCGGGTGAGCACGCCGGACAGGATCGACTGCTTCACGTTGCGTGGCGGCCGGTGCATGAGGTCCGCCTCCGGCACGTCGTAACCCAGTGCGAAGCTCGGTAAGGCGTCGGACACCATGTTCACCCAAAGCACCATGAGCGCGGTCAGCGTCGGTGTTGTCGCCGCAACCTGGCCGATCGGCTGAGTCATCAGCAGGACCCCAAAGAGCAGTGCGAGGACCTCGGCGACGTTGGTCGTCAGCTCGTGGCGCATGAAGTTTTTGATGTTGGCAAAATGGTGCGGCCGGCGCGGACGCTGTTTTCAATGGTCGTGAACTGGTCGTCCAGCAGGATCAGGTCGGCGGCGTCCTTGGTCACCTCGGTGCCGTTGATGCCCATGCGATGCCGATGTCTGCGGCGCGCAGAGCCGGGGCGTCGTTGATGCCGTCACCGGTCATCGCGACGGTTTCACCTTGGCGCTGCAAGGCGTGAACGATGCGCTGCTTGTGCTCAGGCGAAACGCGGGCGTACACACGGATGTCCGGCGCGAGGCGGAAGAGGGTGTCGTCATCCATGGCGGCCAGCTGCTTTCCTTCGATCACCCGGGCGTTCGGGTCGGTCACGATGCCAAGCTTCAGCGCAATGGCGCGCGCCGTCACAGCGTGGTCGCCGGTGATCATCACGACATTGATGCCGGCCTGGTGCAGCTCCTTCACGCTTTGCCGGACTTCCGGGCGCGGCGGGTCGATGATGCCGGCGATCCCGAGCAGGGTCAGGTGCTGCTCGAGCTGGGCTGTGGTGCCGTGCAGGGCGAGCGCCTCATCGATGTCGCGGACGGCAACGGCCAGTGTGCGCAGGGCCTGTTCGGCGAAGCGGTTCACCTGGTGTTCGACAGCGGCGCGACCCTCTGCGATGGGGATCATTTTGCCGTGGTCCTCGATCAGGTCAGTTTTTGCCAGCAGCACGTCCGGCGCACCCTTGGTCAGGACTTGGTACCGGCCGGCGTCCTTGATCACGACGCTCATCATTTTCCGTTCAGAGTCAAACGGCAGCTCGCGGATGATGTCGATGTCCAGCGCCTGGTCCTTGTTGAGCACGGTGTCGCGGTCGACCCCGCTCTTGTGGCCCATAACGATCAGGGCCACGTCGGTTGGGTTCCCGTAAGGCTGGCTGCGGCCGTCTTCGTCCGCCTGGATCGCCGCATCGTTGTTCAGGACACTGGCAAGCATGAAGCGGGTGAAGCCCGGCGTGTCGTCTTCATCATCGGGCAGAATTTCGCCGACCGGTTCGTAGCCGTCGCCTTCGACGACGTAGCTGGCACCGTTGGCGTAAAAGCGCGTGACGGTCATCTGGTTGCGCGTCAGGGTGCCGGTTTTGTCAGAGGCAATGTAGCTGGTGGCGCCGAGGGTCTCGACTGAGTTCAGTGACTTGATCAGGCCGTTGTTCTTTGCCAGCATGGTCGCACCGATCGTCAGCACGATTGACAGCACGGCCGGCAGGGCATCCGGAATGGCGGCCACCGCTAAGGCGATGGCGGTTGACAGGGATTCGGCAAGGACCTCAAAGGACAGTGTACCGGTTTGCTGCACGGCCTTGACCATTTCAAGAATCAGCGTGAAGGCGACGATGATGATCGCGACAATCATCAGCTTTTTGGAAAGCGCAGCAATGGTGCGCTCAATCGGTGTTTTCTTGGTTTCGACCTGGTTGAGCAGGGTCGCAATTTTCCCCAGCTCGGACTGCATCCCGGTGGCCACGACGACGCCCAGGCCGTTGCCGTGGGTGACCGTTGCGCCGGAGAAGCCCATATTGGTGCGGTCGCCGACTTGGGCGTCGCCGTCGAGGGCGTGGGTCTGCTTCTGGACCGGCTCGGCCTCGCCGGTCAGGTGGGCCTCGTTGGTTTGCAGCTCGGCACATGGAGCCAGCGGACGTCGGCTTCAATGAAATCGCCGGTTTTGACGCTGACAATGTCGCCGGGTACCAGCTGGCTGGCCGGCACGGTTTCCCACTCCGAGTCGCGCAGGACCTTGGCGTGGTGGTCGGCCATGACCTTCAGGCGTCCAGCGATTTCTGCGCACTTTTGGCCTGCCAGAAGGACAGGCCGGCATTAATGAAGATCAGTAGGAGGATCGCGATGCTTTCGTACACGGCGGCCATGCCGTGAGCCGGGTCGTCGCGCACGAAAAAATCGTAGCCGGCGCTGGCCCATGCGAGTCCGACAGCAATGAACAGGATGATGACCAGTGCTCCTTCAGGCTGAGCAGGAACTGCTTCCAGGCCGGGGTCTGCTTGGCCTGCGCTAAGGCGTTTTCGCCGTACTCGCTGAGGCGAGCCGCCGCTTCCTGCTGGCTGAGGCCGGTACTGCGGTTGGTGTGGAGCCGGTTTAGGACGTCTGCTTTATGTTCGTTGTGGGGGTTCATTTTATTCCTCCTTGGAAGACAAAAGGGCACAGCGTGCAAGCGGCTTTCCTCCCCGAGAAAGCAAACTTGAGCGCAGCGCCCAACCGAATGTCTAGTATTGATTACCTAAAGCTTAACGGAACGATAATTATGTTGTCAAGTTTACTGCCTTAACGATTGGTAAAAGAAAGCGTTTGTATTATTGGCTGGATTCCTCTAAAATAAGCTTGTGACTGCATTCACGTAGTCAACTTAAGTAGGGCAATTAAGAGTATGGAGGACAAACATGCGCAAGACAAAAATCGTGTCGACTCTGGGGCCGGCATCCAATGACTTAGAGACCATCGTCGCCTTGATCCACGCTGGGGCCAATGTGTTCCGCTTTAACTTTTCTCACGGTGATCATCCTGAGCAGCTGGGCCGGATGAACCTGGTCAAGCAGGCAATGAAAGAAACCGGCATCAAGGTGGGGCTGATGCTCGACACCAAGGGCGCCGAGATCCGCACCGGTGAAAACGTTGACGACGCCGTGTTCCATTACGAAACCGGCGACAAGATCATCCTGACGATGAACACGGGCATCCAAAACGTCAAGGACCGCATTGACGTGACCTACGCCGGCCTCTTTGACGACGTGGAAGTCGGCGGCCAGATCCTGTTTGACGACGGTCTGCTCGGCACGACCATTTTGTCGAAGGACGCCAAGAAGCGCGAGCTGACCCTGGGCGTGCAGAACCCGGCGGAACTCGGCAGCAAGAAGGGCGTCAATGCCCCTGGCGTGTCCCTGAAACTGAAGGGGCTGACAGACAAGGACCGCGACGACATCAAGTTTGGGGTCGAGCAGGGCATTCACTTCATCGCGGCCAGCTTTGTCCGCAAGCCAAGCGATGTCCAGGACCTGCGTGACTTGCTGGAAGAAGTCGGCGGCCAGGACGTGCTGATCATCCCTAAGATCGAGTCGCAGGAAGGCATTAACAACGCCGACGAGATTATCCGGCTCGCCGATGGCGTCATGGTGGCGCGTGGCGATATGGGCGTCGAGATCCCTTACGAAGAAGTGCCAGCCGTTGAGCAGGAGCTGATTCACAAGGCCAACCTGATCGGCAAGCCGGTCATCACCGCGACCCAGATGCTGGATTCGATGCAGGAGAACCCGCGGCCGACGCGTGCCGAAGTCACCGACGTTGCGTTTGCGGTGCTGCAAGGCACCGATGCCACTATGCTCTCCGGCGAATCCGCCAACGGGGACTACCCGGTCGAATCCGTCCACACCATGGCTGTGATCGACGAGCGTGCAGATAAAATGCGGCCGCTGCACAGCCCCGTGTTGAACGAACTGAAGCAAAGTGGTTCCATCACCACGACGACGGCGATCGCTGCGGTCACTGCCGCCGAGCGCGTTTCCGCCAAGGCCATCATCACACTGACCTCCAGCGGCTACACCGCCCGTCAGATCAGCCGGTTGAAGCCGGCGGCGCCGATCATTGCGCTGACTTACACTGAGCGCACCGCGTCTCAGCTGTTGCTGTCATGGGGTGTGACCCCAATGGTGCTGCCGAAGGGCGACGCCTATGAAGACTTGATCGCACAGGCTGAAAAGCGCCTGATCAAAGAAGGGGTGGTGGCTGCAGGTGACGTGATCGTCATTGTGGTCGGGCTGCCCTTATACCAGGCAGGTTCAACTAATAACGTGCTGATCTCGCGGGTCAACGAGGACGGGGCAAAGGACTAACAAATCCGAACAAGAGAGAGAAGCCGGTGAAGGTCGGCTTCTCTTTTTGCCTAAAATCGGCTAAAACACGAACATTAAATTAGTCCAGTTGTACTATTTACAATTTTAGCCGAATATTCTATGATGGGTTGCGTGCTGAAATGAAACTTTCAGAAAGCAGGCAATTATTCATGAAACAAAAGCTTCTAGATTACTTCGAGGTCGATGAACTGGGCACCACGGTGCGCCGGGAAATCCTGGCGGGCTTCACCACGTTTATCTCGATGGCCTACATCTTGTTCGTCAACCCGTCCGTGCTCGGCGCGGCCGGAATGGACAAGGGCGCCGTCTTCACGGCGACCGCCTTAGCCAGTGCACTGGGCTGTATCCTGATGGGGGCGCTGGCCCGCTACCCGATCGCCACGGCACCGGCTTTGGGCATTAACGCCTTCTTCGCGTACTCGGTCGTCATTGGCATGAAGATCCCTTGGCAAACCGCGCTGGCCGGGGTGTTCGTCGCCAGTCTGATTTTCATTTTGATCACGATCTTCAAGCTGCGGGAAATGATCATCGATGCGATCCCTGCCGACCTGAAGTACGCGATTTCCGGCGGGATTGGGTTGTTCATCGCCTTTTTGGGGCTGAGCAACGGCAAGCTGATCACCGCCAACAAGTCGACAATTGTCGGTCTGGGTTCGCTCGAGAATCCGCTGGTGTGGCTGACCATTTTTGGGTTGATCGTGACTGCGATTCTGATGGTTAAAAAAGTCCCAGGCGGGATTTTCATCGGGATGGTGTTGACCATCATCCTTGGTCTCGTCACCGGTCAAATCAAGCACCGAGCCGGCTGATTTCCTTGGCGCCCAGTCTTAAACCGACATTCGGCGTGGCCATCAGGCATGTCGGCGACATTAATACGTTGCAACTGGCAGTCGTGGTCCTCACCTTCCTGCTGGTCACGTTCTTTGATACAGCGGGCACCCTGGTCGGCCTGGCCAACCAGGCAGGGTTCATGAAGGACAATAAAATGCCGCGCGTCGGCAAGGCGCTGGCCTCAGACTCCACGGCCATGCTGGTCGGCTCAGTGCTCGGCACCAGTCCTGTTGGGGCCTATGTTGAATCCTCAGCCGGCATCGCGGTCGGCGGCCGCACTGGTCTCACCGCCATCACCACCGGCGTGATGTTCCTAGTCGGCATGATTTTCTCGCCACTGCTCTCAGTCGTTACTGACCAAGTCACTGCCCCGGCACTCATCATCGTCGGCGTGCTGATGGCGCAGTCACTAAAGAATATCAACTGGTCGAAACTGGAAATTGCCATTCCGTCGTTTCTGATCATGATCGGCATGCCGCTGACCTACAGCATCTCCGACGGCATTGCGCTGGGCTTTATCATGTATCCGATCACGATGATTGCGGCGCACCGCGGCAAGGAAGTATCCCCAATCATGTACGGGCTGTTCTTCGTCTTCATTGGGTTCATGTGGATCCTGAACGTCGGCTGACGAGGCGTAATTAGATAGTGATAACAAGGCGGTGCAGCCCCGAGTGGTTGCACCGCCTTTTTGACTGTGGAGAAGGGAGAATAAGCCTAAGCTTTTTTCAGAAAAGTGGTTCAAATGCTGTTAAGGCGCAAGTCAGCGGGCAAATAAGCACTAATTTTTTCGGCGGGCCATTTTACGTTCAACAGGATGAATCATTTTTACTTCCATATAAAGGGTCAACTGGCAAGTGATCAGAGTTGATGGTTAATAGTTTTGGTGGTTGTCGCTGGTCCCGGTAAGCCCAGAGTGGCCAAAACTTGGTTGAATTCGTTAACTTGTACGGGCAGGTTTGTCAGCGCCTGGTCATTGATAAGTTGGCTGATGAAACTGTACGTGAGGACGGCCAGATGCTGCGAGACCGCGAGGGAGCAGGTCAGCTTGATCCCGCGCCGACTGAGGTCCCGTTGAAATAGGCAAGTAATGTGCTGGATGGCGATCTGCTGAAAGCTGGCCTCAGCCGTGTTGATGTTGCTCAACAGCTTCGCGTGAGGCAGCAGGTCAGGATTTTCTTGGCAGGAAGAGACGACCAGGTTGATGGGACACCGGTTCAGGAACAATGCCGTGAGCTGCTCAGTTGTCTCCTCAATCAGCGCGCAGGCTAGGGCGTACTTATCCTGATAGTGATTGTAAAAAGTGCTTTGGCCAATTTCCGCGCGGCTGGCGAGCTGGCGCACGCTGATGGTTTCAAAGGACTGCTCTCTCAGCAGCGCATAAAACGCGTTGGTGATGGCGCGGTGCGTCTTGCGCACCCTTAGATCGCTGGAATTTTGCACATTATCTTCTCCTCACACAGAAAGCTCGACTCTGGCGAAGTGAATAGACTCCGACTGCATTGTAGTCGGGTCCCTTTTTGGTCTACAAGCATAAGCACCCGCGTACTGGGCAGTTCCGTTCAGGATGACCAATAATGGTCAGGACTGCTGAAGTCACCACCAACGCACAGCGGCGCGCGTTTATACTCCCCTTGTTTAGAGTAGTGATACTGGCGAAAACTCTAACGATTTGTTTTTGACGACGGATTGCATCACGTCAATCAAGGAGGGTATTAGGAATGAAAAAGACATTATTTGTGACGGCCGCGGTCGTGGCAATGACGGCGGCAGGTGCACTGACAGGAGTGCAAAGCGTATTTGCGGCAGATGCCAATGGAAATGCCCAAGGAACAACCAACGCCGAGTTCAAGGTAGAGGCCGGTAGCGGTGGTACAGATGGCGGCGACACTGGTAATGACAAGGATCTTATTCTTAACAAGATTCCGGACCTAAGATTTAATCTTGATGGTACTAGCAACGGAGCCGACCCTAAGGTTGGAAATATCATCAGCGGGGTAACTTTGAAGTATGCGGATGGAAATGTGGAGACTAAAACCAACGATAATGCTGAGAACCAAAAAGGACTCATTGAAGTCTTGGACTATCGCGGCACTAATGCCGGATGGAACTTGTCTGCTCAGGTTGGCAAACCGACAAATGGCAAGACCACCCTGGAAGGCACGCTGACGTTGCACGCACCAATCTCTATGTTTACCAATGCGGACGTGACAGCGGCAGGGAATACTGTTGCAGGCACCTTGACGGCTGGCGGTGCAAACGTTCAAATCTGGCAAGCAAAGGCCGCTGTTGCTGGAACTGATGCTCAGCATCCTGCGACTCCTGGCGAAGGGGCCGGTACTAACGATGCGACTGTAGACAATGGCACGACATTTGATATTGCATCAAATGCTAGCGCCACCACTGGTCAGTACGATGCGCTTGTCACCTGGACGCTGGCTGGCACACCTGAGATGAACTAAATCTCTACGGGTGACACCATGACGGCCAAGGAATTGTCTTGGTCGTTTTGCTTATAGATTGGGGGAACAGGCGTGAAGGTGCGGAAATGGTTGATGGGTGTGATCCTGATCGCCGGCAGTTTTTGGCTGCAAACCGGGCACGTGGTGCAGGCGGAAGGCGCGAGTTTTTCGGTGAGCCCACAAATCCCTGAGAATCACGCTCGGCGGTGTCGAATTACTATGATCTGGTGGTAAAGCCGGGGACAACACAGAACCTATCGCTTTCGGTTACCAACCGGACGGCGGAAGTGCGGCACGTGCGCCTGAGCGTGACTGACGCATGGTCGCAGTCGAATGGGCAGGTCAGTTACAGCCCCGGTGCGCCGGCGGACGACTCGGCCGAGCACCGGCTGACTGATCTGGGGCCGGCACCAATGACGCTGACCCTGGCACCCAAGGAAGTGAAAACCGTCACGGTCCCGCTCAAAATCCCCCGGATGGGTTCCGGGGGGTCCTGTTGGGTGCGCTATATCTCGTGGATAATGAGCGGTCGGGCGGCGAAGAAAGTGGCGGGGTGGCCATCAAGAATCGGTTTGCCACGGTCGTCGGCGTGCAGCTGCAAACCTCGACCGGCGCGATCAATGGCATCGTCCCGCACTTGAAACTGCTGCGGGTGGCGCCGGCGTGCACGATAACCAGCCCAGTGTGCTGGCGACCCTGCAAAACGATCGACCGACTTATTGGGGCAAAATGCGGCTGAAGGCGACCGTCACCAGGCGCGATCAAAAGACGGTCGTCATGCAGCGCGAGGCGGCTAATTACGCCGTGGCCCCTAACTCGCATTTTAATTTTGCGGTAACGAACCAGAAGGCGCTGGACCCCGGCGACTACACGCTGAATCTGGCGGTGACCGGGCCGCATGGGCATTGGCAGTTTCGCCGCAATTTTTCCATTCTGGTCGGTGAAGCGGAGAGTATCAACAAGGAGGTCGGCCTTAAGCGGCGGTTCGTCATGCCGTGGTGGGGCTGGGCGCTGATTGGCCTCGCGCTTCTGGTAGTGGTCGCGGCCTGCTGGTGGGTGCTGCACCGGCCAAGTAAGTCGCTGCTTCGTGAAAGGAGGGAGGCTTGATGCACCGAATACGAATTGGGTTGATCATGCTCGTACTGGCGGTGATTGCCGCGCCGGCCTCAATGGTGGGTGCAAGCGCCGAATCAGGGGCGACTGTTGCCGAGTTCGTGGTGACTGGCAAAACGCCGCCGCAGCAGAAACCGGCCCCTCCGTCGGTCGTGCACTATTCCCCGCGTGACCGACTGCCTGGCACCGGTGACACGCGGCAGTTGCCGCACACCGGTGATCAGACCAACCACTGGCTAGTGATTCTTGGCGGAGTTGTGATTGGCAGTTTGGGCCTGGCAGCGATGGTGAGGAGGGATGATCGTGAAGCATAAACGTTTTGCGCTTGTCTCAGCCATTGTGGCGGGAGCCTGGCTATCGGCAGTCGGACCGCCGTGGTTCAGGCCGCGCCGGCCGCAGATTACTTGCCATGGCTGACCGGATCGTACCCGGAACCGATTGATCCTGCCACGGGGCTCCCGGCCTTTGTCCCTTTTGAAGAGGTGATGAGCCCCCTTTCTGGAACGAAGGACTCCAGCAAAGTTCTAACAAATGGAGATGGGAACCACGTCGCTGTAAAGGTGACGGATGGGCCGACCCAAAGCGGCTCGATTTGGAGCACCTATACGCTGGATCTGACCAAGAGCTTCGATGCACGAATGAACCTTTACTTTAATTCGGGCACAGATTTAGGCGACGGCATGGCGTTCGTCATGAGCGGCGCCAAACCAACCCAGGTCTATGGCATTGGCTCGGCGCTTGGTATCTGGCGGTCTCAGCTTAGAGATGGCGCGAAAATGGCCGCGCTGCCCAAGAGCTTTGCCATTGCCTTTGATACCACGGATAATCACGATCGCCAGGACCATAACGTTGTCCAAAAAGGGGCCGGTCAGTATGTCGGTTGGGGTTATCCAGCGCAACCTAACCAGTCCGCCAAAAGCTTAGGAATGCTGGGTACTGGGCTAGAAGACTTGCCGATTCAGTGGGCTTCGGGCAACAGTTATGGCGATCCGGGCTTGGGCGGCTACCAGGCGCTCGATAATGCGATGACTGACGGCACGTGGCACCCGCTGCACATTCATTGGGAGGCAGCAGGGGACGGTGGCGGCACGTTCTCGTTTCAATTCGCGGTTGGCAGCGAGGTTGTTGACCAGTCACTGACCTGGTCTCAAGATGATGTCGCGCGGTACTTTGACGGCACAACCGTTTACTGGGGCTTCACTGGGACGGCTGGGGCGTACGTTGAAGATGCAGTGGTCGCTTTTCAGAGCATTCCCGGGGTGTTGGATAACGGTATGACGGCCGAGGTGACTCAAGGCACTGTGTATCCGCGATCCGTCCTGAGCCAGGACTACACCATCACCTACGATCCAAACGCCAGCCTTCAAGCCTGGCCGCAACCGAGTGGTGGGCAGCAGAGCGCCTTGTACGCCCAGCTGCTAACCGGCAGTCATTACGGGTTTGTGGTGGCTAACGATGGTAACATTCACCTAGACCTAGGCGGCGGGAAGGAGCTGTTAGCCGATATCCCGGCCGGTGAACAGCCCGGCGATATAACTGACCGGGCAGGCAATTCGGTGAGGTATGTGAATAAGATCGCCCTAGATACTGTGCCGCCTTTTCCTAAAAACATGACGGTGCAGACGCTTAAGTTCAGCGCGCCGATCATCGCAAGAGAGGTTGGTGGCGCCGAAACCGTATCTGCCGGGACCGTGATTGGCAATAACGGCCAGGCGACGGCCAATGTTTCGCTGCCAGCTGTGGTTCCGGAGCCGCTGACCCTCGATGCGGTACCGAGCTTCAAGTTTGGTGAAGGTGATGCACCGAAAATCACCGTGGGTGAGCTGATCGATGGCTGAACGCCAAGCCGGGCATTGCCTCGGGGAACATTTCTGCCGCGATTCCTGATGGCGCGACTAATCGCCTGACAGCCAAAATGGCGTCTTTTCAGCTAGGACCAGGCTACCAAGCCGGCAGCGCGCACCTGGCCTTTTCTTACAATGGGGCCATTCACACGCTGACAGACAATAACAGCGAGACAGAGCTTTTTAATGTGACCGGCAGTCAACTGCCCGATGGCACGGTGTCGAACCCGACTCTCACGATTGCGCCATATGCGCACGCAACCGTCGGCGTGCATAAGAGCTGTATTGAGTGGACCCTGACCTCCTCGCCGCCAATGAGGTAAGTAACACCTGCGTCAGCTAAGTCGTGGGGATAGTTCATAAGCCCAGGGCCGCCACTAAACGGGACGAAAAAGGCAACCGACGATTGGTCGATTGCCTTAATTTTGTATGAAAAGAGAGGACCTCTAAATGGGTAAAATTTAGTCTTCAACACCAGTTGACATAGAGCCGAAAAAGGGATTGCGAGCTGGCGATTCAGCGGTAGTCATTAGGAACGCAAAAGCCCCACCACCATCATCGAATGAATTCCGATTCTTCATCCGGTAACGGCGACAGGGCCTCGTATTCGCTGCGTTCGGAGACAGCCAATAGTGTGTTGTAAATTCTGTGTAATACTAGGTGATAATAAGGGTATTTCTAGAACTAAAACCTAAGACGTATGACAGCAATGATTTAATACAGTGTTTGGAAAGGTAAGTGAGTTACCGATTGGCGAGTGCGCGCAGGTGTGCCAATGCGTGCTGCGCTTGTGCATGGGTCGCTGAGGCGTCCTTAGAGGACCTTGTCGTTGGATTTTCCAATGGCAGAAGGTCGTCTTGAGTGAGTCCAAACGACTTCTTCATGGCACCGTCGAGCACCTGCGTAGTCTCCGTCTGGAGGTCAAGCTTGATGGCTGCACCTTGGTATTGGTTGCCCATCACGTCACCGTTGAAGGAATCAATCGCCTTGATGTTAACCGTCGTGCCCGGATCCAACAGAACGTAAGTTGCGCCAGACTTATCAGTGAACCAGTAAGCACCATCGTTGTCGAAGTAATCACCAGACGCTGGGCCAAAGACAAAGTTGATAGCGTTAGATGACGCAGCTTCGAACTTGCGCTGAGCGGCTGGAATCACCTTCATGTCGTTATCTGCGTAAGCAAACTTGATTTGATTGGCGTTTTTGATGCGCGTAACACTTGCCAGGGAGCCTTTGTTGGAAATCGTACCAGGCAAATCTACCTGGGTCCCCGGTTCGTAATTTTTTGAGACGTCCGGGGTGGGAATGTTAGTGGTTGTGCGCATCGTGCCAATTGAGATGTTTTGCGTAGACTCGCTACTAGCAGTGAACCAGGCGTAGGTGCCGCCGCCAACGCTCAGCAGTAATGCCGCTAGGGCTGCTGCAATTTTGCCACGGTTACTAATATGGAACTTTTTCATGATCTTTCTTCTCCTTCTGAGCTAGGATAATGATTTGGCGTAGTAGCCATAGCCCAATTAATACGCTGGCTGCGAAAGCCAGCCAGCTGGCTGCTGGAAGAACAAGGCAACGTATCCAAGGTAGGGAATCACCAGCATTAACTTACCAAGCACATTTGCGCACGAAGTCAGTCTGGTATCTTCATAAGTATTAGCATCGCCTTTGGTTTCAAATCGTATGTCACCTGATCTTTTGGGTATAGCGACAACTCTGTGGGTTAGTACGGTGCCATCGACATTAGTGGAGATAATGTCTCCAGGGCGGATCTCGTGGGGATCAACTGATCGTGTGACGATTAAGCTGCCAACAGGCATCCGCGGGGCCATACTCCCACTTTGAACGACTCTGAAAGAAAGCGTGCCAGATGCCTGGTTGTAGAAGAGGCGATTGATACCAGTGAGTAGTAATAGCCCAAAAGCAATCAACAAAGCTAGGTTACATAGCCAACTGACGATGCGATGCTTGTTCTTTGGTTTGGATACGGACATTGCAATCCTTCCTTAACTAATTAGAAGTAACTAATTTGATACACGGACCAGCGTCTTGGCTGTGGTACCACCAGGGGCGGTCACATAGACGTAGCTCATACCGGATTTCTTGGCCGTTACCGTGCCGTCGGCGGAAACTGACAGAACATCGTCTTTCTGAACGCTCCAGATCAGGTCTTGGGCGTTGACACCTGTAGGGGTGGCGTTGAGCTTGATCTTCTGACCGCGTTTGACAATGTTCAGATTGGAATTGTTCAGCTTGACAGTCGCGTTCGTATCTTTCATGTCGCCAAGCAGTTCAATTTCGCCAATCTTACCTTCGCCGCCGTTGAACTGGATGCGATAGTGGCTGAAGGCTTTGTTCTTTTGGTCAACCAGGTAAGGCTTGGTCTGTTGATCATAGGTGAAGCCGACCTTGGTCTGGGTGCCGACCTTGGTCCACTTCTTGCCATCGTTGGAGCCGAGTACTGTGACAGACTTGAAGGTCGTATCCTTGTTGATGTTGGTCAGGGTCATCAGGCTGACAACGCGGGCCTTATCCAAGGTGACGTCGATGGTTGAACCATTCTTCACGTCAGTTGCGGTGTCACTGTTGTTATCAGTCAAGTTCTTCGCATCAGGAATTGCACTGTCAATCTTGACTGCCTTATCAAAGGCATCGGTCTTGACGTAAGGCGCCTCGGTGCCTTGGGTCAGGGAAGCAGGCTTATCTGATGGCTGGGTTCCGCGTGTCTTGTTCGGTGTTGCCGACATGTTGAAGGTCAAAGTGCCGCCCTTCATAAGGTCCTTGTAGTTCATGTACAGAGTGGAAACCGGCTTACCATTAAAGGTGACGCTGTCCACGTAGACATTTGTCTTGCTGTTGTTCGGTGCGTTGACGGTCAGCGTCTTGCCGTTTGGCAGCTGAACGGTTGCTTGATCAAACAGTGGAGAGCCCAGGACGAACTGGTTGGTCGCAAGGTTCTCTGGGTACAGCCCGAGTGCAGAGAGGATGTACCATGCAGAGGCTTCACCGTTATCTTCGTCACCTAAGTAGCCTTGACCGAAATCACTGCCAACATATAGGCGGCTCAGAATGTCGCGAACATACTTCTGAGTTTCGTAAGGCTTGTTGGAGAAAGCATACATATAAAGAATGTCGTGTCCTGGCTGGTTGCTGTGTTCGTATTCGCCCAGTTTGCCTTCGCGTTGTTCACGCGCTTCGTGAATCACAAAGTCACCTGGCTTCCAGTCGCCTGGTGTGGTGACAATTTGGTCGAGCTTTTGACCCAACCCGGCTGGACCACCGTACAGGTTGGCTAGGCCATTACCATCTTGCGGGACTGGTACTGCACCGTAGTCAAACGCATTTGTTTCTGTGTAGTCATGAGCCCATGAGCGGGGATCAAACGTGCTTGGCGTGGAGGTCCAACTGCCGTCAGTGTGCTTACCTTTGAACCAATCATCGGTCGCGGTCTTGCCACTGCCATCAAAGAGGTTGACATAGCTCAGCGCACGGTTCTTGAAGTACTCGGCTGCCCCTTTATCGCCCTTCTTAAGCGCCATCTGATAAAGGCCATAATCACTGATGTAGCCTTCGACTGACCATGAAAGGCCTTTGTCATCGGCTTCTGCTGGAACGTAGCCAATAAATTCAGACTGGTTTAAGTCAGTCCGGCCACCGTTAACCAAGTCCGTTGACTTAACTGTGGCGTTCTTCAAGGCTGCCTGATAAGCGTCATCACTGTCGAATGGAATGCCCTTGTTTAATGCATCGGCAAAGATGATGTCCTGGTTGGTGCCGACCATACTGTTGGTGCCACCCGGAGCGATCCAACGCGGAACCCAGGTGCTGTCCTTGAAGTGCTGGGTCAGGCCATTCAGGTAGCTGCTTTCCTTGTCAGGAGACAGTAGGGAGTAAGCTGACCAAGCAGTGCGGTAGGTGTCCCAGAAGCCGTTGTTGTAGTACATAACGCCATCTTTGGCGACCGGGTGCTCCATGTCGCCGCTGTACGGATCACTGTGAATCCACTGTGGCTTGTCATTTGTGCCCTTGTTTTCGCCGTAGAACGTCGGATACATGTAAAGGCGGTACAGGTTGGAGTAAAGTGTGGTCTTTTGAGCATCCGATGCGCCTTTGACTTGGATCTTGTTCAGCACAGAGTTCCAGTCGTTGGTAGTCTGGTTTTCCAGTTGACCAAAGGTGGTCTGCGCCAGCTCAAGGTCGTAGTTCTTCTTGGCTTGCTCTGCGCTGATAAACGAGGTGGCAACCTTCATGGTGACTTTGTTGCTATCGAAGCTGACGATCCCTTGTTTGCTGTTTTCAACCTTGGCCTGGGTGTAAGGCTGGTCAAAGGTCCCGTAGACGTACATCTGCTTCATGCCGTTATTACCGTTCTTTGTAATCTCGGTGAAGGAGTTGGTGGCCTTGTCAAAGGTAAGAGTACCGTCGCCCTTGGAGGAGTCAAAAATTACGTTCTTGTTTTTGGCCGAGTCGGCAAAGTTAAACTCAGTAATGGAACCGTGCATGCTTGGCGTCAAGCTGATCGAAGAACCGGCTGCGGCACCGCCGTCTGGGAACTTGATTGAGTAAAGTTGAGGCTTGGCAACTTCATCATCGTGGCTGAAGTTGGTCTCGTACTTGGTGTGGTCAATGTCAGCACCACTTTGAACCTTGCTGGCATCGATGGAAGTATTAGCCATGAATTGCCAAGTGCCGCGGTCGCCAACCCAAATGGATGGCTCGTGACTGATGGTGATGTGCTGGAATTTCCGGCCGCCATTTTGCTGGTATTGATACATCGTATCATTGCCGTATTCAGTAACTGGGGCCCAGAAGTTGAAGCCGTTTGGCACGGTCGTTGCCGGTACTGTCAAGCCGCGGGAAAAGTTTCCGTTAGAGTTGGTCCCGCGCAGCGTGTTGACGTAATCAACTGTACTGTTGATCGTTCTTTTGGCTTCATTACCAGAGAAGACCTTTACGTCATCCAGGAAGTTATCAAAGGTCTTCCCAGCGGTGGCGTTATCGTCTTCGAAGCTGACCATCATCTTGGTAATAGTCTTGCCAGCGGCGATTTCACCAATGTTTGTGGTGATCTGGTTCCACTGGTTGTAGTACAGTGACCGGGAATCACCTTGGGCTTCGGGTGTGACTTCAAACCCATCGGTACTGGTAGGTTTGAGGTCGCTCAGGTGTGTACCATCTGAGAACTCCAGGTCCACACTCATGTGCATCGGTGTGTACGAGTAATCGTAGTGGTTGTCATAGTTGTGCTGACCATCAGACGGATAGATCTTGTACTGTAGGTTTGTGTCCTTTTGTACCTTGAGATTTAGATTATCAATAATGTCATTGTGGGCATAAACCTTACCGGAATCAGTGACCTTGCCTTTAACTTCCAGAGCTTGCGCCCCTGTCCAGCCGACGTTGTTCTGTTGGTTAATGGCATCTGTCGGCCCGTTACTGAGTGTAGTTGCCATTTCTGATTTAGCGCCGGTGTCTTTGACGCCAGTCCCCAGAACTAATCCAGAGAATTGAGTCATCGGGGCACCGCCGTTTTTGCTTACGACCAGTTTAAACTGGTCGTAAGCTTTACTGGTTTTGATCTTGTAATTATTGTAAGTTTCCCGGCCGGAGAATGTCTGGTTGGTTTGCTTATCAATTGAAGTCCAGTTCTTTCCGTCGTTGCTGGCAAGTAATTCCCAGTCCGCCGGGTCACGGGTAGGCTCGTCATTGGCGGAGCTAATAGCATATTCCCCAATCTGTTCTGGCTTCGTAAGTGAAAAGCTAACCGAAATATTCTGACCGTTATTCTCGTTAGTATTGAATTTTGTTCCTACGTTCCCATCAAATAGATTCTGCTTGGTTTCCGAATCAGGGTTAAAGTCTGAACTTCCTTTAATGCTTGATTTATCGACCTCTGCACTGACATCACCGTCGACAACACTGCCGTAAGAAGCGGTAACACCTTTGGTGCCGAGCTTTGCATCAGTTTGATTGAGCTGAACTGGTGTCTTCTCATTTGCTTCAAACGACGTAAAGAACGACGAGGTGTCGTTCGTGCTACCTGCCGCGTGAGTGTACTGATTGTTGGTTGGTGCTAGGCTCATTAAAACCCCTGAGCAAACTAGTGTAACCAGCAATTCAATCTTTCTCTGCTTCTTCATGCTGAACCCCTTTTCCGCATTGCATTATAGAAAAAGTCAACTTGCTGTTTGGTCAATCCTGTCACTGTAAGCTGAAGGTACTGCCAGAAGCCCACGAATTAGAGTTTTGTACTCAGCTAAAATGACAATGACCGGTCCCAAACGGGTTATCCTGTGGACGAAAATAGTTATTAGTAAGCTGCAAGCGGTGCTGTTAATTAGATGCCACCCCTTTTCCCAAAGCTTACCGACAACTAGCGTTAGCTAATCGCTTTGACCAATCGTGCTGTTGAACAAAGACTTATTCAACCTGGGCCCAATCGATCTTATCGCCAGGATGCGCATTGAATCCTACGCCGCACCCCACGATAATTTTCGCGGTGCCGCGATCGTCCACCTGTACTAAATTGTTGTTGATCCGACGTGTAATCTTCACTTTCACCACCCCAAAGACTATATTTGTACACACGAATTTAGCGCTGTATAAAAATGACCTAATAACTTTAAGTTATTAGGTCATGCCGGAATTGTCCGTAACAAACCAACGTTAAAATCGCTTACACGTGAATGCTATCACGAACTTTGGCCTTGTCAACCTTATTTTACCTGTATAAACAAACACTATGATTAAAATCACAACGTTTTACAAGGGGTACCAATGCAGCGGAAAAATGATTCGGCTTAATGGGGCGCGTACCTGACAGTCAAGCTTGCCACAATAGCATAACAGAATTTATAAATGCAAATAACATATGGAAATTTTTGGGCCAACGGTTAAAAGTCGTCTTGCCGGGAAACTCTTTTTTATATGCGGCTTCAAGCGTCACAAGGGGGCTCGACTTGTCAGCTTTACCACCACTTTAGCTGATAGCGAAAGTGGCGAAGAATGATTCCATCGAATCATTCTTCGCCACTATGGTTAGTCTGTTTTATGCTGATGACGGATTAGATCCGGCTCAGGTAGCGCTTCAAGAAGTCCTGGGTGGCCTGTTGCTGCGGGTGACCGAAGAGTTCGTCCGGCTTGCCGGTTTCCGCGATGACGCCTTCGTGCATGAAGACGACTTTATCTGAAACGTCGCGGGCAAAAGCCATTTCGTGGGTGACGATGATCATCGTCAGCCCAGTGTGGGCCAGAGCGGTCATGGCGTTCAGGACGTCGTCGACCATTTCGGGGTCAAGGGCCGAGGTCGGCTCATCGAACAGCAGGACCTCGGGATCCATGGCCTCGGCCCGGGCGATGGCGACCCGCTGCTGCTGGCCACCGGAAAGCTGGGCCGGCTTGGCGTTGACGAACGGATCCATGCCGACACTGTTCAGCAGTTCCAGCGCATGCTTTTTCGCCTCGTCGGCGCCGCGGTTGAGCACGGTTTGCTGACCGACCATGACGTTTTGCAGCACAGTCAGGTTGTTGAACAGGTTAAACGACTGGAACACCATGCCGACATGGGCGCGGTACAGCGGCAGGTTAAAGTCGTCGGTCAGGATGCTTTTGCCGTGGAACAAAATGTCGCCATCCGTTGGGGTTTCGAGCAGGTTGACGTTGCGTAGCAGGGTCGACTTGCCGGAGCCGGAGCGGCCGATGATGGAGACCACCTGGCCTTTGTCGACTGTTAGGTTGATGTCCTTTAAGACCTCGTGAGTGCCGAAGGACTTTTTTAAATTACGCACTTCAATAATGGGTTCTGACATGTTTTTGTCCTCCTTACTTGATCTTTGGGGTGTCAACTTGCATCTGGTTGGTCATCAAATCGTAATCCTTGGGCCCATCCATCCGCTTTTCGACCAGTCTGAACAGCCGGCTGATGGTAAAGGTGAGCAGCAGGTAGATCCCGGCGACGACCAGGTAGGTGTGGAAGAACTGGAAGTTCTGACCCGCCACGGTTTCGGCGCTGAAGAACAGTTCGGAAACGGAGATGACGGACAGCACTGACGTATCCTTGATGTTGACGATGAATTCATTGGTGACGGCCGGCAGGGAATTGCGAATCGCTTGCGGCAGGATGACCTTGGTCATGGTTTGCCAGTGGGTCATGCCCAGCGCGTGTGCGGCTTCGAACTGGCCGGAGTCGACAGAGGTGATGCCCCCACGGATGATTTCAGAGATGTAAGCCCCGGTGTTAATAGACACAATGAACAAGGCGGCCACGGTACGGTCCATGTTGACGTGAAACGCGAGGGCGGCGCCGTAGTAAACGACGGCGGCCTGGACGATCATTGGGGTGCCCCGGAAGACTTCAATGTAGACGGCGAGCAGCCAGTTGCCGATGGCCCGCAGACCGCGTTTGCCGCGGTTCTTGGGTACCGGGGTGGTGCGGGCGATGCCGACCAGCAACCCGATCAGGAAACCAACGACGGTCCCAATCAGGGAGATGAACAGCGTCATACCGGTCCCACGCAGGAGCATCGGGCCGTACTGCTTCAGCAGGGCGACGAACCAGTTGCCCTGACTGGTGGTGGATGGCTGGTCCGCGACGGCCTGGTTCATTAACTGATCACGCTCTTTTTGCGGGATCTTTGCCAGCTCGGCGTTGATCTTGGCCTTGTCCGGGTCGTTCTTACGGATCCCAATCGCCAGATCCACGTCCTCCGGGTTGGTCTTGAAGCCATTTTTCTTGGAGAAACGCAGGTAGGTCAGATCGGGGTTGGCATTTTCGGCGGTGATGCCCTCAGGCACTTCGGAGACATAGCCGTCGATGGTGCCGGATTCAAGCGCCACCCGCATGGCGGGGAAGTTATCCATGGCGGGTTCCTTGATGACGCCCTTCATTTGCTTGATGGCCTGATAGTGGAAGGTCGACAGCTGCGCCGTGATCTTGGCGTTCTTGAAATCATTGATGCTCTTGGCTTTGGCGTACTTACTGTCGCGGCGTACCACGACGGTCAGCTTGCTGGCGTAGTAGGTATTGGTAAAATCGATGGTCTTGCGGCGTTCAGGCGTCGGGCTCATGCCCGCGATGATGGCGTCGATCTTGCCGGAGGTCAATGCCGGCGGCAGGCCATTCCAGGACGTCTTGACGACGACGACCTTTTTGCCCAAGGCCTTGGCGACCTTCTTGGCCATCTGGACGTCATAACCGTTGGCGTAATCCGAGCTGCCTTGGATCCTGACAGCGCCGTTCGCGGCCGTGTTTTGGGTCCAGTTGAACGGGGCGTAGCCGGCTTCCATGCCGACCTTGAACGTGCCCTTGGTTGCGGCGGCCACGTGCTGTGGCGTGCCGGCGCTGATGCCCGCCGCCACGGCGAGCAGTGCGAGACCGCTGACAAGGCGGCCCCAGAAATGCTTCTTCATCATTAAAAACTCCCTTCGTGTTGTCCCAAGTTAACTTGGTGAACCACGCGGGAAATAGAGAAGTAAAAAGGCCGGCCTATAAGTGAAATAGGCCGACCGATGATTTCAGTGGTTAAACCAGAATCATAGCGCTCCGAAGCTAGGCTTCGACAGTCCAGCGGGTTTCCCCAAACTGGCCCAACGCGCCCTGCCCCTGTGGCAGAATGCGTTTCGGCGGATTCGCTTACGGCTGATTCAACGTGACAGGCACTCCTCAGCGTTCGTCGTTTCCGCGACCTCTATTTCTTAGTGGTAAATTCAGTTGTCGCTTGCCAGTTTATGCGTCCGAAACCGCCGTGTCAAGGCGTTTGCTTAAGATAACGGTTTCAGCTGTGACCACCTGGGATACTGTCACAGGCGGTGAAGGTTATTGCGTTGGGCAAACCCTTAAGCTAGGGAGATGGCCTATCATCTCTTTCTGAGGCTTAGTCGCGGTTTGTATGAATTATTTTACTAACTAAAGGTTTATTCATCGATTAGAATTTTGTTTGTGGCCGGCGGTTTGTCGGCCTGTGTTAGAGAATGACGAGACTGGTACGCGTTTCAGACAAAAGCGGTTCGGATCGTGCGCTTAGCCAAAATTAATCATAAAAATTTTTTAGCCGCGAGCCTTAGTAGTAAGTGGTGTTTCATGAAAACGATTGTTTTTTTGAAGCTTCAACCTTTGCAATCGCAACCATTTTTGTGCAAACTATCTGCTGGACCGTGACACGTCACCCAACTTTTTGAGTTAAATCCGAATGGTGGCGCTATCAGTCTAAATACATATAGGAGGCGACAAACAATGGTCGGAATCATCCTTGCTAGCCACGGCGATTTTGCCAAAGGCATTATGCAATCAGGTCAGATGATCTTTGGTGAGCAGAAGAATGTTGAAGCAGTGACATTCCAGCCCAACGAAGGCCCGGACGACTTGAAAGCACACCTCGAGGAAGCCATTGCGAAGCTCGACTCAGATGATCAGGTCCTGTTCCTTATCGATTTGTGGGGCGGCTCTCCGTTCAACCAGTCTAACGGGTTGTTCGAGCAGCACAAAGATAAGTGGGCCATCGTCACTGGGTTGAACCTACCAATGCTGATTGAGGCATACGGTTCCCGTTTGTCCATGGATTCAGCGCACGATATTGCGGCGCACATTATTGAGTCAGGTAAAGACGGTATCAAAGTCAAGCCTGAAGAACTGGCACCAAAGGCGGTACCTGCTGCAGCACCAGCGCAGCACGTCAGCGGCGGTAAGCCAGGGAAGATGAGTTACGTTCTGGCTCGGATCGACTCTCGTCTGCTTCACGGGCAAGTTGCGACGCTTGGAGCAAAGAGACCAAGCCAACGCGGATCATTGTTGTATCGGACGGTGTCGCACACGACAAGCTGCGTAAACAGCTGATCACTGAAGCGGCCCCATCAGGTGTTAAGGCTCACGTCATTCCAATTGATCAGATGATCAAGATCGCCAAAGACGACAAGCACTTCGGCGGCGAAAAAGCGTTGCTATTATTCGAAACACCGGAAGACGCGAAAAAGGCCATTGACGGCGGCGTGCCGCTGAAGGAACTGAACGTTGGTTCCATGGCGCACTCAGTCGGCAAGGTTCAGCCGAACAAGGTCCTGGCCTTTGACCAGACCGATATTGACACGTTCAAGGCCTTGGAAAAGGAAGGCGTCACCTTCGATGTTCGGAAGGTCCCAACCGACAACAAGGACAACATGGACGCAATCCTCAAGAAGGCGCAAGACGCGCTGGATGCACAGAACAAGTAGCAATAGATTATATTCCTAATTAAATTTAAGGAGGATATTCACATGGATTTGAACTTTCTTCAAATCATCGGGGTCCTCATCGTGGCGTTCCTGGCAGGGATGGAAGGGGTTCTTGATGAATTCGAATTCCATATGCCAGTTGTAGCGTGCACGCTGATCGGGTTGGTCACTGGCCAGCTCATGCCTTGCCTGATTTTGGGTGGGACCTTACAGATGATTGCCCTTGGCTGGGCCAACGTTGGTGCCGCGATTGCACCTGACGCTGCCTTGGCTCAGTTGCTTCTGCTATTATTCTGGTTCTTGGCGGTCAGGGCCGTGCCGGAGTTAACTCCGCGATCGCCCTTGCGGTTCCGCTGGCGGTTGCCGGCCTGCTGCTGACCACCTTGGTTCGTACGGTTGCAACCGCGGTTGTCCACCTGATGGACCACGCGGCTGAAGAAGGCAGCTTTAAGATGCTGGACTTCTGGCAGTATGTTGCCATTGCTTTGCAGGGTCTGCGTATCGCGATCCCTGCCGGCTTGATCCTGGCTGTTGGTGCCGGTCCTGTTCGTTCCCTGCTTGGCCTCATGCTAAGTGGTTGACGGATGGCCTGGGCATCGGTGGTGGCATGGTCGTTGCAGTTGGGTACGCCATGGTTTTGAACATGATGGCGACCCGCGAAGTATGGCCATTCTTCATCATCGGTTTCGTTTTGGCAACCATTTCCCAGTTGACCCTGATCGGCCTTGGCGCGATCGGTGTGTCCCTGGCGCTGATCTACCTGACCCTGTCCAAGATGGGCGGTTCTTCTAGCAGCAATGGCGGCTCTTCTGACAACAATGGTGGCTCCGGCGATCCAGTCGGCGACATCATCGACAACTATTAGAGAAGGAGGTAGAAAAATATGGCTGATACAGCTGAAGTACAAGCAAGTTTGGCTGAACACAAGTACAGTTTAACGAAAGCTGACCGGATGAAGGTTTGCTGGCGTTCTACCTTCCTTCAGGGTTCATGGAACTACGAACGTATGCAAAATGGTGGCTGGTGCTACTCCTTGGTTCCTGCCATCAAGAAGCTCTACACGAAGAAGGACGACCAGATCGCCGCTTTGAAGCGACACATGGAGTTCTTCAACACTCACCCGTACCTGGCTTCACCGGTTATCGGTGTGGTCCTGGCGCTGGAAGAGGAACGTGCCAATGGCGCCCCAATCGATGACGTTGCCATCCAGGGCGTTAAGGTCGGCATGATGGGTCCTCTGGCCGGTGTCGGCGACCCAGTCTTCTGGTTCACCGCTCGTCCTATCCTTGGTGGTCTGGCTGCGTCCTTGGCGCTGGCTGGGAACATCATGGCCCAATCATTTTCTTTGTCGTTTGGAACCTGATGCGTGTGGCCTTCATGTGGTACACCCAGGAATTCGGCTACAAAGCCGGGTCTCGGATCGCGGACGACATGTCCGGTTCCCTGCTTCAGGATGTGACCAAGGGTGCTTCTATCCTCGGGATGTTCATTCTGGGTTCTCTGATCAACCGTTGGGTCACCGTTAAGTTCACCCCAGTGGTTTCGACGATCACTCAGCAAAAGGGTGCTTACATTGAATGGTCGAAGTTGCCGAAGGGCGCTGCGGGCATCAAGGAAGCACTGACTGAGCAGGCAAACGGCCTTTCTCTGGACAAGATGAAGGTCACCAAACTGCAGAACAACTTGGATCAACTGATTCCAGGTCTTGCAGCGCTGCTGCTGACCCTGCTTTGCATGTGGCTCCTCAAGAAGAAGGTTTCCCCAATCGTTGTTATCTTGGGCCTCTTCGTTGTTGGTATCGTGTTCCATGTCTGGGGTCTCATGTAAGTTTAGACCTGTTGGCCTCGGGGCGTCAGCTCCGAGGCTTTTCTTTTGATGAGGCGCCACGGCTGCGTGGCGTATAATAAACAGTAAAGTGGTAAAAGAGGGATATCGATGCAACAACCAGTGAAGTCAATCAATACGAAAGTCGACTTGACCGTCGATGCCACGTCTTACATGGGCATCGCCGATTACGGGAAAATGATGATCGGCGATCGCGGTCTCGAATGGTACGCCGACAAAAACGTCCAGAAGTACATCCAGATTCCTTGGGGTGAGGTGACGTTCGTTGAAGTCACGGTGATGTTTAAAGGCAAATACATTCCCCGCTTTACCGTTCACACCAAAACCAGCAGCAATTTTCCGTTTGCAACTCGGGATCCGAAACGCACACTGCGCGCGATCCGGGTCTACGTTGACCCCAAGAATCTGGTCCAGTCACGCACTTTTCTCAAGATCCTGGGGGGCTACCTACGTAATATTAAGTCGCGGTACTTCACCAAGGATAAACAAGCTAAAGATTAGATCTGAGGCCGATGACCGTTGCCTCTGCCAGTGCGGCAGGGGCTTTTTGGCGTGCAGCCGAGGGCGTTAATTGCCCGGGAAATGTTAAGATAACAGAACTGAAAGACGGTTGGGGCGGCCTGGGTGCTAGACTGGATAAAGACTGTAGTGGAAGGGGTGGCCATGGTGGCAGCAACGATCCTATTGGTAGAAGACGAGGCGGGGTTGATTTCATACCTGGATTCCGAATTACATTTTGAGGGGTACACGGTGTTGACTGCCCAGGATGGCCAGGCGGCATGGGATACGTGGCAGGCCAAGCAGGCGGAGATCAATCTGATCCTGCTGGACTGGATGATTCCCAAGCTCGACGGACTGGAAGTGATGCGCCGCGTGCGCAAGACGTCTGATGTGCCCATCATGATGATGACGGCGCGCGATTACGTGGGTGACAAGGTGGCTGGTCTTGATAACGGGGCCGATGATTACATTACCAAGCCGTTTGAGATCGAGGAGCTGTTGGCCCGCATTCGGGTGCTGATTCGCCGGGGGCAGCACCTGGTGCCCACGACCTATACCGTTGGGGACCTTACCCTGGACACCAAGGCCCGGCAGGTGCGCCGCGGTGGTCAGCTGGCTCAGTTGACGCAACGTGAGTATGACCTGCTGCTGGTGCTGATGCAGCACCGCGGGGAAGTCTGCACCCGCGACCAGCTGCTGGATGCGGTGTGGGGCACGGAATTTGACGGTCAGGCCAACATTGTGGATGTTTACGTCCGGTACTTGCGGCAAAAACTTGAATGCCCGGATGAACCGGCGCTGATCCAAACGGTCCGCGGTGTGGGCTACATGCTGGAAGAGGCGGCCAGTCATGCGGGGTAAAAGCAGCAGCGCGGCCCGGATGGCGCGTGCCTACAACGGCTTAATTGTTGCGCTGATGCTCCTGATTTTTGTGTCGGTGATCAGCGTGGTTGGCGGCCGTCTGATCAAGAACAAGCGCGACGATGCCGTTCAAGTGATGACGACGCTCCAGCACACCTTTGCGCAGCACGAGCCAGACTGGGATTACTGGCGTGACAATGCCCCACTAAACACGCGCCTGACCTTTGTTCGGGTGCGGGTCCGCCAGCCAGACGGCCGCGTCAGCGATTACTACACGCGGCACACGAAGGATTTTCTCGAGGATAATTTCAGCACCTGGCCGTTATCCTCTAATGTGCAGTACCAGCGCGGCCAAGGTGTGTATTATCACGTTGAAAAAGTCGTCAAGAAGGCGGGGTGGCGCACGACTTACTCAGTGTGGCTCAGTCTGAACAACATGATTGAGATCTTCAAACTGATTTCGCTGATGACCCTGTTGGTCACGGCGTTTGGTGTCATCATCGGGACACTGGGGACCTCACTTTTGGCCAAGCGGCTGAACCGTCCGCTTGTGGCGCTGACTGAGGCGACGAAGCAGATCACTGACCAGCCCGATGCCAACTACCACGAGCGCTTGCCGGTGCCGGAAGCGCCACAAGAGGTCCGCGAGCTTTCGCAGGAGTTTAACCGCCTGCTGCACTCGCTGAACGAGCAGGTGATCCGGGATAATCAGTTTGTTTCCGATGCCTCGCATGAGCTGAGGACGCCGCTGACGGCGATCCGCGGCCATGTCGCACTGCTGCGGCGGCACGGCACTGAGCATCCGGAGCTGATTCCGGATTCGCTGGCGGTCATCGACGACGAATCGATGAAAATGCAAAAGCTGATCGAAAGCCTGCTGGCGTTGTCGCGCATGGACCACGCCGAGGTCCAGGTGGCAGCATTTGACGTCGCTGGGCTCGCCCGCCGGGTGGTCAGCCGCTTCCAGCCGCAAAGTAAACAAAATCTTAAAGTCGTGATGCCAAGACGGCTGATGGTCCTGGCAAATGCCGAAAGCGTCGAGCACGCGCTGTTATCTTTGCTGTCCAACGCGAATAAATACGTTCCAGCTAACACTATTGTCACCATCAGCGGCCAACCGGTCGGGGATCACGTCGAGCTCAGTGTCGCGGACCTCGGTCCGGGCATTCCTGACAGCGAGAAAGCACGTGTGTTTGATCGCTTCTTTCGGCTCGATGAATCCCGGTCCAAGGCCATTTCAGGCACTGGGCTGGGGCTGGCCATCACGCGCCGGCTCATCACGCTGAGCGGCGGGTCGATCCGCGTGGTGGATAATCAACCGCAGGGTAGCCGCTTCATGATTAACTTAAAAGCACCGGTTTCTGAAAGTCTTTAATGTGACCTTTAGAAACTGTTCCTGACCGAATAAGCAACGTCCACTACACTGTGGTCGTTGTTTATTTATTTTGCCAAGGAGTCTTCATGATGAAAACATTCTTTGCGCGGCCCGGCGTCCGCTTCGTATTAAAAACGTTATTTTACGCGGTGGTGCTGCTGACGTTGGTATACCTGTACAGCTACCGCGGCGTCGCCGGTGGTCACTTTATCTATAACGAGTTCTAGGAGGCACAAGATGAAATCTTTAATCGAAATTATCGACGAGATCGCCACTTCTCATCCCGACTGGCCCGCGGTCAACACGCTGGGCGAGCTGAAAACATACGGTGAGCTCAAGGCGGCCTCGGACGGGATTGCGGCGGCGCTGCAGGCCCGTCATTTGCCGGCCAAGGCGCCGCTCATGGTGTACTGCGACCAAAGCTTCGCGGCCATCGCCACGTTTCTGGGGTGCGTGAAGGCGGGCCATGCGTACATTCCGGTCGACAGTCACTCGCCCAACGATCGGCTGACCATGATTGAGGAAATCGCGCACCCGGCACTGGTGCTGGCGACCATCCCGCTGCCGCTCAAGCTGAAAACCACGACCGTTGAGCCGGCGCAGGTGAAACAAATGATGGCGGTGGCGCCGACTGAGAACGTCGAACTTTCAGCGGATGATAATTTTTACATCATCTTCACCAGCGGCACGACCGGGCAGCCCAAGGGGGTGCAGATCTCGCACGCGAACCTGATCTCGTTCGTGTCCTGGATGGCGAGCTTCAACTTGCCGCGGCGGCCGCGGATGCTGGCGCAGGCCCCGTTTTCCTTCGACCTGTCGGTGATGTCCCTGTACCCGACGCTCACCGCCGGCGGCTGCCTGCAGATCCTGCCCAAGGAACAAACGGAGAACCTGAAGGCGCTGTTTGAAACGCTGCCGCATGTGCCGGTCGACGTGTGGGTCTCGACCCCCAGTTTCGTGGACATTTGCCTGTTGTCACCGCTGTTTGACGCGACGAACTACCCGGCGCTCAAGCAGTTTTACTTCTGTGGTGAGGAGCTGACGCACGCGACGGCGGAAAAGTTGCGCCAGCGGTTCCCGCAAGCCAAGATCTACAACACATATGGCCCCACTGAGGCCACTGTCGCCGTGACGGCGGTCGAGATCACGGATTCGGTGCTGGCGGATTACCCGCGCCTGCCAATCGCTACGCCAAGCCCGACACCACGATGACGCTGGTGCCCGGCACCGTCCGGACTGAGGATGACCAGCAAGTCGGCGAACTCGAGATCATCGGCCTCAGCGTTTCCAAGGGTTACCTGAACCGGCCGGAGAAGACCGCGGCGGCCTTTACCGAAGAACACGGGATGCGTGGGTACCGAACCGGGGACCTTGGCATCATTGCCGAAGACGGCCTGATTTTCTACCGGGGTCGCACCGATTTTCAAATCAAGCTCAACGGTTATCGAATTGAGCTGGAGGAAGTCGACCATTATCTCAACCAGGCGCCGATGATCCATCAGGCGGTTGCTGTGCCGAAGTACAACGCCGAGCACAAGGTCCAGCAAATGCTGGCCTATGTCGTCCCTGAACAAGGGGAAGAAGGCGGACTGGCACTGACCAAGAAAATCCGGGCCCACCTGCAGCAGGTGATGATGCCTTACATGATCCCGCAGCGCTTCATTTACAAGGCAGCGCTGCCGCTGACCCCAAACGGTAAGGTCGCGGTCAAGGCGCTGATCAGTGAGGTCAACGCCTAATGCTGAATTTACAACCTTACGCGGATCCGCAGTACTTCCTGCTTCTGATGCTGGGCCTACTCCCGGTCATGATCGGGTTGTACCACGGCCACCGCTTCAAAACGTACGAAACGCTGATTTCATTGCTGTTCATTATCCTGATGTTCACCGGCGCCAAGTGGCAGCAGGGTATTGCGCTGATCGGGTACATCCTCTGGCAGCTGGCCATTGTGTTTGGCTATCTGCATTACCGCAAGCACCACAATCAAACCAGCGTGTTTGTGATCACGGTCTTACTCAGCATCCTGCCGCTGGTCATCGTAAAGGTGACGCCGGCGGTGGTCTTGCATCCGTCGCTGCTGGGGTTTCTGGGGATCTCGTACCTGACTTTCAAGGCGGTGCAGGTGATCATGGAGCTGCGCGACGGCACGATGAAGGCCGTTGCTGATGCCGTTTCTGCGGTTCATGCTGTTCATGCCCGCCCTTTCCAGCGGCCCGATTGATCGGTATCGCCGGTTTCAAAAGGATTACGACAATGTGCCCAAGCGTGAGCAGTACTTGAATATGCTGGCGCGGGCGGTGTGGTATCTGTTTCTGGGCTTCTTTTACAAATACATCCTGGGGTACGGGTTCGGCACGGTGCTGCTGCCGCGCATTGAGCGCTCGGCAATGGTTGTCCGGCACATGTACTGGCTGGGGCTGAGTCCGTCGCTGGTCGGCGTGGCGTTTGTCTACTCGATGTACCTGTTCTTCGATTTTGCCGGCTACTCGCTGTTCGCCGTGGCGACCAGCCTGGTGATGGGAATCGATACGCCGATGAACTTCAACCGGCCGTTTCAGGCGCACAACATCAAGGACTTTTGGAATCGCTGGCACATGACGCTGTCGTTTTGGTTCCGCGATTTCATCTTCATGCGCGTGACCTTCTTCATTATGAAGCACAAGCTGATCAAAAATCCGATCCGGGTCTCCCAGGTCGCGTACCTGATCAACTTCCTGATCATGGGGTTCTGGCACGGGGTGACTTGGTATTACATCACGTACGGCCTGTTCCACGCTTGCGCGATCATAATCAACGACATTTGGCTGCGCTTCAAGAAAAAGCACCGCAAGCAGCTGCCGCACAACCGCTGGGCCGAGGCGCTGGCCATCGCCACCACGTTCTGCGTCGTGTGCTTCAGCTTCCTGATCTTTTCGGGGTTCTTGAACACGTTGTGGTTTAAGTAAAGGCTGCGAGGCGGGGCGATTTTAGCCCGACGGCTAGCCTAGCTCAAGACATTACCGGCGTTTTTTTTGCCGGTGAGGGCTTGAGCGTAGCTAGACGCTCGGGCGTTGCCTCGCCGAGCGCGACTAGGTCCTGCCACTATCTTTCAAACAAAAGGAGAAATTAATCATGGATAAAAAAAGCCACTGTACTATCAATATTGAACGACCTCACCGGTGAAGATTTCAGCAATAACCTGGATGAGGATTTATTTGCCTCAGGTTTGATCGATTCTATAGACACGGTCCAACTGCTGCTACAACTGCAATCCCAACTGGGGATGGACGTACCAGTGTCCGAGTTCGACCGCAACCAGTGGAATACGCCTGCTAAGATCATTAAGAAAGCTGAGGATGCGGAATAATGAAACGGCGCCTCTGGCAGATCTTTGGGCCGGTCGTTTTGGCGGCGGTGTTGGTGGTCGGCATCCTGCTCGCCCCACTGCCGAATGGCCGCATGAGCAAAGCCCGGCTTGAGTCGGATGCAGTGTCGCTTTCACCCAATGTGTTAGGCGGTGCTCGGGTCAAAGCGCAGGCGCTGAGCCAGCATTACGTGCCGTTTTTCGGTTCCTCTGAGCTGGCGCGCATGGATCCTTTCCACCCGTCAACGCTGGCCGCCAAGTATCATCGCTCATACCAGCCCTTGTTACTGGGCAATCCCGGGACGCAGTCGCTGACGCATTTTGTGGATGACCAGTCCGAACTGAACCAGCTCAAAGGGAAAAAGGCCGTCTTCATTGTCTCAATGCAGTGGTTCACTCGCCAGGGGCAGATTCCTGCGGCGTTTGACATGTATTACTCGCCGCTGCAACTTTCCACTTGGCTCCTGCGGGCGAAGGGGAACGCTGCCGACCGGTACGCGGCGCGCCGCCTGTTGAAGATGAACGCGCCGGAAAAAAGTACGCTGGACCGGCAGTCGCTGTACCAGATTGCCGCGGGCCGGCCAGTCAGCGGCTGGACGCGGCTGGCACTTCAGACCCGTTTGCGGATGCTGAACAATGAGGATCAGCTTTTCTCTCGGTTCACCCATTCGACGAACTGGCGCCGGATCCAGGATGGGGAGAAACGGCTGCCGGCCAAGGACGACCCGCAACAGCTCGAAGCGCTTGCCGGCCAAATCGCCAAGGCGAGCACCAAACATAACCGCCTGGGCATTGATGACACGTTCTATCGCCAGCGCCTCGGCCATGGCAAGCTGGCCGCGCTACGCGGCAGTCAGCGTCACTTTGAGTACCGGTACGGGCCGGAGTATGGGGACTTTGAACTGCTTTTGCAGCAGTTTGCCAAGAATCACACGACGGTGCAGTTCATCATTCCCCCCATCAATGCCAATTGGGCGGCTTACACCGGCCTGCCGATGGGGAACTATGAGCAGGCGGTTGCTAAACTCAAGTATCAGCTGGCCAGCCAGGGCTTCACGCATGTCGAGGACCTGAGCCGCGATGGCGGGAAGCCGTACTTTATGCAGGACACGATTCATTTGGGCTGGCGCGGCTGGCTGGCCGTTGACCAGGCGGTCAAGCCATTTCTGACCCAGCCGCAGCAGCCGGAACAGTACCGGCTGAACGATGCCTTTTTCGGGGAGACTTGGGCGAAAACGACTAATGTGAGGTAATTTTATGAGAAGAACGCAACATCACAACCGGCGCAAACAGGAGATTCGGCTAAGACTGGTTGTGCTCGCGGTGGCGGCCGTTTGTCTGGTTGCCGGCGGATTTGTTTTGGGGCGGGTGACCGCGCCGAAGCCGCACCAGGCCGCCGTAGTTAAAAAGTCGGCTCAGATTCGTCGAAATAAGCCGTCACGTTCTCGGCAAACGACCGCCGCGGCGGCAGCCTCGCCGGTCGTGCCGCGCGCCATCGCTCAGCCCATTCAGCAGACGTTGACGGCGCGGCTGCAGGCGCAGCATTTTTCCGGAACCGCCATCGTGATTAAGAATGGCAAACTGGTCGCATCGACGAGCTTGGGTCAGGCCAGCGTGAAGCGCCACTTGGCAAACCGTGAGGACACGATGTTTGAGATCGATTCGCTGCAGAAAAGTCTGACAGCGGGCCTCGTGATACAATTGCTCGATGCTGGGAAATTAAAGTTGACGACTCCCATCGGGGACTTTTATCCGCGGTTTAAAAACCAGCCGCGGATCACGGTCGGGACCTGCTGAAAATGCGGTCGGGGTTGAAAACGGTGGGCACGCTGGCACCCAAGTACCAGTCTGACAGGCAGTTGGTGGATTACGTCGCGGCGCATGTGACCGATGATCCCCACCAGTTCGGGATCTGGCAGTACACGGCGGTCAATTACGTCCTTCTTGTCGGCATCGTGGAAAAAGTGACCGGGCAGTCATACGAGGCCCTGTTCAAGCAGGCGTATATCGATCGGCTGCACCTGAAACAAACGGTGATGGCGTATCACCTTCGGCCGACCATGAACTACGCCTCAGGGTACAACGTTCAGGGCCAGAACTCATACGCGAGTCAGCAGTTAACAAGCTTGGATCAGATGCACGCCGAACTAGGCACCGGGCAGGTGTACATGAGTGCCTTAGATTTTTACCGGGCCACGCGGTCTTTGATGACAGGTGATCTGCTCGGTGGCACGCGGGCACAGCTTTACCGGCCAGGTCAACCCAACCTGTTTTACGATGCCGGCTTCTATCAGAACGTGCCTGGGTTCCTGCGGGCAAACGGTTCCGGTTACGGGTACATGACCACGATGCAGCTGTCGCGAAACGGGCGCGATGCCGTGGTGATCCTGGGCAATGTGCAGGGCCGCAGTCGTGCCGGTATCATTGCGCTGGCCGGGCAGCTCCGGCAGCAGTTTCTGCAGGCAAAATAAAGCACCGGGCCGCAGTTTTGCGACTCAGTGCTTCAAGTCAAGGGGTGACCAGAGATGGTCGCCTTTTTGATTACTGATGGGTCTTGATGATGGCTTTGGCGCGGGCCACTTCCTTGTTGACGTTGGTCACAGCGGTGCCGCCCAGGCTGGTGCGGCGCTCGACCGCGGCCTCAGACGTCAGCTCCTGGTAAACGTCTTCCTGAATCTGCGGGGCGGCCTCCTGAAGCTCGCTTAGCGGCATATCCTGCAGGCTCTGGTGCGTCTTGATCCCGTGCAGGACCAGCTTGCCAACGATGCCGTGGGCCGTGCGGAACGGCACGCCCTTGGTCGCCAGGTAGTCGGCCAGCTCGGTGGCGTTACTGAAGTCGTTGATGGTCGCATCGTGCATTTTTTCCTTGTGGACCTTCACGGATTCCAGCATGCCGGCGAAGATGTGCAGGGAGCCGAGAATAGTGTTGTAGGTGTCAAACACCGGCTCTTTATCCTCTTGCATGTCCTTGTTGTAGGCCAGCGGCAGGCTCTTCATCGTCGTAAGCAAGCCCATCAAGCGCCGTACACCCGACCGGTCTTGCCGCGGACCAGCTCGGCAAAGTCGGCGTTCTTCTTCTGCGGCATGATCGAGCTGCCGGTGGCGAACCTGTCATCCATTTCAATGTAGTTGAAGTCGTACGTGCACCACAAAATCAGCTCTTCGGCCAGCCGGCTCAGGTGCTCCATGAGAAGCGCGGCATTGCTAAGAAATTCCAAGGCAAAATCGCGGTCGGACACGGCGTCGAGGCTGTTGTGGTAAACCTCGTCAAAACCGAGCTCATCAGCCACGTACTCGCGGTCGATGGGGAAGGTGGTGCCGGCCAGCGCGGCGGCGCCCAGCGGCAGCATGTCCGTGTGCTTCTGGTTGAATTCAAAACGCTCGTAGTCGCGCTGCAGCATCTCAAAGTACGCCAGTAGATAGTGGCCGTAAGTGATCGGCTGGGCGTGCTGCATGTGGGTGTAGCCCGGCATGATGGTCCCGGCGTTTTCCTCGGCTTTTTCCACCAGTACCGTTTGCAGGTTGGTGATGGCTTCCTTGATTTCCGGCAGGCGGTTTTTCAGCCATAGGTGAAAATCGGTGGCCACCTGATCGTTGCGGGAGCGCGCAGTGTGCAGCTTGCCGGCGACCGGACCAATCAGGTCGGTCAGAAGGCTTTCCATGTTCAGGTGGATGTCCTCGTTCTCGACGGTGAAGTGCAACTCTCCGGCCTCGAGGCGCTGCATCAGGACGTTCAGGCCGTCTTCGATGGTCTTGGCGTCCTTTGCCGGAATGATGTTTTGCTTGCCGAGCATCTTGACATGGGCGATGGAGGCGGTGAGGTCCTCTTTGGCCATTTGCTGATCAAAGGAGATCGACGCGCCAAACTTATCGACCACTCGGCCGCCTTGGCGGTAAACCGGCCGCCCCAGAGCTTATCGGTCATTACTTATCCTCCGGTTTCTTTGAGTGCACGTGGTTGACCTCTTCGTAAACGGTGGCCGGCAGGGTCCAGAGCTTGATGAAGCCGGCTGCGGCTTCCTGGTCGAAGGTGTCGGCAGACGTGTAGGTCGCCAGGTTCTCGTCGTACAGCGAGTTGGTGTCCGACTTGCGGGCGACAGGGACTGCCGAGCCCTTGTACAGCTTCATCTTAACGACGCCGTTAACGACCTTTTGCGTGTCGTCAATGAAGGCCATCAGGCTGTCAAACAGCGGGGTGATCCATTTGGCTTCGTAGATCATGTTGGTCAGCTGCTGCTCGATCAGTGGCTTGTAGTGAGCGACGTCGCGCTCCAGCGTGAGGTTTTCCATTTCGTGGTGGGCGGCCATGATGACGGCCGCGGCTGGGGCCTCGTAGACTTCGCGAGACTTGATGCCGACCATGCGGTTTTCAATTTTGTCGATGCGGCCGATCCCATTTTCGCCGGCCAGCTTGTTCAAGGATTTGATGAGGTCCGAGAGCTTCAGCTTGTTACCGTCAATGGCGACGGGAATCCCCTTTTCAAAGGTCAGGTCGATGAACGTTGGCTTGTCTGGTGCTTCTTCCGGGGCAACGGTCATGCCCCAAGCATCGTCCGGTGCTTGGTTCCACGGGTTCTCCAGGATGCCGGCTTCGTTGGCGCGGCCCCAGAGGTTGGCATCGATCGAGTACGGGGACTTCTTGCCGATTGGGACTGGAACGTTGTGCTCCTTGGCGTAGTCGATTTCTTCCTCGCGGGACCAGTGGAAGTCGCGGATCGGGTCTTCAATTTTGAGTTGCGGGTCCAGGGCGTGAATGGCAGCCTCAAAACGGACCTGGTCGTTGCCCTTACCGGTGGAGCCGTGCGCGATGGCGACGGCGTCGTGCTGGTGGGCGATTTCAACGAGATGCTTGATGATCAGCGGCCGCGACAACGCGGAAACCAGCGGGTAGTCGCCTTCATACAAGGCGTTGGCCTTGATGACCGGAGTCACGTACTCGTCGGCGAATTCGTCCTGCGCGTCGATGGCGTAGCTCTCGATCGCACCGACCTGCTTGGCCTTCTTCTGAATGAAGTCCATGTCGGCGTTTGGCTGGCCGACGTTCAGGCAGGCGGCGATCACGTCATAGCCCTTGTCCTGCAGCCACGGAATGGCCACGGAAGTATCCAAGCCACCAGAATATGCCAACACGATTTTATCAGTCATACAGAATTCCTCCTTGAAAGTTATACTCGCTTACATCATAACGCCCCGCGGCTGCCCGCGGGGCGCGTTTAACCATTTAAATCAGTTTGGGACTAGTTGAGGCGGTGTTCGACAAAGCCCAGTGCCCGGCTGAGAATGAAGGTCATGGCGAAGTAGATTAAGGCCACGATCATGATCGGGAAGAACGGCTCGAACGATGCCCCCTGAACGGTGGTGCCTTCAAACATCAGCTCGGTGGCGCCGATAACCGATAGGACTGAGGATTCCTTGATGTCGGTCACGAATTCGTTGCCCAGCGCCGGCCAGATGTTCTTAACGGCTTGCGGCAGTACGACATAGCGGGTGGTTTCCCCGTTGCTCAGGCCCAGGCTGCGCGCGGCTTCGGTTTGGCCGATCGGCACGGAGTTCAGGCCGGACCGGATGATCTCGGCGACATACGCACCGGAGTTGATGCCCATGGCGATCGCGCCGGAAACAAAGGCGGAAAGGTTCAGGCCCAGCACTTGCAGCCCGAAGAAGACGATGAAGGCTTGGACCATCAGCGGCGTGCCCCGGATAAACTCAACATAGACAACCGCGATGGCCTTGAGGATCCAGATGCTGGAACGACGCATGAGGGCCAAGATGGTGCCGAGGATGGTCCCAGCGATAACCGTGAGCAGCGCGAACAGCAGGGTGTAGGCCGCGCCTTTAATGAAGAAGCTGCCGTACTTGGACCAGAAACTGTTGCTTTGATTCTGCAGCTTGTAGGCCTGATCCATCCAGCCGGCCCACATGTGGTCTTTGCGGACTTTGTCGATGGTCTTGTTGACCTGGTTCTTCATTGCGGTGTCGCCTTTGGGCAACGCAACCACGGTTGGGGCTTTCCCAGTGGCAAACTTAGGATCGATGATCTTGAGGCTCGGCGTCTTTTGAACGTAAGCACCGGCGACGATGTTGGACATGACGGCGGCATCGATCTTGCCATACTCGACTTGGGCGATCACGTCATTGGCTTTTTCGAGCGGCACGATTTTGGCGCCTTGCAACTCAGCCTTGGCGATTTGCTCCTGCGTGGACTGCTTTTGGGCCCCGACTTTCTTGCCGGAGAAGTCCGCGACGTTCTTATACTTGGAAGCCTGGTCTTTCTTGACGACCATGATCTGCTTTTCTTCAGTGTAAGACTTGGAGAATTCAACCTGCTTGGCCCGTTCCGGTGTGGCACTCATCCCGGAAATAACCATGTCGACTTTGCCTGTCTTCAAGGCGCCAATCAGGCATCAAAGCCCATTTCCTTGATTTGCAGCTTGACCCCCATGTCTTTGGCGATCTGCTTGGCCAAGGAGATGTCGGCACCGACGATGGTGTCAGACCCGTCAACGGTGGCGTGGAATTCGAGCGGCGCATAATCGGCGGAGACGCCTAAGATGACGTAACCACGCTGTTTGATTTGCTGCACCGAGTTCGTGGTGTTGCCCGCCGCAGCAACCGGCTGCGTGGCGGTCGTAGTTAATGCCGTGCCGGCCACCAGCAGCATTGCCAGCAGGCCGATGACCCAACGATAAAGTTTATGCATAAGTGCCAACCCCTCAGACTTGAATTTTTATTGAATATATACCCAAAATACGAAATATGCAAGCGAAATTGTAAAATATGCAAAATTTATTCATGAGCAGGCACGGTTAGGCCCTTTTTGCCCCGCCTCTGAGAAACCGTTATAATGAAGATAACTCGTACACGTAATGGAGCCTATCATGGCAAAAAAGATCCTTGTGGTCGACGATGAAAAGCCGATCCTGGACATCGTGAAATTTAATCTGAATAAGGAAGGCTACGACGTTGTCACCGCGGAAGACGGTGAAGAGGCGTTGACCAAAGTGAACGATGAAAATCCCGATCTGATCATTCTTGACTTGATGCTGCCGAAGATCGATGGGCTGGAGGTCGCGCGCCAGGTGCGTAAGGACCACGACATGCCGATCATCATGCTGACAGCCAAGGATTCGGAGATCGACAAGGTCCTCGGGCTGGAGATGGGTGCAGATGATTACGTCACCAAGCCGTTCTCGAACCGCGAACTCGTGGCCCGGGTCAAGGCTAACTTGCGCCGCTCCGGCACGCCGGTTCAAACCGAGACGCAGGAGCCGGAGAATCAGGAACTGACCGTGGGTGACCTGACGATTCATCCGGACGCCTACACGGTCACCAAGCGCGGTGAAAAAATCGAACTGACTCACCGAGAGTTCGAGCTGCTTCATTACCTGGCGCAGCACTTGGGTCAGGTGATGACCCGCGAACACCTGCTGCAAACGGTTTGGGGCTACGATTACTTTGGCGATGTCCGGACGGTTGATGTGACTGTTCGCCGGCTGCGCGAAAAAATCGAGGATAACCCGTCCCATCCCGAGTGGCTGGTCACGCGGCGCGGCGTTGGGTATTATTTGAAGAACCCGAACGAGGAGTAGGCCAAGCAACTTGGCGTAATCGTGCTCGGCCAGGCAACGCTCGAGCATCTAGCTACGCTGATCGCATCGCCGCCAAAATGCGGCGGCTACGCCATCAGCTAGGCTAGCTGTCGAGCTAAGTGCGCCTGGCCTCACAACTTCCAACTTGGAGATTTACATTGAACAAGAAGATTCGTTTTTTTTCAATCGATCAACTTTAAGATCGCGCTAGTGTTTATTCTGCTGCTTTTAGTGACGGTGGAAATCATTGGCGCGTATTTTGTGCGGTCTCTGGAACAACAGAATGTGGATACGTTTAAGACGGCCATTAACCTGGATCCGTACCTTCAGGATAAAGTCGCCACTGATTTGATGAAGACCGATACATCTGCCGCCGATGATTCCCTGAAGTCCACGATTTCTCAGGCCGATGTCGCCAACACCGCGACAATCGTGGTTGTGGATGCCAAGGGCACGGTGCGCGCCAATTCCAACATCAATTCCCAAAACGACGTCGGCACCAAGTCCGCCAACAACAGCATCAAAAACGTCCTGTACAGTGGCCAGCTGTTTGAAGGCTACGAGTACAGCGATTCGTCCGGGTCGATGTACACCAAGATCATTCCCATCAAAAATCCCAACGCGACCGGTGATGGCAACGCGGTGATCGGCGCGGTCGCCATCACGGCCTCGATGGAAACGGTGTACAACAACATCAACCAGATCGTCCGGATTTTCCTGATTGCCAGTCTGGTCGCCGGGCTCCTGGGCGTGATCATTTCCATTGTCATCTCGCGGGCCATCACCAGGCCCATCGACGAAATGAAAAAGCAGGCGATTCGCATGGCCCGCGGTGATTACTCCGGTCAGGTCCGCATTTACGGGCAGGATGAACTGGGACAGTTGGCGGTGGCGGTCAACAACCTGAGTGTCCGCGTTGAGGAAGCGCAGGAGGCCAGTGAGGCCGAGCGGCGCCGGCTGGATTCGGTGCTGGCCCACATGACCGACGGCGTCATCGCGACGGATCGGCGCGGCAATGTCATTATCATTAACGAAACCGCGCTGGAGTTCTTGGATACCAAAAACGAAGACGTCATCGGCGTGTCGATTTTGCGCTTGCTGAACATCGAAAAGGACTACACGCTGCGCGACTTGCTGGAAAACCAGAAGGAGCTGCTGCTGGACTTCACTGAAAAGCTCGACCATGAGTTGATCTTGCGGGTCGACTTCAGCCTGATTCAGCGCGAAACCGGCTTTATCTCCGGGATTGTCGCCGTGCTGCACGACGTCACCGAGCAGCAAAAGAACGAGCGTGAGCGCCGAGAATTCGTGTCGAATGTGTCCCATGAGCTGCGCACGCCGCTGACGTCAATGCGCTCTTATATTGAAGCACTGAACGAAGGGGCTTGGAAGGACCCGAAGATCGCGCCGCAGTTCCTCAAGGTCACTCAAGAGGAAACCGACCGGATGATCCGCATGATCAACGACTTGCTGTCACTGTCGCGCATGGATTCCGGCACTGCCAAGATCGAAAAGGAAACGGTCAACCTGAACGAGTTCTTCAATTACATTTTGGACCGCTTTGACATGATGCTGAAAACCGACAACGAGTCGGCCGGGGCCGACAACAATCAGGCCGAGCCGTTGAAGACAACGCCCCACAAGCACTACACGATTCGCCGTGAGATCACGAAGCGCGATCTCTGGGTCGACATCGATCAGGATAAGTTTATGCAGGTGATCGACAACATCATGAATAACGCGATCAAGTACAGCCCGGATGGCGGCGTGATCACGGCCCGGCTGCTCGAGACGCACAACCATGTCATCCTGTCGATTCAGGACCAGGGCCTGGGCATTCCGCGTCAGGATATCAACAAAGTCTTCGACCGCTTCTACCGGGTCGACAAGGCGCGCTCGCGCAAGCAAGGTGGCACTGGCTTGGGCCTCGCGATTTCCAAGGAAGTCGTCGAGGCGCTGGGCGGCCGCATCTGGGTCGATTCTCAGGAAGGCAAGGGCAGCACGTTCTACATTTCGCTGCCGTATCAGCCGCTTGATGAGGGAGGCGATTGGGATGAAGCTTAGCGGATTGATTTTACGGGTGTCACTGACTGCCATGGTCTTGCTCAGCCTGGTCTTCTCCGCCTTGATTTGGCGCAATCCGTCCCGGCTCGGCCGCACGGAAACGTCCAGCGCGCTAAAAACCACGCAGGAAACGTCGGCGAGCCAGCAGGCGGCGTATCTGTACGTGCCCACGACCGCCTATTATCAAACCGGCAGCCAGAAGGTCCAGCTGCTGCAGAAGGATCAGTCGGCGACTGGCGAGATCCACAAGACGATCCGCCAGTGGCAGCTGAAGCAGGTCAACAGTTCTGTTCAGCTCAGCACCAGTGCGCTAGCCGCCCTGCTGACCCAGACGGACACGCTGCAGTTGACGTTCAGCGGGCCGGTGACTTTTGGGGTGTTTAACGCGCACTACTTTGCCAAGCCGTTGAAAAACGTGCCGTCTTTTCAGTTTGATCGGCTGATCATCGACCTGAAAAACCGCAAGCCGAAGCTGACGCTGGTGGACGATTCGACCCGGATGAGCCGCACCGCCACGCTGGCGAAAAGTCCGACCACGAAGCTGCGGGCGTATCTGCAAAAGGCCCAGCCGAGTGGCTGCCGGTGGTTGAAAAACGGCTCAACGGCAAACTGGTCCCATACTACGCCAAGCCGGTCGCACTCAGTCCCTACGCCTTTTTACTCGACCAGCAAAACGCCAACCACTTCGTCTCGCTGCTGATGCCTACCAATTCCGCCGCCGCGGTCGACAGTCGGGAAATCGGGGATGAATCAATATACACGCTCGGCGATACGCGTATGACGCTGAACAGCTCGTCGAGTGTGATGCAGTATGAAGATCCGGGCAAAACGACCAAGAGCACCCGGTTAGGTACGGCGCTGAACAAAGGCGAGGCTGCGATCTCACAGTTGAACCTCCAAGGCATTACCTCGATGCATTACTTCAGTTACGATAAAGGCAGCCGCACCGTCTCGTTTCGGTCGTATGCACAAGGCTTGCCAATTTTTAACAGTCTAGACAACGGCCTGGTCCAAACGGTCAGCAGCGAAAGTGGGTTGACCACGACCTTTTCGTTGAACAACCTGACCGTGGCCATTCCGACGTCACAGGCGTTAAAGACGCTGCCGGCGACGCAAACCGTGCTGACTCAAATGGCAGCCGCCGGTTACGCCCAGTCGACCATTCAGGATATTCGGTTGGGTTATTACTGGCGCCCGCAAAGTGCCAGTTCCCAGGTCGTTGACCTGACACCGACGTATTTTGTGGAGCTCAACGGCCAGTACAGGCGCTACACCGAGTGGCTGACGCCGCAAGCGGTGGAAGGTCAGAACCAGCCCGCAGCGCAGGTCATTCGTTAGAAAGGAGCATGCCATATGGATTTTCGGCGAATCGAAATGATTTTTCTGTTCGTTTTTATCGCGTTGAATGTTTTCCTGGGCATCAGCTTCTTCCAAAGCCAGCAGGTGGACCTCGCGACCGACGCCGGCGGCACTACCGCAATTCTGGCAGACATCAAACGCGATGACATCAAACTGCCAAAACTCAGTACCAGCACTGAGCACGGTGCGTACCTGGCCAGCACGAAGACCTCCACGCTGCGTCAAGATGTGGGCCCCGTCAAAGGGCAGACCTTGCACTTCAGCGATGCCAATGGGCTGACGCTGAACGCGACCCTTGACAGCCCGTTGAGCGTCAAGACCAATGCCGCGGCGCGCCTTCAGCGCTGGGTGGCCCAAGCGGATAACGTTGCTCACGGCAGTGCGTACACCTACCAAAAGGAACTCTCAACCGCCACCAGTTACGTGTTTGCGCAGAAAATCGGCGGCCATTTGGTCAACGATCCGCACGCGCAGCTGACGCTCCACGTCAGCGACGGGCGGCTGACCGGTTACGCCCAGACCTACCTGACGAATCTGGTGACGCTGCGCGGAGACGTCAACTTATGTTCAGCGCAGGATGCCGTGACCACGCTGTACCGCGAAAACGAGATCACTAGCAACTCCAAGGTGCTGTGGACGCACTTGTCCTACACCTACCTGCTAAATGCGAAGGGTAGCACTGTGTACGTGCCGGCGTGGTCCGTCGGCATCGAAAGCCAGGGGTCGAAGAACTTGACCGTGAAGAAGGTCAACGCCATCAATAAGACGGTGCTCAAGACCCGATCTGAAGACTAAGGACCAAGCGGCGCGGATGGGTTGCAACCACCGCGCCGTTTTTACGCTCGGGCCGGTTCAGTTTTGCGCGCCGGACCCGTATGGTACAATAGCCGCGAAAAGAGTGAGCAGATTGACAGAAGATTTTGGCATGCGCGTGTCCGTACTGGCTTCCAGTAGTTCGGGCAACGCGACTTACATTGAAACCCCGCAGCATCACGTGCTGATGGATGCCGGCCTGTCCGGCAAAAAGTTGAATGAACTCCTGCACAGCATCGGCCGTGACCTGAAGGATGTGGATTCAGTGTTTATTTCGCATGAGCACACTGACCACTGCCGCGGCGTCGGGGTCCTGGCTCGCCGCTACCCCAACTTGATGGTTTACGCGAACGCGCCAACAATTGCGGCGCTGCCGAAAAGCGTCGGGAAAATTCCTCAAGAGCAGCTCCGCGTGTTTGACGAAGGCGCGCAGCTTGACCTGGGTGATCTGGACGTTGAAAGCTTCGGCGTGTCGCACGATGCGGCTCAGGCTCAGTTTTACCAGTTCCAGCACGCCGGCAAGCGGTTCGCCATCGTGACCGACACCGGGTATGTTTCCGACCGAGTCGAAGGCACAATCCGTGACGCCGATGCGTACGTGATGGAGACCAATCACGACCTGGAAATGCTGCGTGAAGGCCCGTACCCGTGGCCGCTGAAGCAGCGCATCCTGGGCGATTTCGGCCATCTGAGCAACGAAGACGGCGCCAACGCGATCATGGATGTGATTGGGCTCAAGACCAAGCGCGTTTACTTGGGGCACCTGTCACCGCACAACAACATGAAGCCGCTGGCCCACACCACGGTGGTCAACTTGCTGAAGGCGCAGGGCCTGGCAGTCGGCCATGATTTTCAGGTGCTTGACACCGATCCCGCCGTGGCTGACCCGTTGTTTACCGTTGGGGCCTGAGCTTGAAGCGAATCATCGCTGAAAAAGCCCAGGCTTTTTCATACTTTCGTCAAACCCGTTCCGTACACTGATATTGTGAAAACAGAGAGGGAGGGTCATCATGGATAATCAATCACACAACTTTTCCGAGGAAAAGCCTACCCAAACACCGCCGCGGCCACCAAAGCGGCACTCCGGGCTGAAACAGTTGGCACTAGTCGCTGTCGTTGCGGCCTTAGTTGGCGGTGGCGTTGGGGGCGGCGTCGCGTACGGGATCATGAGCCACAACCCCACTAACTCCGTCAACGAAGCGGTCAGCGAAGGCAAACCGGGCACCACTAAGGTGTCGAATGTCAGCGTGAATGAAAGCAGTGCCAGCTCGGCTGCCTTTGCGAAGGTCGAAAAGGCCGTCGTGTCAGTGGTCAACATGCAAAAGACGCAGTCCACTTCCAGTGGCCTGGACGCCTTCGGGGATCTGTTTGGGGACTCCGGCAGTGATTCCGGTTCCTCAGGCTCATCGGGGTCTTCTAGCGGTAAACTTGAGGACGCCAGCGAAGGCTCCGGGGTCATTTACGAGAAAAAGGACGGCAAGGCTATATCGTCACCAACAATCACGTGGTCGAAGGGTCGGATGCCTTGGAAGTCATTTTGTCCGATGGCTCAAAAGTCACGGCTAAGTTAGTCGGCACGGATGAGACCTCCGACCTGGCAGTACTGTCGATCAACGACAGTAAAGTCGACACGGTCGCCAGCTTCGGCGACTCCAGTGCGATCAAAGCAGGCCAAACGGTGCTGGCCATTGGGTCGCCGCTGGGCTCTGAGTACGCGACCTCAGTCACTCAGGGAATCATTTCAGCGACGAGCCGGACGGTTGACGTGAGCGACGAGCAGACCGGCCAAGTCACCGGCCAGGCCAACGTCATTCAAACCGATGCGGCAATCAACTCCGGGAACTCTGGCGGGCCGCTCATCAATTTGAACGGCCAGGTCATCGGAATCAACTCGATGAAGTTGTCCGGAACCAGCAATTCGAACGCGACAATTGAAGGGATGGGCTTCTCCATTCCAAGCAACGAGGTCGTGTCGATCATCAACCAGCTGGTGGCCAACGGGAAGGTCGTGCGTCCGGCCTTAGGCATTGAGGCGCGTGATCTTTCCAGTGTTTCCGCCAGCCAGCAGTCCGATCTCCTGAAGGTGCCATCCAGTGTCACCGGCGGCGTTGTGGTGGCCGGCTTCACCACGCGGAGTATTGCTAAGGCCGCGGGCCTTAAGCAGTACGACGTGATCGTGGCGGTCGACGGCACCAGCGTCGACAGTGTGGCCACGCTGCACACCCAGCTGTACAAGCACGCGATCGGTGACACGATTTCGCTGACGTATTACCGCGGCAGCGCTAAGAAGACCGTCAACGTGAAGCTGACGCAAACCACAGAGCAGTTGGACAGCACCACTGGGAACGCGAAGTAGTTTAACGAAATGGCAATTGGCCGCACAGCAATGTGCGGTTTTTTTATGCGCAAGTTTTCGGCAAATTACGGTAGTTGGACACCCGATGGCCGGGATTGTTCGGATAGTACTTGTCAAGTGTGAATTCGGCTTGAGGATAAGTGGCCCATCAGCCTGTGGATAACTCTGTGGATAGTGTTTATAACTCACTTTTTAGCCCGTGCACAGACTTATCCACAGGGGTTGAAAAGTCGGTGGATAAACTTTTCTCTTTGTGAACCAAACACTCGTACGGGCGATGAGGACGCGGTTTTGGACGCCTTACTTTGTGAAATGCCGAAGTTGAAAACGGTGGATAACCCGCTGTGAAAAATTAAGGTCTTGATTTTTTTTCGGGCACGAAATCTGGTATCAAAGAATCTTCTGAACACCAGTGCTAGGGTTGATCAACGGGGTAGTGTGGATAACTGCTGGGGATAGTTGGTGCACGCCTGTGTGTGAACAGGCCGGTTGCTAGTATTTGGTAAGCTATGATTGACAGGATGTGAACGACTCGGTATCATAATAGTATGAATAGTTGTGTACAATCTAGTTGAAAGGGTGATCGATATGGAAATTACCATTACAGATGCCGCAAAGGACTATCTCAACACCAAGCTAGTGCCTGGAGACCGTGTGTTTTTGGCGCTTGATGACGGCTCCAGTAAGTATTCCAAACTCGGTGGCACGTGTGCCATTGGGAATAAGTTTCAACTGGTGATCGCTGATGCGCCTGATTCGGACTACGCTGAGGCGTTGACCAACAATACGGATCTTGACTTGACTACCGGCGCCCTCGAGCTAAGCTACCTCGGCCACGGTTTGGCGCTGGATTATCGCAACGGCTCGCTGAACCTTCATGACGATTCCGGCATCTTAGACGGTGCTGTGACCATCGGTTTTGCTCAGCCGCTGGCGGCTGATGAACAAGCACGGCGCGAGGAAATGAGGGCTTTAGGCGGCAAGGTGTGCTAGTAAAAGGCTGCGAAGCCGGACGGTTTTAGCTAAAGTGCTCAACCAGTTGCCTTCACGAGCGATAGAGCGCTTCTTTTTACACTTGAAAGAGGGCAGTCCCAACGAATTCAAAAATTCGTTGGGATTTTTTTCAAAATTTATTAGCACTCTGTTGACACGAGTGCTAAATGGTGGCATAATACTTTATGTAAACAAGGAAAGGAGCTAAAGCCCCGATCGGGAAGGCGAGCGAGTCGCGAACTGAACGGTTGCATGGGCAGTTGCTCTCCTTGCATTAAACCAACAACAGACATTTAAGAAAGGAAGTTTTGCATCATGGCTAATGAGATTATGAATCGTGACAACTGGTTGACGGATCCGTTCTTCGATGATTTGGGCTCGCGCTTCTTCGATCGTTTCATGCCAAATGACACGAGCCGGGTGCTCAAGACTGACATTAAAGAAACTGACAAGAGTTACGTTGCTAAGGTCGACGTTCCAGGAATCGAGAAGCAGGACATTCACCTGAATTACCAAGACAACGTATTGAACATTTCAGTCAACAAGAAGGACGTTAATGACCACGCGGACAGCAATGGCAATGTACTGATGAGCGAGCGCAGCTATGGCGCAATGAGCCGGAGCTATCGCCTGCCGAACGTCGATGAGCAAAACATTAAGGCCTCGTACGACAAGGGTGTTTTGACCATTACGCTGCCAAAGCTGACTGAACAGGAGCAAGATCCACACCAGATCGACATTGACTAATGTCACGTCGCGTTAAGGAAACGGGCTGCCGCAACGGCAGCCCGTTTTTTGTGCCCTGCAGTCTGTTTGATTCGCCCAACTGATTTTGGGGGCCATCCGCCCCGTTTTGCGGTTCATTACGGTATGATGAGGGAAGAGGATACAGGGGAGAGACAGTCATGAAAGAAAAAAAGTGAGCTCAAGGTCACAGTGCCGGCCGGCGTGTACGCTCAGCTGCACGGGGACTTAGATACGCCGATGCAGCTGACCATCAAAAACGATCGTATCGTGATTCAACCTGCGCCTGCGGACAGGCTAAGGTCAGGGCGGCAAGCGTTCATCTGGCCGCTGGTGGTCAGCCTGATCTCAACGGTGGTGATTTTCCTTTACTGGCTGCATCTGGGCGTACGGGTGATTCCAATGACCGGGGATGTCTCAGTGGCCAGTTTTACCATCGGCTTTGGGGTCGTCACTGGGATCGGCCTGTTTGCCGGGTTCTTTGTGCAATCGCGCAACGATCCGGACAATCGGTTTTCTAAGGCCGTGTACTGGCGAAATTTCCCGGTGATCATGCTGGCGTTTGCATCATCCTAGGCATGGCGCTGCTGGGGACCTTTTGGGTGCTGGGCCAGCTCTTTCCGGGCGCGACATTTGATCCGTTTACAGCGGTGTTGCAGGTGCTTATATTTCTGATCTTGGCCAATGTGTTCATGGTTCAAATGGCCCTGCGGATCAACGCTTCCACGCTGTCGACCTTGCTCACCATCGTGATTGTGTCTGGGGCGGTCATTTCCATGGCGTCAAACGGCAGTCGTCAGTGGTGGCAGTACAACCTGAGTTTCCTGGGGACCAAGCTGGCCTCCAACGCCTGGCAGTTCAACCTCACCTTGGTGATGACGGCGCTGGTCATGATCAGCCTGATCGATTACCTATTTGTCCAATTAAACGCGCAGCACCGTAAATCTTGGCGGTTAACGACACTGCGAACGCTGTTAACGCTGGCGGCGATTGATCTCGGTTGCATCGGGATCTTTCCCAACAACGCGCAGTTTCACCTATTGCATGATCAAATTTCGTGGATGCTGGTGACCATCGTGCTGATCATTATTATTGGCTTGCGCTGGCTGCTGCCAGAGGTCTCCAAGGAGTTTCTGTGGGCGTCTTACGGCATCGGTGCGGTCGAATTTCTGCTGAACATGGGCTTTCGTCTGTTCGGCTACCCGAGCCTGACCGCTTTTGAGATTCAAGGTTTTGCGATTGGGTTTGCCTGGCTGCTGTTTTTGTTTAACCGCCTACAGGCACTGATTGCTGAGGGCACTGTGGCGTGGCCGATCGTGATCGAATGTGAGCCGGAAAAAAACAAAAACGGAACGCGCCTAACTGGACTTTCTAGATTGGAATTATTATAATTAAGCGTAGATAAATCGAGGGAGTGAGTGCGTTGAGAAATTATCGTCGCTTGTGGGCTGTCGTGACCGTCGGGATCGTTGCGCTGATTTTGGAGTTTGGCTTGCATCAACCAGGCTGGGCGCAAATCGTGATCACCGTCATTGGTGCGCTGATCGTGCTGCTGATGCTGACCGGCGGCGACGCGCTGGAAGACTTTGCGGCGACTAAGGCCAATTCTGATCTCAAGCAGCTGCTTGATAATACGCCAACGACCGCGCACCGGCTGGTTGACGGTAAACAGGAAGACATCTCCGTCGATGACGTCAATGTGGATGACACTGTGCTGGTCAAGCCGCAAGAAGTCGTGCCGGTCGACGGTGTGGTGATCGAGGGTAGTAGCACGGTCGACGAGGCCAGCCTGACCGGGGAGTCCAAGCCGGTGGATAAGAATCCCAAGGATGAGCTGATGAGCGGGACGGTCAATGGCGACAGCGCCCTGACCGTGCGCGTCACCAAGCGTGCCGAGGACAGTCAGTACCAAGGCATCGTGCAACTGGTCAAGGAATCCGAGGCCCGGCCAGCCCATTTTGTCCGCATGGCCGACCGTTACGCCTTGCCGTTTACGGTGTTAGCGTACGTGATCGCCGGTGTGGCATGGGCGGTTACGGGCAATCCGCTGCGCTTTGCGGAGGTGCTGGTCGTGGCTAGTCCGTGCCCGCTGATCCTGGCGGCGCCGGTCGCGATGGTGTCGGGGATGAGCCGCACCAGCCGCGCCGGGATCATCGTGAAGTCTGGGACGGCCCTAGAAAAACTGTCCTCGGCCAAAACCGTGGCCTTTGATAAAACTGGGACCATCACGCAAGGCGTGCTTGCTGTCAATCAGGTGCAAGTGCAACCAGGCTACGATCAAAACCAGCTGCTGCTGCTGGCGGCCAGTGCGGAGCAGCAATCTACCCATATTCTGGCGCGGTCTTTGGTCAGCGAAGTCGGCAGCGGCAAACTGCTCGGCGCTAACGCCGCCGAAGAAGTGACGGCCGAAGGGGTCCAGGCTGAAGTTGCCGGTAAGTTGATCAAGGTCGGCAAGCCCGACTTTGCCGGTACCGACGCGAATGTTGACACCACGGCGGTTTACGTGAGCGTTGATGGCCATTACGCCGGCGTGATCACCTTCACCGACCGCATCCGGCCGGAAGCCAAGCAGACGATCAGTGCGCTGCACGAGCTCGGCGTCGCAAACACGATGATGATCTCCGGCGATAATCAGGCGATTGCCGATGACGTTGCCCAGCAAGTTGGCGTAGACAAGGTGTTTGCCGAACAGCTGCCGGCGGACAAGATTAAAGTACTGGACAACACGCCTAAAGACGCGCGGCCGGTGGTGATGGTCGGCGACGGGGTCAACGATGCGCCGTCACTAGCGGTTGCTGATGTCGGCATCGCCATGGGCGCGCACGGGGCGACCGCCGCCAGCGAAAGCGCTGATGCGGTCATTTTACGCGATGACCTCACTAAGGTGGCCTGTGCGGTGATCATTTCTCAGGACACGATGCGCATCGCCAAAGAGGCGGTGTGGATCGGCATTGGGATCTGTACCGGCCTGATGCTGATCGCCGCCTTCGGGGTGATTCCGGTGATCATTGGCGCGATGCTGCAGGAAGTGGTCGATACGATCACCATTTTGTACGCGCTGCGGGCCCGTTCTGGCCGGCGCAACGCCGACATGTACGAACCGGCCAAGGCATAACAAAACGCCGCTGCGATCGATGAAGTCGCGGCGGCGTTGTTGTCTTTTTGCAGGGCACTCAGTTGCTGCTGAGGTGTGCGGAATGGAAGTAGAAGTCCAGCCCCGGGTAGCTGTAAACGGTTTGGGAGAAGTTAAACACCACGTTGTTGTGCGTGTAGTTGATTTGGGCCAGCGTTAGCAGTGAGGTGCCGGTAGCCAAATTCATCAGGTCGGCCTTATCCGGACCCAGTGTGGTCAGGGAGAGAAAGTCGTCTGAGGATTCGGGATCGATGTCGTAGGTTTCTTTGATAAAATCAAAAATCGAATCGTCCAAGGCATCAGTCGAAATAAACGGGATTTGGTCACGCAGGTAGTAGGCTTCCTCCAGGCAGTACAGCACCGAGTTGAGGTAGCGCAGGCGGATGATGCGCCACAGCTCGGTGTCATCATGGATTTTCATCGTTTGGGCAAGCGGGATCTCACTGGCCTGCACCCGGTCAAAAGTGACGACTTTGGAGGTCAACGGGCCGCGCTTGGCCAATGACTTGCCGGCACCGATGGACAGATTGATCGTCATCGAGCCTTGAAGCTGGACGTTGTTGATGTAGTAGCCGGAGCCTTGAATGCGGCGCAGCAGCCCATGCTGGTAAACGACATCGATGGCGCGTCTGATGGTGTTGCGGCTGACGCCATACTCCTTCATCAGCTCCTGCTCCGTCGGTAATTTAGTTTGATAATCTCCAGCCTGAATCGCCTGGAGCAGTTTTTCCGCGATTTCGTGATACATGAGTTGCCCCTCCCAAACAAATTTTAAGTCATGGGACTTGTTTATTTCGTACCCACGTATTATTATAGCATTGTAGCAATGAAAGCGGTTAAACTTCTAGCCGCAAAATTTGTACTCACACAAAGGGGAGTTTTAATTATGGCTGACAAGAAAACTATTATGTTGGTATGCTCTGCTGGTATGTCCACCAGCTTGCTGGTTTCGAAGATGCAGAAGGCCGCAACGGCTGAAGGTGTTGAAGCGGACATTTTTGCAACCGCTGCCTCTGACGCTGATAACGCACTGGAGACGAAACACCCAGACATTTTAATGCTCGGGCCTCAGGTTCGTTACCTGCTCAGCCAGTTCCAAAACAAAGTTGACGGCAAGCTGCCCGTTGAAGTCATCAACATGCAGGACTACGGCATGATGAACGGCGAAAAGGTGCTTAAAGAAGCGCTGTCCTCAATCGAAAAAGCTGGCAAGTAGTCTACGGGAAACCGCAACCGCTTTCTGAGCTTAGAGATACTGATGATTGGAGAAGACAATGGCTGAAGAAGAACAAGATCAAAACATGGATGCAATCATGGGTCTCATTTTGAACGGCGGGAATGCGAAGAGTTCCGCTTTCGAGGCGATCCAGGCAGCCAAGAAGGGCGATTTTGAAACCGCCGACGCAAAGCTTAAAGAAGCTGACGGTTTCTTGGTTGATGCGCACAACTCACAGACCAAGATGTTGACTGCCGAAGCTAACGGCGAGCACGCCACGGTCACACTGCTGATGGTCCACTCACAGGACCACTTGATGACCAGCATTACGTTCCGTGATCTTGCGGGTGAGATCGTTGACCTTTACAAGCGCCTTGATGGTAAAAAAGTCGAGGACAACTAATCTTCGCATTGCACGGTGAAGGCTGGAACAGCGATGTTCCGGCTTTTTTTAGAAGGTGCGCAGGGTTCGCGAACTGAGCGGGATGGGTAGCCTAGCTCAGGGCATTGAAGCCGTACTTTGGCTTCGAGGCCCTGAGCGTAGCTGCTGCCGCATGTCAGCTTGTACGCGCAAAGCGCTACAAGCTGATCAAACCACTCCCGCGTTGCGAACTCGTAGCCCAGTTAGAAGGTGCGCAGGCTTGGCGGTCTTAGCCCGGAGATTAGCCGCCAGAGCCCAGTTAGAAGCCGGACGCACTTCGCACTCATGCGCCCAATTATAGATAAACGTGAGGAGTTTCAGACCAATGACAAAAGGATACAAAATGCCAGAAGACTTTCTCTGGGGCGGCGCGATTGCTGCGCACCAGGCTGAAGGCGGCTGGCAGGAAGGCGGCAAGGGTGTCAGCATTGCCGACACCATGCGCGCCGGGGAAAACGGCGTGGCTCGCATTGAGGATGACCAGGTCTTAGACGGCCAGGTCTACCCGAACCACTGGGGCGTCGAGTTCTACTCGCACTACAAAGAAGACATCAAGCTGTTTGCCGAAATGGGGATGACGGCGTTTCGGACGTCCATCGCCTGGACGCGGATCTATCCGAACGGCGACGAGGACGTGCCCAACGAGGCCGGCCTGAAGTTTTACGATGACCTGTTTGCGGAGCTGCACAAGTATAACATCGAGCCGATCGTGACCCTGTCGCACTTTGAGATGCCGCTGCACTTGGTCAAGGCGTATGGCGGGTTTGGCAGCCGCAAGGTCGTCGACTGCTTCACCAAGTTTGCCGAGACCTGCTTCCGGCGCTACCACAACCAGGTGAAGTACTGGATGACCTTCAACGAGATCAACAACCAGACGTCCTGGCGCGACCCGCACCCGCTACTGCAAAACTCCGGTCTGATTCTAGGCAAGGGCGACAACTGGGAAGAAAAAAAATGTTTCAGGCGGCGCACCTCGAGTTTGTCGCCGCGGCCCAGGCCGTGCAAATCGGCCATGCGATCGACCCGACGCTGCAAATCGGCGACATGATCGCCTTCAACCCGATTTACCCGTTGACCGCCCGGCCGGAAGATGTGATGTACTGCCAGCGCGCGATGAATTACCGTTACTACTTCGGTGACGTCATGGCGCTGGGCGAGTACCCGGCTTGGCTCAAGAAGTACTGGGCGAAGAAAGGCTACGACATTGGTATCACGCCGGCAGACGAGGCCATCATCAAGGCCGGCACCGCGGACTTTGTGGGCTTTTCCTACTACAACTCCGCCGTGGTCAAGTACAGCGACGATAATCCGGATATGGACTTTGACGAATTTAAAAATGACACCAAGAATCCTTACGTGCCGCGTTCTGACTGGGGCTGGCAGATTGACCCGGTTGGGCTTCGTTACAGCCTGAACTGGATGACGGCGCGCTGGCACAAGCCGATGATGATCGTTGAAAACGGCTTTGGCGCCTTCGATAAGGTCGAAGCCGACGGCAGCATTCACGACGATTACCGCATCAAGTACCTGGCCGACCACTTGCTGCAGGCGGAAAAGGCGGTCGCCGAAGACGGCGTCGACTTGCTCGGCTACTGCCCGTGGAGTGCCATCGACATCGTTTCGGCGTCCACCGGCGAAATGAAGAAGCGTTACGGCTTCATTTACGTCGATGCCGATGATCAGGGGCATGGCAGCTGGAAACGCAGCCGCAAAGACTCCTTCAACTGGTATAAAAAAAAGTCATCGCCAGTCGCGGCGAAGACCTTTAGGCAGTCAAAATGACGCTCGGTTTCGCATTCGTGCGGAACCGGGCGCTTTTTGCTGAAAAAAATCATTCCTAGGCCCATCCGCATCTCGACCTCAAGTCCCATGAGTTAGAGTGCTTCACCCTGTAAACTATTGGGTGAAAGGGGCGAGTGGGATGAAACGGGCATGCTGCAATGTGGGGGCACTGATGATCATTATGGCGGTGATTTTGTTTGGCGCGCCGCTATTCACCCGTGATCAGCCCACAGAGGCGGCCGGCATGTTGGACCGGTATAATCCTGTCCTGCCACAAGAAACCGTGTACGTGGCCACTGGCGGCTGCTCAGTGGAATGGGTTGCTAATGCGCATGGTGGCCGCGATTATCGCTACCGCCTGCCGAGCTACTCCCGGGACGGCCGTGAACGCAAGCTGCTGCTGCAAGTAACAGATAAACCGCTGGCCCCGCATGCCTATCTAGCAGTGCGCAGCAAGGGGCAGACGGTCTTGTCGTGGCGCCGCGTGAAAGCCAGCCAGATCCCGGTGGCCGCCCGCCACCGGTTAGTCTCAGGCGCACAGAAAAACCCGGATCGTCAGTGATCCGGGTTTTTGGTGTCCAGCGCTTGCTACAACGCCGGTTCCGCTTTGGGACGCGGCGTCGTTTCCGGCAGGGCGGCGGTTTGTGCTTCAGCCACCGGATCGCCGCTTTCGTGCGGGCCGGAGGTCAACAGTCTGAATTCAGCGAGTTGGTCTGAGTTGGTGATCACCACGATCACCTCTGGGGAATAGCCAGCGGCCTTGACCGCCTCAATGTCCATGAAGGCTAAGCGCGTGCCGGGTTGGACCGCGTCGCCTGGCTGCACGTGCACCGTGAACGGTGCCCCTTTTAAGGCCACCGTGTCGAGTCCCATGTGGACCAGGACTTCAAGGCCGTTTGGCATCTGGATCCCGATGGCGTGTTTGGTGTCGAAGATGCGGTCACGGTGCCGACCACAGGGGAGCTGATGCGCCCTTCCGTCGGGTCAACGGCGAACCCTTCGCCCATCATGTTCTGGGCAAAAACCTGGTCCGGGACGGCGGTCAGTGGGAGCACGTTGCCTGTTGCAGGGGCGTATAGCCGGTCAAACTCAGGCTTTCAATGGTTGTAGCCAGCGGCTGTGGGGCAGGGGCGTCATTTTCGTCAATGATCTCGCCTGTTGCTTCGTCCACGGCCTCGATCTTGTTCAGCGCCGGCACTTTGCGTAAAACAAAGGTGAGAATGAACGGAATGGCAACGGCGATGACCATGCCGATGGCAAAAATCCCGATGTACTGACCCACGATGGAGAGAATCCCAGGCAAGCCGCCAACGCCGATCGAGTAGGCGCGAACGCCCATGATGGTGACGAACATGCCGGCGATGCCGGAGCCAATGATCGCCGCGATGAACGGGTAAACGTACTTCAGGTTGATCCCGAACATCGCCGGTTCCGTCACGCCAAGGTAGGCCGAAATCGTCGCCGGCACTGAAATGCCTTCCTCCTGCTTGTTGCCCCGGTGCGCGATCGCCACCGCCAGGGTCGCCGAGCCTTGCGCAATGTTAGACAGGGCGATCATCGGCCAAAGATTGGTCGACCCATAGGTGGAAATGAGCTGCGCGTCGATCGCCAGCGTGGTGTGATGCAGCCCTGTAATCACGACCGGTGCGTACAGCAGCCCGAAGGCCAGGCCGAACAGCCAGCTGAAGCTGCTGGTCAAGCCGGCGTTCACGATGTTTGACAGCCCGTCGCCGACCCACCAGCCGAAGGGGCCAAGGACGACGTGCGCGATCAGGATCGTTGGCAGCAGTGAGAACAGCGGCACGAAAATCATCGAGACGGCTTGCGGGATGTGCTTGCGGAAGAAGCGTTCCAGGTACACCAGCATGAACCCGGCCAGCATGGCGGGGATGACTTGGGCCTGATAGCCGATCATGTTGACCTGGGCAAAGCCGAAGTCCCAGAACGGAATGTCAGCGGCTGCCGTGCTGTTCACCGCGTAGGCGTTAAGCAGCTGCGGGGACACCAGCGTGATCCCCAGCACGATCCCGAGGATCTGCGTGGTGCCCATTTTACGGGTGATCGACCAGGTGATGCCGACCGGAAGAAAGTGGAAAATGGCTTCGCCGGGCAGCCACAGAAAGGCGTTGACCCCACTCCAGAACTGCGATTGTTCAACGATGGTCGAGCCGCCGAATTGCACCCCTTCCAGGATGTTTCGGAAGCCGAGGATCAACCCACCGACAATGATGGCGGGCAGTAGCGGCGTAAAAATCTCGGCCAGCGTGGCTACCGCGCGCTGCACCACGTTCTGGTGTGTTTTGGCGGCGGCCTTCGTGTCTTCCTTGCTGGCGCCGGTCAGGCCGGAGACTTGGACGAAATCATTGTAGAATTCCGGGACCTCGTTGCCGATGATGACCTGGAATTGTCCAGCGTTCGTGAACATGCCGCGCACGGCCCCAATTTTTTTTCGATGGCCGGCTTATCCGCCAAGGCGTCGTCTTTGAGGACGAACCGCATGCGTGTGGCACAGTGCATGAATGATGCCACATTCTTGGCACCGCCCAGCGCTGTGAGGAGTTGCTTGGCATCGGACTCATATTTTCCCATAATGTCCTCCTTGCGAATTAAAATAATAGCTTCGGTTAACTTTAGCTTATCTAACTCGGCATTCTTACCGCAACTAATAAGCTGCTGTCAGGGAAAAATACAATAGTTCGCGCCATTCCTCTTAAAAAACAGGACAAAAAAGTCGCGGTGAGCCGCGACGAAGTAAAGCACATTTTCATTTAGTAAACAAAATCGAGGATCAGCCAGCCCATGCCGGCTAGGACGATCAGCCAATCACGTTGAAGGCGAGAAAGCCGATCAGGAACTTGCCGGCATGGTGATTGCCCCAAGTGGCGTATTCCTTATACACCAGCAGGTTGCACATTGAGCCGACCACGGAGCCCAGGCCCCCGATGTTGGACCCCAGGAAGAGCGCCGCAGCGTAGTGGGTAAATTTCCCGATCAGCACGGTCGACGGCACGTTAGAAATTAGCTGGCTGGTGAGGATCGAAGTCAGGAAGACGGAGTGCGGCGAGCTGACCAGCCCAGAGATCAGGTTGACCACCCACGGCAACTGCTGCAAGACGGACACAATGACGAAGAAGCCGGCGAAGGTCAGGACAATTGCGTAGTCGACTTTTTTTCATAATCGTCTTGTTGTAAAGCACCGCCAGCAGGATCGCCGCAACGGCGCCAATATAAGACGGGATAAACTTGAGCACCCCGGCAAAAATGAACAGTGCCACGATTGCGGTGATCACTGTCGGCCGCGTTTGGATGTGGATATCCTGGAAGCCGACGGCGGGCAGAGGGATTTTTTTGACGAACAGGGTGAAACCCAGCAGGAGAATGATCGACGCAATCAGCAGTGGGATCGACCAGCTGAAGAATTCGCCGATCCCAATCGTGTAGTGACTCATCAGGAAAATGTTGTGCGTGTTGCCAAACGGGGTGAAGGCACTCCCAAAGTTGGCCGCCATCCGATCAGTGTGACTGGTAGGATCTCAGGCAGCTTGTATTTTTTTGGCGATTTCAAGGTACAGCGGAATGAGGGTGATCACCGTGACGTCGTTGGTCAAGAACATGGCGGCGACGATGGCGAGCCCCAAAAACATCAGTAGCAGCTGGCGTGAATCAGCGGCCAAACTGGTCAGACGGTAGGCAAAATAATCAAGGACATGCAGGTACTCGAAGATTTGGATGACGGTCATCATCCCGAGGATCGACCAGAGAGTATCGAAGCTGATATCGGCAAGCTTCGGCCTGGCCGCGAACAAGCTCAGCACTACTAGGAACGCGGTGATCTGCAGCACCCGGTCCTTTGCAATGTTTTTGATTACAGTCATAAGTTTACACGCTCCAAAAGTGACTCAACTCTTCTATTTTGCGCTTATTTTGCGGACCGTATAACGGGGACCGTGTAAAACTCGTGTAAAGACCGAAGATTGAAAAAAAACTGCATGTGAAGGGAAAAAACGTGTAAGAAACGGCAACAAAAAGCCGAAATGTGGGCATTTCAATTTTTCATAGCAACAAGACATGCCATGAACAATGTCATGGGTGGTGTGTAAAAAAACACCAAATAAATCGTTACATTGTCCTTGAGTAATGAACACTGCGGCCATTTTGACGGGCGGTGGTTTCGGGTATACTTGCTTTGAGGGGTGACGCGTATGAACATCAAAGTGATTGGAGTCGGCAAGCTCAAAGAGAAGTACTTTAAGGACGGGATTGCCGAATACCGCAAGCGACTGGACAAGTTTGCGAAGGTGCAGATTGTTGAAGTCGCCGATGAAAAAGCCCCGGAGTCGCTATCCGAGGCGGAGATGGCGCATGTCAAAGAGGTTGAGGGCGAGCGGATCCTCGCCAAAATCAAGGACAAGGAGTGGGTCATCGCCTTGGCAATCGAAGGCAAGCAGCGCGCCAGTGAGGTGTTCGCCAAGGAGCTTGAGGACCTCGGCACATACGGCCACTCCGATATCACGTTTGTCATCGGGGGTTCTTTGGGGCTGTCGCCGGCCGTGATGAAGCGCGCCGATGACACGCTGAGCTTCGGCAAGCTGACCATGCCGCACCAGTGATGCGGCTGGTGCTTATGGAGCAGATCTACCGGGCGTTCATGATTCAGATCGGGAGCCCGTACCATAAGTGATTTGGTCTCTAGCAGCCCCAAGATGCTCGATTAGTGAATGTGACACGGCGGCCGCGACGCTTGTATTCTCCGACGTAACCGCTTACCATTTATATAGACGAACGAATGAAGCTCGCCCGAAAATGTAACTGATATTGGAGGGATTTTTTTGGCTAATACAGAAGATCTAGAGAGAATCTTTAACGCGTCATCACAAATTGCGGTTGCGACGTTGACGGAAGACGGCACCGCGCCGGATGTCCGCATCGTCCTCGGCGTTTACGATAAAGCCAACAACCAGGAGCTGTTCATGACGGCCGCCAACGCGGAAAAGGTTGCAGAAATCAGCAAACACAGTCAGGCATCGTTTGCGACGCCGCAGTTTGGCAGCAATGATGTGGCCCGCGTCCGCAAGGCGACGGTCGAGAAAATCGACCCAACCCCTGAGCAGCTGGCCTTGTACAACGCGAAGTACCCGCAAACTGCGAAGTACGCCGCGCACTCTGACTTCTTCGCCCTGAGTTTTAAGCAGGCGGAAGTCACGATCGGCGGGGAAAACTCGACGGTTGAGGTTGATGACTAAGGACGCCAGATACGCGCATTCGTCATCAAGCAGGCGGGTTGCTTGAGATAGAGGATGCTTCTGCGATTTTCTTTCTCTCGTGAGTTTCGCCCATGTTATTCTCTGAGTATCGAAAAGGCGGCACGCCATTCAGCACGTCGCCCTGCAGACCGCTAAAGACGGTTGGCATTTAGTTTGAATAGTCGAAGACCGCTAAACCTCCTGCCAGAAATTTAGCGGTCTTTTTCTTGCCGCCGATTGTTTGGGTGATGACGATGGTCAGGTGGATAAAGACAAGATGAAACTCGAAGTACTAAACATAAGCGTTATCGCATCAGCAACGGACAATCAGGCACTTCCTTCCCATCGGTGAGTGATTCATGTGCATCCGTACACCTCACTGTGGTCTGGATTTACCAACCGTTTTCAACTTTCTGCTCGCCCGGTTTAGCATGCCCGGAAGACCGATATCATGGGGATGCGATGATGGTTTCAGGTGAAACAAATGGTAAAGCCCGTGGGGATAAGGGGCTTTTCGTCCCACCATCATGACACCAGTGACGAAGTAGTCACACTGAAACCGTTGACACTGCTTGCCACTCCGCTAGAATTACCAGTATTGACGCATACGGAGGGGCATATGTTTTCTTTACTGTTGGGGATCATTTATTTAGCGTTTATTAGCCTGGGCCTGCCTGATTCCTTAATTGGGGCCGGGTGGCCGGCGATGCACACGCAACTGGGCGTGCCAACCAGTTACGTCGGGATCATCACCATGCTGATTTCGGCAGACACGATTATTTCCAGCTTGATGTCGGACCGCCTGACGCGACGGTTTGGGGCGGGCAAGGTCACGGCGGCCAGTGTGGCGACGACTGCGCTTGCACTGTTTGGCTTTTCGCTGTCGCCCAGTTTCATTTGGCTTTGCGTCTGGGCGGTGCCGTACGGGCTCGGAGCCGGCGCCGTGGATGCGGCGCTGAACAACTATGTCGCACTGCACTACAAGGGCCGCCAGATGAACTGGCTTCACTGCTTCTGGGGTGTGGGCGCGGCCATCAGCCCGAACGTGATGAGCTACGCCCTGACCCACCAGCTGGGGTGGCAGTCCGGGTATCGCATCATCGGCATCATCCAGGTGGTGCTGACCTTTATCTTGATCGCGAGTCTCCCGCTGTGGGCCAAACCGCAAACCGCGGCAAGTGAAAAGGGAGCCAGCGCACCGTTGAAGATTGGCCAGTTGTTGCAACTGCCCGGCGTCAAGCAGGTCCTCGTCGCCTTTTTCGCCTACTGCTCCCTGGAGGCCACTGCCGGCATCTGGGCCGCCAGTTACCTGGTTCAGGCCCGTGGGGTCGCCGTGACGACGGCCGCGCGGTTTGCCGCGCTGTTTTACATTGGCATCACGGTGGGCCGCTTTCTGTCGGGTATCATCGCCGATCAGCTGGGTGACCGCCGGATGCTGGGGCTCGGCACGGGGATCATGCTCGTGGGGGTCCTGCTGATTCTGTTGCCACTGCCGGTTATCTCCGCGCTGGTTGGTCTCGTGGTGTTCGGCGTGGGGTGTGCGCCCATTTACCCGACGATTATTCACGAAACGCCGCACTCCTTTGGCGCGGACCACTCACAGGCGGTGATCGGGCTGCAAATGGCGTCGGCGTATGTCGGTTCGACCTTTGCGCCGCCGCTGTTTGGCTTGCTGGCCGGCGCGGTGTCCATCGGGTTGTATCCCGTGTATATTCTGGCCTTCACGGTGTTGATGGCCGGGGTGCTGATCTGGCAGACCTGGCTGATGCGTGCGCGGGCTGACAATTAGCAAAGAAGGCGATTTGATGCCGATCAAATTAGGTGCGGTCAGTGAGGCCATCGAGATGACTGATGATGAGTTAGAGTTTCTTTACGACCGCAAGACGGAAACCATCATCCGGGTGCCCGATGACGACGAAGCAGAGGCCCCTTTTGAAGCGGACGAAGCGCGTTATGTCACGCTGCCGACGCAGTACGAAAGGGATGATTACCAGTTGATGACCCGGTTTACCGACGAGGTCGCCACTGCTCTGCAGCGGCCGCAACTCGAACAAACCCTGCATGGTCATGGGGTGTTTCGGCGGTTTCGGCGCGCACTCGAGGCGTTGGGGCTGGTAGATCAATGGTACGAGTTTCAGGGCACTGCTTATCAGCAGCTGGCTAAGCGGTGGTGCCAGGCGAATCACATTGAGTATGTATGACCGGCCGGACTGATCAAAGTCCGGTCTTTTTCTTTTTGGCCACCCACAGTCCGGTACCCAGAATGGCAACGGCGACCCCAAACAGGAGCCAAAAGTCTATTTGGCTGCCGTTAACGGTGGCCGCGATGGTGCTCGAGTGCAGCGTCTTGGCGGCAATTACCGCAGACATCAGGCTCGTGCCTAGCGAGCCGGCAAATTGCTGCATCATACTGAACATGGAGTTTTGATCCGCTTTTTGCGGGCCTGCGACTTGCAGACTGGCGTCGGACACGGCGGTGCCAAAGCCGCTGTTGAATCCGACTCGCAAGACCATGTAAAGCGCGGCAATCACGCCGATGGTGAAGTGGTGAGTCAGCGTGGCAAACAGCAGCATCGCCAGCGCAGCGAGGCTGGCACTGGTTAAGAGTGGCATCGTGCGCCGCGGCGGTCGTAGATTTTACCGGCAAGCGGCGCCACGATGGCCCCAACTAAAGCGCCTGGCAGCAGCATCAAGCCTGCGCTCATCGGCGATGCGTGCAGGACGTCTTGAGCAAACAGGGGCAGGACGAACGACAGGCCAATATTGATCAGCTGGAGGCCGAAGTACTGAAGCAGGCGCTGCCGCAACACACCATTTTTCAAAATACTGTAATCAAACAGGTGGCGCTGACCGCGGCGGGCGTACCAAGTCATGCTGGCGACCAACAACATCGCGACAAACATGCTCATGCCAAAATTGGCGCTGATCCAGCCGTGAGTGCCGGCTAGGTTGAGCGTCCAGACCAGGCTGGTGAACGTGATCCCCAGCAGCGCGAGGCCCCCAAAATCAAACTGCTGACCCTGAGTGCCCAGCGCCGCGCCGTGCAGGCCATACGCGCCGAGCAGGGTGGCAGCGACCAGCACTGGCAGGATGCCAATAAAAATGGCACGCCAGGACCACAGGCTGGTCAAGATTCCCCCATACGTGGGACCAAGCGCCGGCGCCAGCGAGACGATGACACTGGCCAGTCCGGTCCAAAGCCCGATTTGCTTGAAGGGGATGCGGGTGAAGACGAGCTGAAACATGAGTGGGGTGGCGATCCCGGTCGCAACGGCCTGAAGCATGCGGCCCGCCAGCAGCAGTGCAAAGTTAGGCGCGACCATGGCCGTGATCGTGCCAGCAAGGCTCATCAGGTCGGCAAAGAAGAATAGGCGGCGAAAGGTGAACCGCTTGAGGACAAAGGCCGTGCTGCTCATCACGATGGTCACGAGCAGCAGGTAGGCCGTGGTCAGCCACTGCACTGTCGCTAGGCTGACGTGCATGGTACGCATCAGGGTGGGGAACGTGACGGTCATTGACGTTTCCACCAGAATACCGATGAATGACAACAGGCCAGCGGCCAGAATCGAGACCTTTGTTTTAACGGGAACTGTGTTTGATTGCATAAAAAATACCACCTTCGTTGGAATGACTGCAGGAACGGTTATTCCATCTATTGGTAGTAGACGATCGCAATAAACGCTGCGGAGACTTAAATTCACTTCAGTGTAGCGCAATTGGCGCGGTTTTGTAAGCAAAAAAAGGGGTACCCGGGGGCCGCCGCAATTGTTGATGTTTGCTCCAAATGACCGGTGGTCTCGTAGTACAATGAGCCTATGTTTTGACTCGCGGCATTGGCCGCCAGGAGCGGAGTGGCAATTATCGAAAGAAATGAGAAATCATCAAAAACGGCTAGACGTGGTCGGGGGTGGCTCGCCGTCTGGGGCCCTGGCCTGCTGGTCATGCTGGCCGATACGGACGCGGGGTGCCTCATCACGGCCGCCCAATCCGGGGCGCAGTGGGGCTACACCATGGTGTTGCCGCAGCTGGTCCTGATCCCGGTCTTGTTCATGGCGCAGGAAATGACCGTGCGGCTGGGGATTGTCACCCAGGAAGGCCACGGCACGCTGATCCGCCAGTATTTTGGCCGCGGCTGGGCGTGGCTCGCGGCTGCGACGTTAGGAATTTCTGCCGTCGGGGCGCTGTTGACCGAGTTCATCGGCATCGCTGGCGTTGGCGAGTTGTTTGGTGTGTCTAAGTGGATCACGATTCCGATCGCGACGGCGTTTCTGGTCGGGATCGCCTTTTTAGGTGAGTATCGCCGGGTGGAAAAAATCGGCGTCATTGTCGGCCTGGCTGAGTTTGCATTTGTCATCGCCATGGTCATGGCGAAACCGCAGCTCGGTGATCTGATGCGCGGCCTGGTCACGGTGCTTGGCAGAGCAGCAGTTACATTTACCTCGTGGCGGCCAACGTCGGTGCGGTCATCATGCCATGGATGCTGTTTTACCAGCAAGGTGCAGTAGTGGACAAGCATCTGACCCCGGCGGACATTCCCCAAGAGCGCCGCGACACTGCGGTTGGAACGCTGATTACGCAGGCGATTATGATTGTGTTCATCGTGACGTTCGCGGCAACCGTAGGCAAGCACGGCGGCAGCGGTGCGTTTGCGACGGTGGGACAAATGGCCGGCGCACTAGCGCCTTACTTGGGTCGCTGCCGGCCTACCTACTGATTGGGACCAGCCTGCTGGGCGGGTCGCTGGTCGCCGCCCTGGTGGTCGCCTTAGCCGGCACCTGGGGGCTGACCGAAGTGCTTGGCTGGCCGCACAGTTTGAACGAGCCGTTCAACCGCAAAAGCGCGGGCTTTTACCTGATTTACATCGGGGCGCATGTGATCGGTGCCGTGCTGGTGCTCGCGAACATTCAGCTGGTGGATCTGGCAGTCACCGTCGAGGTGATCAACGCGCTGCTCGTGCCGATTGTTCTGGGGTTCCTGCTGCTGCTCGAAGCCAAGGCGCTGCCGGATAAATACCGGATGCACGGCTGGTACCGGGTGATCGCCACGACACTGTGCCTGCTGGTGATGGCCTTTGGGCTGTACATGGTCGGGCCGATGACGCATCTGTGGTAGTGTTTTGAGGCACCAGACGGTAAAAACCGCATCAACCGAGCACGCCCCTATACTGAAGGACGGAGCTGGTTGGTGCGCTTTTTCGTTGCAACGGAGTCAGAAGAACAGGTAATACAGCCCGCTGAGGCCGATGAAGCCGTAAATCAGCGGCTTGATCTGGGCCAGGCTCCACTTAGCTGACAAGCGAGAGGCGACCAGCGTGCCCAGGGTGGCCGCGATGATGCCACCGATGATGTAGGGGATGGCCGAGGCCGTGATGATGCCGGAAGCCACGCGCACGCTGGTGATGTAAACCGTGTCCATCAGGAAGAACCCCTGCAGGTTGCCCATGTAGGTCGGCACCGAGGTCGACAGCGAGAGAAAATACAGCGCCATCAGCGGCCCGCCAATGCCGAACAACCCGTTGAAAAAGCCTGAGATCACCATGAAGCCAACCGCAATGTACCAGGGGTAGCGCCGGTCACCTGCGTTTTTGGCGAGAATGAAGTACAGCGCAAGCGCGACCAGCAGCACGCCCAGCATCAGCCGCAGCACATGGGTGTCCAGCAGCTTACCGAGATGGACCGACCAAGTGGCCACAGTGGCGTAGAACAGGAACGGACCGATCACCTGCTTGAAGTGAAAATCTTTTCGGTAGCGCCATGCCAAGCTGGCGGTGCAGCTCAGCATGATCACGCCGCCCAGTCCTGCTGCCTCGGCGATGGGCAAAATTGCCGGGAAGAAAATCATCATGATGATCACCGAGCCAAAGCCGGTAATGCCTTGCACGAGCGCCGCGAAAAACGCGGGGATGAGAATGAGCAGCCAATCCACGCCAAAGCCTCCTAACCCAATTACGTCCAGTGTGGGCAACCGGCGCGGCGGTGTCAATAGGGTGGCGGGCCTGGCGTGTTCACGTTCTGCTTGCAACTGTTTGTCATCGTGGTACAGTAAAAATATCTTTAAAACCAAAGCGAGGTAAACGACATGACATATGACTTGAAGCTGAGCGAAGCCGATTTGCAAATGATCGAGGACTGCCACTCAAAGAACCCGTCCATCGTCAAGGCGTGCGAAGAAGCGCGCAAGGCAGCCAAGTAACACCTGCCCGGTCAAAATAATTTTCAAAAGTAGCGGCCCCACACCGGCGATTTTCGCCAGGCGTGGGGCCGTTTGCTATTTGGTGTTCACCGTTAGGAGCACATCGTCTGCCGCTAAAATGGTGCTAGGCGCCACCGGAATCTGAGGGCGGCCAGCGCGGATCAGGGCCAGGATCTCGAGACCGGCGGTGCGGCGGATATCCGCCTGGGCCAGGGTCTTGCCCACCCACTGGGGGTCAGGCCGGCGCTCGGTGATGTTGACGCCGGGGATTTGATCAAATACATCGAGAATATTGGCGTTGACCAGCGTGTGAGCGATTTTGGCCCCCATTTCCACTTCCGGGAGCACGACCTGGTCGGCCCCAATCCGGGTCAAGATCTTGGCCTGACGTGCGTCCAGCGCCTTGACCACAACGCGCCGGCAGCCGCGTTCCTTGGCCATCATGGTGGCCATGACGCTTGCCTCGAACTGCTCGCCCATGGCAAACACGGCGACGTCGAAGTGTTCAATGGCGACGCGTTGAAGAAAGCCGTCGTCGCTGGCATCCCCGACGACGGCCTGATCGACCTGGTCGGCAACCGCCTCAACGCGGGCCGGCTTGCGGTCGGCCGCGAGGATCTCGACGTCGTTTTCCGCCAGGTGGGCGACAATGCTGGTACCAAAGCGGCCGAGGCCGAAGATGGCGAACGTGCGAGCTTGGACGGTTTTCATTGCGGGCTCCTTTCTGCAATCAGCCGACGAAAAGGGTGGCAGCAGGGTAGTCGGCGGGGTGGGTCGCGCCGGATTGACGGGCGTTCAGGGCAATCGCAAGCGTCAGCGGTGACAGCCGGCCGATGAACATGCAGGCGGCGATGGTGAGTTTGCCAGCTGTCGACAGGTACGGCGTGAGGCCGGTGGTGAGCCCGACTGTGCCCGTGGCGCTGGTCGCCTCAAAAATCAGGTCGAGCAGCTGCGGCCGGAAGACGCTGTTTGCTTCCGTGAAATGGAGGACCAAAACGGCGCTGGCAATCACGGCGAACAGCGCGAAGAACACGGCTAGGGCCCGTTGCAGCAGTGCTAGCGGGATTCGGCGGCCAAAAATCACGATTCCGGCGTGGCCGCGCAGCCCCGAGACCACCGCGGCAACCAGCAGGGCCAGCGTGATGGTTTTGACCCCACCGGCCGTGCCTGCCGGCGAGCCGCCGATGAACATCAGCCCGCAGGCGATCAGCTTGCTTAACGGGGTGAGCTGGCCTTGGTCGAAGGTCGCAAAGCCGGCCGTGCGCAGGGTCACGGCCTCAAATGCCGCCGTCAGCCATTTGGTCGGGGTGGTCAGGCGACCCAGCGAACCGCATTGGTGCCACTCCAGCAGCGCGAAAAGCAAGGTCCCGGTCGCTGTCAGGAGCACGCTGGTCAGGCAAACCAGCTTGGCGTTGACGCTGAGATGATGCACGCGCCGGCGCAGGGGACGACTGTCGTTTTTCACCATGCGTTTGAGTTCGTACAGGACGGGAAAACCCAGCCCGCCCAGCGTGATCAGGGCCATCACGGTCAGACTGATGAGCCAGCTGTCCTGAAAATCGGCAAGGGAGTTTTGGCCGATAACGTCAAACCCAGCGTTGCAAAAAGCGGAGACGGCGTGGAACACGCCGTACCACAGCGCTTCACCCACTGTGTAACCGCGATTTGCCGTCAGCAAGCCGACGGTGAGAAGGACCGCGCCGCCGCTTTCAATCACAACCGTGTAGCGTAGGACCTGGCGGACCAGCTTGCTCATGCCCCCCAGTGAGTCCTGATTGAACAGGGTCTGGATGGCCAAACGCTGGCGCAGGCCGATGCGCCGGCGGAAGAGCAGAAGGCTGCCGGTGACGACAGTGATGAAGCCGATGCCACCCAGCTGAATCAGGCCAAGGATCACGAGTTGGCCGAACAGGGTCCACTGCTGCATGGTGTTGACCACCACGAGCCCGGTCACGCAGCTGGCGCTGGTGGCGGTGAACAGTGCCGTGAGCCAGCCGCTTGACTGGCCGCTTTGGCTGGCCCAAGGCAGCGCTAATAGCGCCGTGCCAAGGGCGATCATCGCAGCAAAACTGACCAGGATCGCCTGCGGGGCGGAGAGGTGCCAGTGCCGTTTGCGCATTGTGGGCTCCTTTCTAAAGCGGTTACTTTCACTTTAGCAAAGTGGCCCTGGAAAAGCATTGCCGGCGTCTTGGCTTGTGCTATATTGGAACGTAACTGGGCATAAAGAGGGGCGGATCGTGGCAAAACAAAACGGGGTCATTTCTCAGCAGCCACCGGCGTTCAAGCTGATGGCGCTGGGGTCATTAGGCACAGGCTTTGCGACTTACGCCGTGAGTGCGATCATGATTCTTTACCTTTACGAGCCGCTGCATCTCGGCGGCTTGGGGTTGGACCGCATCACCGCCACGCAGATCATGGCGGTGTTCTCATCACTGGGGTACGTGGCGGGGATCGCCGGCAGTTACGCGGCCGACCGGCTGGTGGGCTTGCGCAAGCCCTACCTGTACGGCACACTGCTGAAAATTTCGCGATCGCGCTGCTGGCCGTTCCGCACGGCGGTCGGTTGCTGTTTTTTGCCAGCTTGGTCCTACAA
>NZ_BBAJ01000002.1 GCF_001311195.1 Lacticaseibacillus camelliae DSM 22697 = JCM 13995
GCGGTGTTGACGCTGCGCCCAAACGCCGCCGGTGGGGCATGCGCCTGCTACTGGCAGCCGCCGGAGTACTGCTGGCGACCGGTGGCGCCTTTGCCGTTAGCCCGGCAGTCGGTCAAGCGGTCGGGCAGGCCGTGAGTAACGCGACTTGGCTAAGCGAATTTTATTTACTTCACGGTGGGACGAACAGTGCTCGGACTTTTCACGTCAACGGCACCGCCAAGGCCTTGAACCAGCAAGTGACCTCGCATGGGCTTACAGTCCGGTTGGTTGAAGCCTATTACTCCGGGAAAACAATTGGGATCACCGGTGAGGTCACCGGGCTGACGCATGAGCAAATCTATCGAAACGGCGAAGACGAGCTGGGACTAGACAATCAAATTACGCCACTGCCAGGCGTGGAGGCTGATTCACTCGATTTTGCGCCGACCAAAACTGGTTACCGCTTCACTGAAACCTATCGCATCACCCGAGAGAAAGCGCCGACAAGCCTTCGCCTGCCCGTCACGATCACTCATATTAATGGGGTGCGTGGTGACTGGCGCTTTAGGCTCAATTTTCAGCAGAAGCCGGCGGTCACTCACGAGTTAAGTGGCAACTATACGCTCAGGCCTGGTGTCACACTGGTGCCGCTGCAAGCTGTGAAATATAGTCAAGGGGCGGAGTTGCGGTTCAACCTGACGTTTGATCAGGAACAGTATCTCGATGCCGCCATCACCGACATCAGAAGTGCCGATGGCCACTCCTTGCTTGACGTCAGCAATGGCTTCGACACGAAGAACGGCGTTAATTCTTTGCCGTTGAAACAGCTGCCCAACGCGGGGCAATCGTATCGTGTCCGGCTGGATTACCAGCTGAAGACTCAGAACCGGGGCCATACTGTGGTGCGCGAGATTGTACTCGTGCCTAAACCTAAGGGCACGCAATGATCATTGAACGTGTTGAATCTTGCACGCTCAGTCAGTTCCGAACTGGGTAACCGAAATTTGGCAGGCTGAACGGCGCCTAGTCGTCAACATTTTTTCTTTACACCGTCTGTCACCTATGCTAGAATTACATCTTGTGATAACTCACAAAACAACGATGTTCCGCTGGGCGGGATGCTTAAGAATGTCGACAAAGGAGCAGTTCTGATGAATCCATTAATTGCAGAAATTACCAAGTCCCAGCTGCGCACCGATATCCCAGACTTTCGGCCTGGCGATACGGTCCGTGTCCACGCGAAGATCGTCGAAGGCGACCGTGAACGTGTTCAGCTGTTTGAAGGCGTTGTGATCAAGCGCCGCGGCGTTGGCGTTAGCGCGACCTACACGGTTCGTAAGATTTCGAACGGTGTAGGCGTTGAGCGGACGTTCCCACTTAACACACCACGTGTTGAGAAGATCGACGTTGTCCGTCATGGCCAAGTCCGTCGGGCAAAGCTTTACTACCTGCGGGCACTCCGTGGGAAGGCTGCGCGGATCAAAGAGAAGCGCCGTTAATCCGAGAAGGCCGCGATTGCGGCCTTTTTTTTGATGCCGCGGAGGAACTATGGAAAAATTAATCACCGTCGTTTACTACCAACAAGGCTCGACTTTTCGCCTGATCAAAGCGTTCTCGTCGCCAACCCGCGCCGAAGAGTACCTGCGGATGATCCAGCACGCGCCGTTTCCGGGTGAGCAGCCGAGTGGTTACCAGCAAACAGTCTTACATCTGAACTAAGGAGTGAGCAGCATGGCACAACAGCCACAGGAACGCATTGACCGGATCAACGAGCTGGCCCACAAAGCCAAGGCTGAAGGGTTGACCGAGGAGGAAAAGGCCGAGCGGCAAAAGCTTCGTGAGGCCTACCTCAAAGATTTCCGGGCGGGGTTTGCGGATCAGCTTGAGACCACCCAGTTTTTCGACAAACAGGGTCACGAAATCACGCCGAAGAAAGTCCGCGAAGTGCAAAGAAAACGCGGATTGCGTAAAGATTAGCCTTTCAATCAATGCAAGCGTTTTGTACAATGAGAGAGTTGAATCTCACATGAAGGGGGGAATTTGAGATGATGTTCGCAATTGGGCTCATCGTTGGCCTGTTGGCCGGCGCTGTAGCCGGGTTCTTTGGGGCTCGCGCATATATGAAGAAGTACTTCCAAGATAATCCTCCTGTCAATGAGGAAATGCTGCAGAGCATGATGATGTCGATGGGTCAAAAGCCATCCCAGAAGAAGCTCAACCAGATGATGGCGCAGATGAAGCAGCAGCAAAAGAAAGCCAACAAGAAGTAGGCTTTGGGTTCTAGACTTGGAAACGGTCCGGCCATTTTTGGCTGGAGCGTTTTTCTTTTGGTCTGTTGCCGTTATTTCTCAGGGATTCGCTTGCAAACTCTTATCGTTTAATCATATAATTTTCAGACAGTGCGTTTTTGAGGAGGGCTGCTTGTAATGGGTATTTTTAAGAAACTGGGTTGGTATTTCAAACAGGAGTGGCGACGGTATTTGTTCGGGGTCGTCTTCCTGTTGCTGGTGGCCTTAGTCAACCTGATCCCGCCGCGCGTGATCGGCAGCCTGATCGATTTGATGGATGGGCACCAGTTGACGACGAGCAAGTTGTTTTTCATGCTCGGCCTGCTGGTCTTCGCCGGGGTCGGTCAGTACGTGTTCCGCTATGGCTGGCGCACCGCAATTTGGGGCGGCGCGGCCAAACTGGAAAAAACGCTGCGTTCGCGCCTGTTCTGGCATTTCATGAAAATGGATGCAACGTTCTACCAGCGCCACCGGACCGGGGACTTGATGGCCCATGCCACCAACGACCTGAACGCGATTCAAAACGTCGCGGGCGCTGGGATCTTGACCTTATTTGATTCCATCATTACTGGTTCGACGACAATCATCGCGATGATCATGTTTGTCGACTGGCGCTTGACCTTGCTGGCGATCTTGCCGATGCCGCTTTTGGCGATCATGGCCCGGAAGCTTGGCATGCGGCTGCACCGCGAGTTTTCGCGTTCACAGGCGGCCTTTTCGCGGCTGAACGACAAGACCCAAGAGTCCATTTCTGGGATCAAGGTCATCAAGACGTTTGGCCAGGATAAAGAAGATACCGAGGACTTCGACAAAATCGTCGATAAAACCATCGGCATCAACAAGCGGGTCAACTTCATTGATTCGTTGTTTGATCCGACGACCAGTCTGATCATGGGTATTACTTATATCATTACCATCATTTACGGCGGTCACTTGGTGATGAGCTCGGCAATCACCATTGGCCAACTGGTTTCGTTTGTTTCCTACGTGTCCGCGCTGGTTTGGCCCATGTTTGCGATCGGCCGGCTGTTTAACGTGCTGGAACGCGGGAATGCCTCCTACGACCGTGTCGCGAGTCTGTTGCGCGAAAAAAAGCGCGATCATCGAGGCGCCAGATGCGATTCAGACGCCGGCTCACGGCGACATTCGCTTCAAGGTCAACAAGTTCAGTTATCCGGACGACGATCATGCAACGTTGGTGAACGTCCACTTCACGCTGCCGGAAGGCGAGACCCTTGGCATTGTGGGGCGGGTCGGCGCCGGCAAGAGTACAATTTTCAAACTCCTGCTGCGCGAGTTTGACAACTACGACGGCGAGATCGACTTCGGCGGTCACAACATCAAGGAATACACACTTGATGCGCTGCTGGATTCGATCGGTTACGTGCCGCAGGATAACTTCCTATTCTCGACCACGGTCGCCGACAACATTCGCTTCTCTTCGTTTGATAAGCAGCAGGAGGAAGTCGAGGAAGCCGCGCGGGAAAGTGCTGTTCACAACGACATTCTGGACTTCACCGAAGGATACGGGACGCTGGTCGGCGAGCGCGGTGTTAGCCTGTCAGGTGGGCAAAAACAGCGTTTGGCGATCGCACGGGCGGTCATTACCACGCCAGAGCTGTTGATCCTTGACGATTCGCTCTCCGCGGTCGACGCGAAGACGGAAGCCGAGATCCTGCACAACCTGAAGCAGGAGCGGCAAAACAAGACCACCATCATTGCAGCGCAGCGCCTGAGCTCGGTGATGCATGCCAACCAGATTCTCGTCTTGGCTGACGGTCATGTGATCGAGCGCGGCACGCACGAGGAGCTGCTGAAGAACGACGTTGGTACGCCGAAATGTGGGCCAAGCAGGAGCTGCAAGGCGAAATCGAAACGAAGATTGAAGGTGAGACCCTTGGCTAAATATCAAAGTGCATGGTCTAAAAGCATTCCCGTGCGTGAACAAGTTCATATTTTCGGCCGGTTGATGGGTTACACCAAGAAGTACTGGAAGCAGTTCACCATGGCGCTGGTCGGCGCCGCCTTGCTGGCCGGAATGAACATCGCGTTGCCGTATGTGCTGCAGGTGTTCATGGATAAGTACCTGACCAACAAGAGCGCAACTGTGCAGATCATCCTGATCTTCGCGGTGGTTTACGCTTTCGGGACCATCATGAAAGGCCTGTTTCAGTTCATGCAGAACTTTGCCTTTCAGATGGGAGCCGAGCGCGGCCTTGAGGACGTGCGTCGAGCTTTATTCAAAAAGCTGCACACGCTGGGAATGCGCTACTTCGACCAAGTCCCGGCTGGTTCCATCGTCAGCCGTGTGACTAACGATACGATGACGTTGGCGGATTTTTGGAACGTTATTCTATCGGTGATTGTCGGTATGTTCTCGGTCATCTCCAGCTTCATCGCGATGTGGACCCTGAGCCCACGGATCGCGCTGTACGTATTGGCCTTCATGCCGCTGTTGATTTTTGCCATTTGGTATTACAGCCAGTACAGCTCCAAAGTCTACCGGCACATGCGCGAAAAGCTGTCCGAGCTGAACACGAAGCTTAACGAGTCGATCGAAGGCATTGGCATTATTCAACAGTTCAGGCAGGAAAACCGGATCACCAAGGAATTCGAAACGACTAACAACGACTACCTGGAGACGCGCAACGCGATGATCAAAACCAACTCGCTCTTGCTGTCGCCAATCATCAACCTGCTGTACAGTCTGGGCCTGGTTGTCGTTCTCTGGGCGTTTGGGGCGATGTCGATGGACACTGTGGTCAAAGCCGGGGTCGTTTACGCCTTCACTCAGTACGTGGCCAACTTCTTTAACCCAATGACCAACATGATGGACTCGTTGTCTTCACTGCAGGATGGGATCGTTGCGGGTAGTCGCATTTTCCACATTCTGGACGAAACAGAGTATGCACCAGCCCAAAACCCTGGTGCCAATGCCACCATCACGAAGGGGAAAATCGAGTTCCGGCACGTGTCCTTCGCGTATGACGGCAAGCACGATATTCTGCACGACATCAGCTTCATCGCCAATCCTGGCGAAACAGTCGCCTTAGTCGGGCACACCGGGTCTGGGAAGAGCTCGATCATCAACGTGATGATGCGCTTCTACGAATTCGGTACCGGCCAAATCCTGATCGATGATAAAGACATCCGTGATTACCCAATGCCGGAATTGCGGCAAAAGCTTGGGTTAGTCCTTCAGGATTCCTTCATGTTCTATGGGGATATTTCCTCGAACATTCGCCTGTTTAATGAAAACATTACCGATGAACAGGTCGAAGCGGCCGCGAAGTTTGTGCAAGCCGACTCCTTCATTGAAAAGCTGCCAAACAAGTATCACGCGCGCGTGATCGAGGGCGGCGCGCAGTTCTCCAGTGGTGAACGACAATTGCTGTCGTTTGCCCGGACCATTGTGACCGACCCGAAGATTCTGGTACTAGATGAAGCCACCGCGAACATTGATACGGAAACCGAAGCACTGATTCAAGAAGGGTTGCGGCGCCTGCGCAAGGGCCGGACGTCAATTGCCATTGCACACCGGCTGTCGACGATTCAAGATGCCAACTTGATCTTGGTGCTTGACGCTGGTCGGATCATTGAACGGGGCACCCATGAGGAACTACTGGCCAAGCATGGACGCTATTACGATATGTATGAGCTGCAAAATGGAACAATCACGGAATAAAATAAGAGTGCTGCGGACGTTCGCAGCACTCTTTTCTTTTCCCTCTGTGAAACAGTATTATGTGGACGATACAACAGATTCATACCCTTATAAAGGCAAAGCGCAAAATTGTTCTTTCATTAATGAAACAGGTGTGATAATCTTTGAAACAGATATTTGAAAGGAAGTCTTTGCCATGTCCAAACGTTTTGGGGCTGACCTTGTCGTCGAAAGCCTGATCAATCACCACGTGCCTTTTGTTTTTGGAATTCCCGGGGCGAAAATCGACCGCGTCTTTGAACGGCTGGAGCACCCAGTGGCAACGAACACGCCTAAGCTTATCGTGACCCGCCACGAACAAAATGCCGCCTTCATGGCCGCAGCAGTCGGACGTATGACCGGCGAGCCAGGTGTGGTTCTCACGACCTCTGGCCCAGGCGCGGCCAATCTGGCGACTGGGCTCGTCACGGCGACCGCAGAAGGTGATCCGGTCTTGGCGCTGTCCGGCCAGGTCCAGCGCAAGGACCTCCTGCGGTCGGCGCACCAAAGCATGCGCAACGCCGAGATGTTTGCGCCCATCACCAAGTACTCGGCCGAGGTGCAGGACGTGGACAACATCTCAGAACTGATGGCCAACGCTTGGCGCACTGCTGCGTCCGGCAAGCAAGGGGCCAGTTTTGTCTCGATTCCCCAAGATGTGACCGATGCGGAGACGGACAAAGCGGCGCTGGCGGTGAGTGACAAGCCGAAGCTCGGCCCCGCTTCCCTGAACGACATGGTCGATTTGGCCCGCCGCATCAAGGAAGCTGAGCTGCCGGTTTTGCTGCTGGGGATGCGCGCTTCTGCCCAAGATGTCACTGACTCGGTGCGCGACCTGTTGAAAACCGCGGCGATTCCAGTCGTGGAGACTTTTCAGGGCGCCGGCATTGTTTCGCACGACCAGGAGGATCACTTCTTCGGCCGGGTCGGGTTGTTCCGCAATCAACCAGGCGATCAGTTGCTGCAGCGCAGCGACCTCGTGATCGCCATTGGGTACGATCCCGTGGAGTATGAGCCGCGAAACTGGAATGCGGACGGGCGCGCCTCGATTGTGGTGATTGATTCGCAGGAAAGCGAGCTTGATCAGCACTTCCAGCCGCTTGAGGAGCTGGTGGGAGACATCTCGCAGACCCTTGAGTTGCTGATCCCGCAGGTGCGCGGTTATCATGTTGCCCCAGGAGCAGCGCATTACCTTGAAGGCCTGCAGGCTCAACTCAAAGCCAGCGATGTCCCGCCAGTCGCAAAAGCGAACCGCGTCCACCCGCTCAGCATTGTGGCTGCCCTGCAGACACGCGTGACCGACAGCATGACCGTGACCGTCGATGTGGGCTCGCACTATATTTGGATGGCGCGGCACTTCCGCAGTTACGAACCCCGCCGGCTGCTTTTTTCCAACGGGATGCAGACGCTGGGTGTAGCGCTGCCATGGGCAATTGCGGCCACGTTGGTGCGGCCCGGGGAGAAAGCCGTTTCCGTTTCCGGTGATGGTGGGTTCCTGTTTTCCGGGATGGAGCTGGAAACAGCCGTCCGTCTGCACGCCAACTTGGTTCACGTGATCTGGAACGATGGTCATTACGACATGGTGAAGTTCCAGGAGGAAATGAAGTATGGCCAATCGGCCGGGGTCGACTTCGGGCCGGTGGACTTTGTGAAGTACGCCGAGAGCTTCGGCGCCAAAGGGCTGCGCGTCGAGCGTCCAGATCAGCTTGGTGCCGTCCTAGATGAGGCATTTGCCGCCGATGGGCCGGTGATCGTCGACATCCCGGTTGATTACTCGGACAACGCGCAGCTGGGTGAAGCGATGCTGGCTGACCAGTTCTAAGGAGGGCACGATGAAAAAAAGACTTGTTATATCAGCACGGCACGCTTGGCGCGCTGGTGCCGGGCTTGCTGAATGGCACGCAACCGCTGAGCGAGCTGCTGACGCACGGTGACTTTGGTATCGGCACGCTGACCGGCCTGAACGGGGAGCTGATCATTCTGGGCGGCAAGGTCTACCAGGTCCAAGCCTCCGGCAAGGTGGCTGAAATCAGTTCTGGCAGCGTGCCGTTCGCCAACGTCCACTTTCCTGATTTTGGGGCGCCGCAGCGATTGAGGCCCGAACCGCGCAGGTGGTTCAGACTAAAATGCTGGCTCAAATCGGCACGCGGAATCTCTTCGCCGCAGTCTCGCTGCATGGGCGTTTCGCTCAGGTCAGGGCGCGTGCGGTAAAAGAGCAGCACCGGCCCTTTCCTGGGCTTGCAGCCACTGCGGCGGATCAGGCCGTGTTCAGCCGTCAGGACGTCACCGGCATGCTGATGGGGTACTGGTCGCCTCAGCTGTACGCGGGAATGGCCTCGCCAGGGTTCCACCTGCATTTTTTTGAGCGATGACCACGACTTCGGCGGGCACGTGCTGGATTTTGCTGGCGTTACCGGTGAGCTTGCCACCCAGCGGTTCAGCGATGTTCAGTTGCACCTGCCTGCCGCCGACACTGAGTTCCTGCAGGCTGACCTTGAAGGCGATTTGCTGGCCGATATTACCAAAGCCGAGCACTGATCTTGCGGCCACCAGCTCATTTTGAGTTGGTGGTTTTTGCTTTTCAGGCGGGGTTCAGGTATAAGGGGGATAGGCAAAGGAGGTCATGTCGATGATTCGCATTGCAACGGAAGCAGATATCCCAGCCGTGGTGAAGCTATTTCATGATTACTACCAAACTAGTACGGTGCCGCACGACTTTGACGATGACAAGATGACGGCATTTTTGACTGATCGCCTGAAAAATCAGCAGGCGGGCCTGTTAGTGGGCGTGGCAGATGACCAGGTCGTCGCCTTTGCGCTGCTTTACGTCACCCAAAACACGCGGGATCTGGGCCCTCAGGTCATCATCAACGACGTGTTCGTTGCCGCCGCATACCGCCGGCGGGGGATCGCCCGGCAGCTGATGACCGCAAGCTTTAACTGGGGCCGCCAGCACGGCGCTAGGCACGTGACCTGGCAGACCAGAACGACCAATGCCGCGGCCCAGCCGTTGTATGATCAACTGGGTCAGCGGGAAAGCGGCTGGATCCATTACGATCACGATTTACCAGATTAAAAAACGCCCGGCAATTAGTTTGACGGACGTACTTGGCGCAGTGGAAAGCTGCGCTATTTATTTGCCGTGGCGGAAGCCGTAAGCGAAGTAGATCAGCAGGCCGATTCCAAACCAGATGAGGCTCATCATCCAGGTCTCTTTTGAAAGCTGGCTCATCAGCAACAAGCAAAAGAGAAACGACACGACCGGGACGACTGGGTAACCTGGCACTTTAAACCCGGGGTTGTGAATCTGCTCGTGCTTACGCAACGGCAAAATGCCTAGGCTGACAATGGCAAAAGCGATCAGGGTCCCAATGTTGACTAGGTTGACCAGCTGAGTCAACGGCACGAGACCGCCAAGCACAGCGATGACGATGGTGACCGTGGTGAGCGCGTGATGGGGCAGCTGGTTCTTGACCTCGCCGAACCATTTTGGCAAGAGACCGTCGCGGCCGATTGCGTAGACCAAGCGCGAGCTAGAGTAGATCATGGTGACCATCATTGTGAACATGCCCGCCAGTGCGCCGACTGCAATGATGCCGGCGAGCTGCGGCTGGTGGATGAAGTTCAGCGCGAACGACACCGGATCGGCCACGTTGAGGTGCGTGTACTTCACCATGCCGGTTAAAACGATTGCGACCAGCACATACAGGATGGTGGCGATGATCAAGGTGCCAATGATGCCGCGCGGCAGGGTCTTCTGCGGCTTTTTTCACTTCAGGCGCGCTGGCTGAAACGGCGTCAAAGCCCAGATAGGCAAAAAAGACGAGCGACGCGCCGGCGAGAATGCCCTTGACGCCGAACGGCATGAAGGGGTGCCAGTTAACCGGCTTGATGTAAAAAGCCCCGACGACCACGAAGATGCCGATGATCAGCAGCTTAACGAGGACCATCGCGCGATTCACCGCCATGGAGGTGTTCATGCCGCGTGAAAGCATGGAGCCGATCAGCAGGATGACGAGCACCGCGATCAGGTTGATGTAGGTGCCATGCGCCGGATCAAACGCGCCACTGATGGCTTGAGGCAGGTGCAGGCCGAAACCGCTGATCAGACTGGCGAAGTAGGCGGAAAAACTAGTCGACACAACGGCCACCGCCAGCATGTATTCGAGGATCAAGGCCCAGCCGATCACCCAGCCGACCAGCTGACCGAAGACGATGCTGCCATAGGCATAGGCGGAGCCGGCCACAGGCAGGGCCGAAGCAAACTCGGCGTAGCACATCGCTGCTAGCGAGCAAACCACCGCGGCCAAGACAAAGGCCAGCGTGATGGCTGGCCCACTAGTCGTTGCCGCGACCGTGCCTGGTAAAATAAAGATCCCGGTGCCAATCACGGCACCGATGCCCAGGGCGATCAGGTCCCGAGTGGTCAGCGTGCGCGCCAGCTGGTGGTCCGCATTGAGGGTGCTTTCCACGTCTGGCTTGTGCGTGATGCGCTGCCAAAAGCTCGGTTTACTCATTTAACTTTGCCAGCCTCCTTTTCCGCTAGGTACTTCTTCTGATCCGGCACGTACTTGAAGGTCGGGTCGATTGCCTTATCGATGGCGTCAAAAGACTGCTGCATCTGTTCGCCAAGCTGGGCGGTCATTGCGTCCGTCACGCGGCCTGCGGGCACGGTGATGGGATCGCCGAACCGGACGGTGATGCGCTTGCGCAGAAAAATGTGTGAGAACTTGACCGGTCCTTGGTAAACGGCCGGGACGATCGGCACCTTGGCGAGCTTGGCAATCAAAACCGCGCCGCCCTTGAGCTGCTGCGAGTAGCGCGAGCCGGAAGGAAAAATCATTACGGCCAACTTGCCCTCTTTTAATGTACGCACAGGGATCTTGATGGTGCTTGGGCCGGGGTTTGCCCGGTTGACGGGAAAGGCGTTGGCATGGTCAAGAATCCAGCGTAAAATAGGATTCTTGAAGAGCTCCTCCTTGGCCATGAATGAGTATTTGCGTGGGCTGCCAGCCAGCGCGAAGAAAAGCGGGTCCCACCAGGTGCGGTGGGGGCCAACGAGCACGTATGGCCCGTCCGGCAAGGCTTGCTTATTTTCGTAATGGGTGTTGCCGTTGATCAGCAGGACAAGGACCCGCACGACCCAGCGGATGAATGAATAAAACATGATGTTCATTCCTTCCATAAAATGCCGCTTGCGGCTTAGGATATTGTTCGATAAATTATACCACAAACGCTTTACGGCGTTAGCAGGAGGCCATGGCATGGGTGAAGTTGCTTTAGAGCCAGATGAACGCGTTGACGAGCTCAAGGGAGCCGGCATTCGCATTATTCAAAGTCCACAAGTCTTTGCGTTTTCGTTGGATGCGGTGCTGCTTGCAGACTTTGCCATGATCAAAAAGACGAGTCGAGTCGTTGACCTGGCCGCTGGCAATGGGGCAGTGGGTCTGTTCGTGGCCCGTAAAACCACCAACCAGGTGACACTCATCGAACTGCAAGCCAGGCTAGCAGATATGGCGCAGCGCAGCGTCCGGTTGAACGACCTGACCAACGTTGATGTGCACCAGCAAGACCTGAAGGATGCCACTCAGATCGTGTCCAAAGATTCGGTCGACGTGGTGACCTGCAATCCGCCGTACTTCAAGGTGACCGATCAGTCGTTGACCAACCCCAATGACCACCTGGCTCTGGCTCGCCATGAGTTGACCACCAATTTTCAAACGGTCTGTCAAACCGCGGCGAGCCTGCTGAAGTACCAGGGAAAGGCGTTTTTCGTGCACCGACCGGAGCGGCTTGAAGAATTGCTCTCAACCATGGCGGCCGCGGACCTTGCCCCTAAGCGCGTGCGGTTCATTCACCCCAAGGCGGACCGCGAGGCGAACATGGTCCTGCTGGAAGGCATTCGCTCTGGCAAACCGGCGGGGATGCGCATCCTGCCACCACTGGTGGTGTACGGATCTGATGGGCGTTACGGGGAAGAGGTGCAGCACTTACTTTATGGCTAAATACTTCTTTTACGTCCTGCTGTGCGCTGATGGGACATTCTATGGTGGTTATTCGACGGACGTGACTGCGCGCGTGGCCACCCACAACGCAGGGAAAGGGGCCAAGTACACGAAGACTCGGCGGCCGGTGCGGCTGATTTACTCGGCAGGTTTTGACAACGAACACGATGCGCTGTCAGCAGAGTGGCATTTTAAACACCAAAGTCGGGCCGCAAAAGAGGCGTTTCTGGCGGCCCATCAGGTGCACTGGTAAGTCCTGCACCTAGCAAATAAAGTTGCACAACGCTGGTTTTCTCTGTATAATCTTTTAAGTGTGAAAAACACACAACCCACATCAGGGTAAGATCGTCTGGCCGGTGCTTCGGGAGAAGTGGCCAAGCGAGTTGACGACTCTGAGAGGAATAAAACCATATGGAGGACTACACATGTCTGTATTAAGCATGAAGCAATTGCTTGAAGCTGGTGTCCACTTCGGTCACCAGACCCGTCGTTGGAACCCAAAGATGAAGCCATTCATCTTCACGGAACGCAACGGGATCTACATCATCGACCTGCAAAAGACGGTCAAGATGATCGACGACGCCTATAACTTCGTCAAGGAAGAGGCTGCTGATGGCGGCGTGTTCCTGTTCGTCGGCACCAAGAAGCAGGCTCAGGATGCGATTCAAGAAGAAGCCACTCGCGCCGGTCAGTACTATGTCAACCACCGTTGGCTTGGCGGTACGCTGACCAACTGGAACACCATCCAGACTCGGATCAAGCGCCTTAAGGACATCAAGAAGATGGCCACTGATGGGACCTTCGATAAGTTGCCGAAGAAGGAAGTTTCCCTGCTCAAGAAGCAGCAGGCCAAACTTGAGAAGTTCCTCGGCGGGATCGAAGACATGCCTCGCATCCCAGACGTGATTTTCATCGTTGACCCACGCAAGGAAAAGATCGCCGTTCAGGAAGCACAAAAGCTGAACATCCCGATTGTTGCGATGGTCGACACGAACTCTGATCCTGACGACATCGATGTCATCATTCCTTCAAACGATGACGCGATCCGTGCTGTTCGCCTGATCACCTCCACCATGGCTGATGCCATCATTGAAGGCAACCAGGGTGAGGACCAGACCGAAGACGCTGATGCTGACCAGCAGCCAGCTGACGACGCACCTAAGTCCGATTCGATCGAAGACATTGTGAACGCCGTTGAAGGCGACAACACGAAGCCTGCTGCCGAATAATTAAATCGTAAGTTAGACTCAGCCGTCTGTGCTTTGCAGCAATTGCAGGCGCAGGCGGCTTTTTTTTAAAACAAACTTTAGGAGGAACTCAAGAAATGGCTATTACCGCAAAGCAAGTCAAGGAACTGCGCGACCGCACTCAGGTCGGCATGATGGATGCGAAAAAGGCACTGGTTGCCGCTGATGGCGACATGGACAAGGCAATCGACGTTCTGCGCGAAAAGGGCCTCGCAAAGGCTGCTAAGAAGGCGGGCAACATTGCCGCTGAAGGGTTGACCGCCATTACGGTTGACGGGAACGCTGCTGCCATCATCGAGGTCAACTCGGAAACCGACTTCGTGGCGTCCAACGACAAGTTCCAAAACTTTGTGAACGGCGTTGCCAAAGCCGTTGCGGCGGGCAAGCCGGCTGACATGAACGCTGCCCTGAAGCTCGACGTTGACGGCCAGACGGTCGACGAAGCGGCCAAGGCGTTGACCGCTGTCATCGGCGAAAAGATCGACCTGCGCCGCTTCACGGTGGTCGAAAAGACCGACGGCGATCACTTCGGCGCATACCTGCACAACGGCGGCCAAGTCGCTGCGCTGGTCACGCTTGAAGGCGGCGACGACGAGACGGCCCACGACATTGCGATGCACGTGGCAGCCATCAACCCGCAGTACCTGGATCGCACTCAGGTGCCAGCCGATGAGTTGAAGAAGCAGACCGACTTGTTCACCAAGGAAACGGTTGATGAAGGTAAGCCAGAAAAGATCGTGCCGCGGATCGTTGAGGGCCGGGTCAACAAGTGGCTGTCCGAGATCTCCCTGGTGGATCAGGAGTTCGTGAAGGATTCCGATAAGACCGTTGCCGAATACGCCAAGAGCAAGGGTGCAACCGTTAAGGGCTTTGTTCGCTACGAAGTTGGTGAAGGCATCGAAAAGAAGCAAGATAACTTCGTCGATGAAGTCATGGGTCAGATCAAGGACTAGTTTCTTTTTGGGGGTCACGCTTGGTGCGTGGCCTTTTTTTTGCGAAGGCGGGTCACGCTCGTTGGGGCAAGGCCTACTCTGGTATGGTAAACTAGTAACAGCAACTCAGGAAGGGACAACTCTCATGATCAAATACAAACGCATTGTACTCAAAGTTTCTGGTGAAGCGCTTGGCGGTGAAAGTGGCGCCGGCATTCAGCCACCGGTCATCAAGCTGATCGCCGAGCAGATCAAGCAGGTCCATGATATGGGCGTGCAGATCGCGATCGTGTGCGGCGGCGGCAACATCTGGCGCGGCGAAACCGGCGCGGCGATGGGGATGGAACGTGCCCAAGCCGATTACATGGGGATGCTGGCCACCGTGATGAACGGGCTGGCGCTGCAGGACAGCCTCGAAAAGCTTGGTGTGGCGACCCGCGTGCAGACTAGTATCGAAATGCGCCAAATCGCGGACCTTACATCCGGCGGAAGGCTGTTCGGCACCTTGAAAAAGGGCGCGTCGTGATTTTCGCCGGCGGCACGGGTAACCCGTACTTCAGCACGGATACCACGGCGGCACTGCGGGCGGCTGAAATTGGCGCCGACGCGATTCTGATGGCGAAAAACGGCGTTGACGGCGTTTATTCCGCGGATCCGAACAAGGACGCCAACGCAACGAAGTTTGATCACCTCAGCCACATGGACATCATCACAAAGGGGTTGAATGTCATGGACTCCACTGCCAGCACCTTATCCATGGATAATGACATTCCGCTGGTCGTATTCAATTTGAATGATCCGGACAACATCAAGAAGGTCGTTGAGGGCGAGCACATCGGCACAACGATCCAAGGAAAGGATTAACATGGCGAACCAAATTATTGATGACGCCAAGGCGTCAATGAAGAAGTCTGAGGACGCATTGTCCCGCCAGCTCGGCACAATCCGGGCCGGCCGCGCCAACGCCAGTCTGCTTAACCGCATCGAAGTTGAGTATTACGGCACGAAAACCCCGCTGAACCAAATTGCGGCGATCACGGTGCCAGAAGCCAGGGTCCTATTGGTTAGCCCGTATGACAAGTCCAGCTTGAAGGATATCGAGTCCGCGCTGAATGCGTCAGATCTGGGCATCAACCCGGCGAATGATGGCAACGCGATTCGGTTGGTCGTTCCCCAGCTGACTGGCGAGCGGCGTGCTGAAATCGCCAAAGAAGTGGGCAAGTTCCAGGAAGAAGCCAAGATCGCGATCCGCAACATTCGGCGCGACGCTTTGGACAAGCTGAAGAAGCAGGAAAAGGCCGGTGACATTACGGAAGACGACCTGCACCGCGGCGAAAAAGACGTCCAAAAGGTCACCGATGACTCTGCTAAACGCATTGAAGCCATTGCGGCAGCTAAGGAAGAAGAAATCAAGGAAGGCTGATCACCAGCCTCGGCCCGCGTGTCTCGCGCGGGTTTTTTGTTGTCAGCTGACGTTTGCCGGACCGGAGAGTCGGCACAGCAACTGCGGCCGCTTTTTCAGCGGGCCGTTTTCTGCTACAATACATTAGATGTGACTAGTTTCACGATGGAGGAATTTCTGTTGGCCAATCAATCACTTGATCCCACACGCATTCCCGCGCATGTCGCCATCATTATGGATGGCAATGGCCGCTGGGCCAAAGCCCGGCACCTGCCGCGCGTCGCCGGGCATAAACAAGGCATGGAAGTTGTCAAAACCATCACCAAGGCGGCGAGTCGTCTTGGCATTAAGGTGCTCACGCTTTATGCTTTTTCAACCGAGAATTGGAAACGGCCCACCAGCGAGGTTTCATACCTAATGAGGCTGCCAGTCGACTTTTTCGGCACATTTATGCCTGAGCTGATTCAGGAAAATGTGCGCGTGCAGGTGATGGGCGAGCTCGATGCCTTGCCGGCAAAAACGCGGCAGGCCGCCGATGACGCGATGGCTGACACTGCGCAAAACACGGGCATGATCCTCAACTTTGCGCTGAACTACGGCGCGCGCGACGAGCTGGTCCAAGCCGCTCGCAGCATGGCGCAGGAGGCCAAGGAAGGTCAGCTCGACCCCACTTCAATCGATGCGCAGGTTGTGGCTGATCACTTGATGACGCGCCACTTGGCGCCTTGGCGGACCCGGATCTGCTGATCCGCAGCAGCGGGGAGGAGCGGCTGTCAAACTTTTTGCTGTGGCAGCTGGCTTATTCCGAGCTGGTGTTCACCGATACTTATTGGCCTGATTTTACCGGGGCGGTGCTTGAATCCTGTATCGTTGAGTATCAGGCACGTGACCGCCGGTTCGGCGGATTAACAAGTTAACGGAGGTTGGTTATGAAACAACGAATCATTACAGCGGTGGTGGCGCTGATCATTTTCATCCCGATCCTGATCCTTGGCGGGGTCTGGATCGAGGTCGCCGGGTGCGCACTGGCTGTCATTGCACTGTCAGAAGTGTTCATCATGCGCAAGAAGATCATTGTCTCGTTTGATTTTCTCATCTCCGCGCTTGGCGTGCTGGCGGTAACGGTGCCGGACAGTCTGCTCAAATGGCTGCCGGCTTACATTTCTCGGCTCGACGTCATTTACTTGTTCGTGGTGCTGCTGCTTTTGAACACGGTCGCCAGCAAGAACAGGACGACTTATGACGACGTCGCCGTGTCCGCCTTGTCGATTTTTTACATCGGCACCGGCTTCCACTATTTCATCATGCTGCGCAACGACCCGAACGGAGGTTGGATACGTTGCTGTTCGCGATGCTGATTGTGTGGCTGACGGACTCCGGCGCTTACTTCTGCGGCCGGGCGTTCGGCAAGCACAAACTGTGGCCGGCGATCAGCCCCAACAAGACTTGGGAAGGCAGCCTCGGCGGCAACCTGACGGCGCTCATCTTTGCGGCGATCTACTTGAACTTCTTCCCGCAGGCATACGGCTTTTGGCCGATGATGGGAATCGCACTGGTGCTTTCAATTATCGGCAGCCTCGGCGACCTGATTGAGTCGGCGCTGAAACGCTTTTACGGTGTCAAGGACTCTGGCAAGATTCTGCCCGGGCACGGCGGTATTTTGGACCGGTTCGACAGCATGCTGTTGGTCATGCCGATGATCCATTTCTTCGGGATCCTTTAACCGCATTGCAGAGTAAGGAGGGCCTATGACAACAATTATCGAATTTTTGGTCGTGTTTGTGATCCTGGTGCTGGTGCACGAATTCGGCCACTTTATTTTTGCCAAGTGGTCCGGCATTCTGGTCCGTGAGTTTTCCATCGGCATGGGCCGAAACTCGTTGCCTGGCACAAGAACCACACCACCTATACGCTGCGCCTGCTACCGCTGGGCGGTTACGTCCGCATGGCAGGCTGGCAGGATGAAGACGATGAGATCAAGCCGGGAACGATGCTTGCCATCGAGGTCAACGACCAGAATGTCGTCGAGCGAATCAACTTATCCAGTAAAACCACGCTCCAAGGCGGCATCCCGGTCCAGGCGGACAGGGTCGATCTGCAGCATGACCTGACAGTGGTCGGCTACGAAAACGGCGATGAGTCTGAGCTCAAAACCTGGTCCGTCGATCACGACGCCACCATCATTGAGGAAGACGGCACCGAGGTGATTATCGCCCCGGATGACGTCCAGTTCCAAAATGCCAAGCTTTGGAAACGGATGCTGGTCAATTTTGCCGGTCCAATGAATAATTTTCTGTTGGCCATTGTGGTTTTCATCGGCGTCGCACTGTTCAACGGCGTGGCCGTGACGAACACCAATCAAATCGGCAAAATCGAGCCGAATTCGCCCGCGGCCGCGGTGGGGCTGAAAGCGGACTCGCGCATTGAATCCATTGGCGGCACCAAGATCTCGGCGTTTGAAGATATTCAGGGTGCTGTGGCCCAGTACCGCGGGCGCACCACGACGCTGGTCGCCACCAAGGATGGGCAGACTCAGCACTTGACGATCCGGCCAACCAGCGACGGCACGATTGGCGTGTACGCTAAGACCACCAAGGCGCCACTGGCGGCGATCAAGTCTGGCTTCACCACCACCTGGGCCTATGTTACCGGCATCTTCCACGTCCTCGCTCAGATGGTCACTGGTCATTTTTCCCTGAACCAGCTGGCCGGGCCAGTGGGCATTTACACCATGACAGCAACTGCCGCCAAGGGTGGGCCGATGAACTTGATCCTGTTCTTAGGCGGCCTGTCGGTCAACCTGGGGATCATGAACCTGATCCCGATTCCGGTGCTTGATGGCGGCAAAATTTTACTCAACCTGCTTGAGGCAATTCGGCGCAAGCCGCTCAAGCAGGAGCACGAAGCCTGATCACCCTGATCGGGGCCGGTGTGATGTTCGCGTTGATCATTGCGGTGACCATCAACGATATCATGCGTAGTTTTTAAACCCTTTGGAGGAAAGTCATGAAACAATCTCGAATGTTCATCCCCACAGAAAAAGAAGTTCCCAGTACTGCCGAGGCCAAGTCGCATCAGATGATGCTGCGGTCCGGTTTCATCCGGCAGGTCGCGGCCGGAGCGTATGCCTATCTGCCTTTGGCCGAGCGCGTGCTGCAAAAGATCGAGGCGATTATCGATGACGAAATGAGTCAGATTTCCGCCGTGAAGATGCAGATGCCCAGCCTCTTGCCGGCTGAACTCTGGCAGGAGTCAGGCCGTTACGAAACCTATGGGCCAAACCTGTTCAAGCTGAAGGATCGCCACGACCGCGACTTCATTCTCGGCCCGACGCATGAGGAAACCTTCACGGACCTCGTCCGCAACGACCTGAACTCGTACAAGAAGATGCCGCTGGTGCTCTACCAGATCCAGACCAAGTACCGCGACGAGGATCGCCCGCGTTACGGTCTGCTGCGCTCCCGTGAGTTCATCATGGAGGATGTCTATTCCTTCACGGCCAACACAGATGATCTAGACACCATATACAGCCAAATGGAAAAGGCCTACACCAACATTTTCAACCGGCTGGGCCTGAACTTCCGCGCGATTGTCGGGGACGGCGGCGCGATGGGCGGCAAAGACTCCAAGGAGTTTTCCGCCATCGCCGACATTGGGGAGGACACGATTGTTTACTCGGATTCCTCCGATTATGCGGCTAACCTGGAAATGGCCACCAGCATGAACGTGCCGGCCACCACCCATGAAGAGGCTGCGGCGATGACCCCGGTGGACACCAAGGACGCCAAGACCATTGCTGAAGTCGCAGACTTTTTGAAGGTCCCGGCCAGCAAGTTGATCAAGGCCGTGCTCTTCATTGCCGACGAAAAGCCGGTGCTGGCTTGGTTCGCGGCGACTATGAGGTCAACGACGTCAAACTCAAGAATCTGCTGAACGCGGATTATCTCGACATGGCCACACCAGATCAAGTTAAGGAGTACATGCACGCTGAAATTGGCAACATTGGGCCGGTCAACGCCCCAGAAGACGTGCAGCTCATCGCCGACAACAGCTTGACCGGGCTGGTCAACCTGGTCGCGGGGGCCAACCAAGCGCACACCCATTTGACCAATGTCAATCCGGGCCGCGACTTCACCGCCGCCCAAACCGCGGATATTCGCTTCGTTAAGGAAGGCGAGGTTTCACCGGATGGCCAAGGGGTGCTGAAGTTCACCAAGGGCATCGAAATTGGTCACATCTTCAAGCTGGGCACGCGCTACACCGAGGCCATGGGGGCCAATTTCTTGGACGAGAATGGCCGCGCTAAGCCAATCATTATGGGTTCGTACGGCATCGGCGTGTCGCGCCTGCTGTCGGCGATTGCTGAGCAGACACTGGACGAGCATGGTCTCGTTTGGCCGCGGGCCGTTGCCCCATTTGACGTGCATGTTGTGCCCGTCAACCTGAAAAAGCAGGCGCAGGCCGATCTGACTGATAAGATCACGAAGCAGCTGGAAAATGAAGGGTTTGCGGTGCTGGTGGATGATCGCAACGAGCGTCCTGGCGTGAAGTTTGCGGATTCCGATTTGATCGGCATTCCGGTCCGCGTCACCGTTGGTAAGAAGGCCGAGGACGGGATCGTTGAGCTCAAGTTGCGCAAGTCAGGCGAGACGCTTGAAGTTAAGTCTGAAGAGTTGATTTCATCGCTCAAGATCTTGCTTGACCACGCAGAATAATTTAACTCACCAAAGCGGCGCCGAGTCCGACTCGGCGTCGTTTTTTGCGCTCGTGGGCGGCTTGTTTGGCCCCTGAATTCGGGGTAACATGGTTGCATCATCAAAAAGGGAGTGGCTTTTTTGGCGCTATCAAAAGCAGAAATGTTTCAAAAGCTGATCGAGCAGGCAAGCCTGCCTGACCCAATCAAGCAAGATCCGGCCTTGGCCGGGGCGACGGTCGAAGCCGTCACTATTCACAGCCGCTCCAAGCGTTACGAATTTGTTCTGGGGACGCTGCGGTCTTGCCGTATGCTGTTTTCCTTCAGCTGGAATCGCATATTAAGTCCGCCTTCAAGGGCATCGCCGAAGCCAGCATCAGCGTGTCGCCGGCGACGGTCGACCTTGCTGCCAAGCATTTGTCCGCATACTGGTCCTACGTGGTCGCCAACGCCGGGATCGAGTCGGCCATTGTGGCAGAAACATGCATGAATCAGACGCCGCGGTTTGAGGACGGTAAGGTCACCCTGACAGCCGTAAACGAGCCCGTGCGCCAGTTTTTGATTCAACAGGGGCTGGGCAAACTGGTCGAAACTTACGCCCAGGTGGGACTGCCTGGCGTCAGCGTCGAGGCCACGGTCGACGCCACTGAATCCGAGGCCAACCTGGCCGCGTTTAAGGCGCAGAAAGCCGAGGAAGCGGCCGCCATGGCCAAAAGGGCGCAAGCAGTGGTTGCCCAGCGCGAGCAAAACCCGGCCCCCAGTGGCCCAGTGCAGATCGGCCGCGGCTTAAAGAGTAGCGAGACCCCGACCCAGATGGTGGCAATCACCCAAGAGGAAAACGCCGTTCTGATCGAAGGCTACGTGTTTGACGTCGAGGTGCGCCAGTTGCGCTCCAAGCGGTCGCTTTTGATTGCCAAGGTCACAGACTACACGTCCAGCTTTATCGTGAAAAAAAATTCAGCAACGGCGCCGACGACGAGGCCGCCTTTGGTCAAATCAAGGAAGGCATGTGGCTGAGGATCCGCGGCAGCGTGCAGGAGGATTCGTATTCTCGGGAGCTGACCGTGATGGCACGCGACATGGTGGAAGTGCCCCACGCTCAGCCCCAGGACACGGCCGAGGGGGAAAAGCGCGTCGAGCTGCACCTGCACACGAATATGAGTCAGATGGACGCGCTGCCGAGCATCACTGCCTATGTCAACCGAGCCAAGGCCTGGGGTCAAACCGCCATCGCGGTGACCGATCATGCCGGCTTGCAAGCTTATCCTGAGGCCCACACGGTGGCCACTCAAGCCAAGATCAAGATGCTGTACGGCGTGGAGATCAACCTCGTCGATGACGGGGCCCCGGTCGCTTACAACGCGGACGAACCGCGGACTTTGGCCGATGCGACTTACGTGGTGTTCGACATTGAAACGACCGGTCTATCGGCGGTCTACGACAAAGTGATCGAAGTGGCGGCGGTCAAGATGAAGGATGGTAAGGTGATCGACTCGTTTGAGGAGCTGATCGACCCGGGGTTCGCGCTGTCCGAATTTACGATCAACTTGACCCACATTACTGACGACATGGTGCGCGGCTCCAAGACCGAAGCTGAGGTCTTGAGACTGTTCCGGCAATTTTGCACGGGTAGCATTATGAGCGGACACAATGTGACGTTTGACGTCGGCTTTGAACAAAGGGTACGAGCGCTTGGGCGAAGAACCGATTCAAAACCCCGTGATCGACACCTTGGAGCTGTCCCGCATGCTGCACCCGGAGCGCAAGAACCACAAACTTGACACGCTCACCAAGGCCTATAAGATTCCTCTGAATCATCACCACCGGGCCAACGCCGACGCGGAGGCAACGGGGTACTTGCTGTTCGCGCTGGAAAAAGAGGCGCTGAAAAAGTACGACATTGAGCAGTTGAACCAGCTGAATTCGCGCATCGGCGAGGACGAAGCCTACAAGCAAAGCCGCCCGACGCACGCCATCGTGTTCGCTAAAACGCAGGCGGGGCTCAAGAATTTGTTCAAGCTGGTCAGCCAGTCTAACATCGATTATTACTACCGGCTGCCGCGCGTCCCGCGGTCCGTACTGCAAAAGTTTCGCGAGGGGCTGTTAGTGGGTTCGGCCTGCGCGTCTGGTGAGGTGTTCGTCGCCGCGATGCAAAAAGGGGCCGCTGAAGCCGCCAAGCGGGCGAAGTTCTACGATTATCTCGAAGTCCAGCCGCTGGCTAACTACCAGCCGCTGATCGACGGTGGGCTGGTGCAGGGGCAGGCCCACCTGCAGGAAATCTTGAAGACCATTATCAAGATCGGGCAGGACCAGAACAAATTGGTGGTCGCGACCGGTGACGCCCACTACTTGGACAAAAACGATGCGATTTACCGCAAGATTCTGATTCACAGTCAGGGCGGTGCCAACCCGCTCAATCGGCATGAGTTGCCTGACGTGCACTTCCGTTCCACCCAGGAGATGCTGGATGCATTCGCCTGGCTGAAGGATGATGCGCTGGCGCATCAGCTTGTCGTTGAGAACACGCACAAGGTGGCGGACATGATCGACGGCGACATCACACCGGTCAAAAAGCGTCTCTACACGCCAAACATTCCCGGTGTTGAAGACCACCTGCGCACCGACGTCATGAGCACCGCGCACAAGCTATACGGCGATCCGCTGCCTGAAATCGTGCAGGCGCGTTTGGACAAGGAACTTAAAAGTATTATTGGGAACGGGTTCTCGGTGATTTACAACATCGCCCAGCAGCTCGTGCTCAAGTCGAACAAGGACGGATACTTGGTCGGGTCCCGGGGGTCGGTTGGCTCGAGTCTCGCGGCCACGATGTCTGGCATCACAGAAATTAATCCGCTGCCGCCGCATTACCGCTGTCCCCAGTGCCAGTACTCCGAATTCTTCACCAAGGGCGAGTATGGCTCCGGTTTTGACCTGCCAGACAAGGCCTGTCCGAAGTGCGGCGCCAACATGGTCAAGGATGGCCAGGATATCCCGTTTGAAACCTTCCTGGGGTTCAAGGGGGATAAGGTGCCAGATATTGATTTGAACTTCTCCGGGGACTACCAGCCCATCGCGCATAACTACATCAAGGTGCGGTTTGGGGAGAACCACGCTTTCCGGGCGGGGACCATCGGCACCGTGGCGGACAAAACCGCATACGGCTATGTCAAAGCCTACGAGCGCGACACAGGCCAGATGCTGCGCGGAGCGGAAATTGACCGGTTGGCCAAAGGCGCGACTGGTGTCAAACGGACCACCGGCCAGCACCCGGCGGGGATCTTGATTGTGCCGGAAGACATGGATATCTACGATTTCTCGCCGATCCAGTATCCCGCCGACGATCAAAGCGCCGCCTGGAAGACGACCCATTTTGATTTTCACTCGATTCATGACAACATCCTCAAAATGGATGTGCTGGGACATGATGACCCGACCATGATCCGCATGCTGCAGGACCTTTCCGGGGTCGACCCGAAGAGTATTCCAATGGACGACCCCGGCGTCATGTCGCTGTTTTCGAGCCCGGATATTTTAGGGGTGACGCCTGAGCAAATCAATTCGAAAACCGGGACGCTGGGCGTGCCGGAGTTTGGGACCCGCTTCGTGCGGGGGATGCTGGAAGAGACGCACCCGAAGAAGTTCTCCGAGCTGCTGCAGATTTCTGGTCTGTCCCACGGCACCGACGTGTGGTTAGGCAACGCCGAAGAGCTGATTCAAAACGGCACCGTGACCATCAAAGAAGTCATCGGCTGTCGTGACAACATCATGATGGACCTCATCCACTGGGGGATGGACGACTCCATGGCGTTCAACATCATGGAACATGTTCGTAAGGGTCGCGGCATTCCTGATGAGTGGCAGCAGGCCATGCGGGATAACCCCAATGTGCCAGACTGGTACATCGATTCATGCCTGAAGATCAAGTACATGTTTCCCAAGGCGCACGCGGCTGCGTACGACCTTATGGGCCTGCGTATCGCCTGGTTCAAGGTCTACTACCCGCTGGTGTACTACGCTTCTTACTTCTCTGTGCGCGCTGAGGACTTCGACCTGGTGGCCATGAGCCACGGTAAGGAGTCGTTGAAGGCGGCAATCAAGGCCATCACTGATCAGGGCAACGACGCGTCGGCCAAGGACAAAACTTTGCTGACAGTGTTGGAGCTGGCCAATGAATGCCTTGAGCGCGGCTTCACCATTAAGATGGTCGACATCAACCACTCTGATGCGCATGATTTTCTGATTTTGGATGACCACACGCTGCTGGCGCCGTTTCGGGCGGTGCCTGGCCTCGGAGATAACGTGGCCAAGCAGATCGTGGCGGCGCGCGAGGAAAAGCCGTTTCTTTCCAAGGAAGACTTGGCTAACCGCGGCAAGGTCTCCAAGACGCTGATCGATTACATGACTGAAAATCATGTGCTCGACACGCTGCCTGATGAAAATCAACTTTCGCTGTTTGATTCGATGTTCTAGCGGCGTAAGGCCGGCGCGATTTGGTGTTGCATTGGAAAGGGTTTTATGCTAGATTATCCATAGTAGTTAAATCCTTTGAGGAGGAGTGAGCAGAGATGCTCACTCCTTTTCTTAGGAGAGGTAACGGCTGCCGGAAACCAGACAGCCAGGACAACAACCTAAAAGGGGGGAAAGACTTGAGCACGGTTGTCGAGACAGTGAAACAAATCGTTGATCCAATCCTTGAAGCCAACCATTTCGACCTGAGCAACATCGAGTTTGTGAAGGAGGGCGGCAGCTGGTATTTGCGGGTCTACATCGATAAGCCAGGTGGCATCACGCTCAACGAGTGTGTGATGGTCTCAGAGGCCTTGTCCGAGAAATTGGACGCCATGGACCCTGATCCCATCCCGCAGGCCTACTTCTTGGAAGTTTCCTCGCCAGGTGCCGAGCGGCCGCTGAAGACCGACCAAGACTTTAATAACGCGGTCGGGGAATACATTCATATTTCCTTGTTCCAAAAGCTCAATGGTAAAAAAAAGTGTTCGAAGGGACCCTTAAGGCCCTTGACGAGGATACTTTGACTCTGGAGCTGAAAGACAAGGCACGCAGGTTTGATCAGGCATTTGATCGCAAGACGATCGCAAACGCCCGTCTGGCCATCGAATTTTAAGCGGCAATCCCGCTGGCAAAGGAAGGAACAACATGTCAAAGGAAATGATTGAAGCCCTTGACGCCCTCGAGACCGAAAAAGGCGTCAAAAAAAGAAGTTGTGATTGAGGCGCTTGAAGACGCGCTGGCCTCGGCGTACAAGCGTAATTACGATCAGGCACAAAACGTCGACGTCGAGTTCGACAAGGACCAAGGCGACATCCACGTGTACGCGGTCAAGGAAGTCACCGAAGAGGTGTTCGATTCCCGGCTTGAAGTCAGTCTGAAGGACGCGTTGGCCATCAACAAGGCCTACGAGGTCGGCGACAAGATCAAATTTGAGGTCACCCCGAAAGACTTTGGGCGCATTGCGGCGCAAACGGCCAAGCAGGTCATCATGCAGCGAGTGCGGGAAGCGGAACGCGGCATCATTTACGATGAGTACTCCCAGTACGAAAACGAGATCATGACGGGTGAAGTTGAACGCCGCGACAACAAGTTCATTTACGTGAACTTAGGCAAGATTGAAGCGGTCCTTGGCCGCGGCGATCAAATGCCAAACGAGCAGTACGAACCTCACGACCGCATTAAGGTTTTCGTGTCCAAGGTCGAAAACTCCAGCAAGGGCCCACAGGTCTTTGTTTCCCGGACCAACCCGGGTCTGGTCAAGCGCTTGTTTGAGCAGGAGGTGCCGGAGATTTTTGACGGGACCGTTGAAATCGCGGGCATTGCCCGTGAAGCTGGTGACCGCACGAAAATCGCGGTGCGTTCGACTAATCCGTCTGTCGATCCGGTCGGCACCACGGTTGGCCCACGGGGCGCCCGGGTGCAAGCGGTCGTCAATGAGCTCTCGGGCGAGAACATGGACGTCGTGCAGTACGAGGAAGACCCGGTGGATTACATCGCCAATGCCTTGAACCCGGCGCAGGTCATCGCCGTTCAGTTCAACGACGAAGACAACGACCGGTCTTGCACAGTGATCGTGCCAGATTACCAGCTGTCGTTGGCGATCGGCAAGAAGGGCCAAAACGCCCGGCTTGCAGCTAAGTTGACCGGCTACAAGATCGATATCAAGGCGGAATCGGACGTCGAATTCGTCGATGATGATGAGCTCGAGGAAAACGACGAGCAAGTCGAAGAGGCCCAAGCTGACCAGTCCGAAGTCGCACCTGACACAGCCCCAGCATCAGACGCGCCGTCTGATGAAGCAACAGCGGCTGATGCCACAGGCGATGAGGCTGAGCCGGACTCGGCCGAGGCTAAGTAGGAGGCAGCCATGAAAAAGCGCAAGATCCCGATGCGCAAAGACTTGCTGTCGGGAGAGATGTTTCCGAAGAAATCCTTGGTGCGGATCGTGCGGCAGGCGGATCAAACCGTCGCCATCGATCCCACCGGTAAGGCTCAGGGCCGCGGCGCTTATGTCGCACTTGACCCAGAAGCCGTGAAGCAGGCTCAAAGTAAACACATCATTGAGAAGGCGTTTGACGTCGCGGTCGATGACAGTTTTTACTCTGAGCTTTACGCCTACGTCGACCATCAGAAGGCTCGCCAAGAGCTGTTCGGCGACCAGGCATGAATAAGCAGCAAGCGCTAAACTTGCTGGGGCTGGCGCAGCGAGCCAACCGGCTGACGGCCGGTGAGGGCTTCGTGCTTGCGGCGATTCGCGATCAGAGTGCCAAGTTGGTGCTGGTCGCCTCCGACGCCTCAGCGAATACCAGAAAAAAAGTTTTCCGATAAAGGCAGCTTCTACCAGGTCCCAGTCAATTTATCATTGACGAGCCTGGAGCTGAGTTCTGCGATCGGCCGCAAACGGTCCGTCATCGCGGTGCAAGATCGCGGCTTTGCAACGAAGCTGGTCAAGCTGCTCACCTAAAAAAAGACAGGGAGCGTGAAGAAATGGGCAAACAACGAGTTTATGAATTTGCCAAAACTCTCGGCGTCCCGAGCAAAACCGTGATCGACGCGGCAAAAGCTCAGGGCATCGAGCTCAAGAATCATATGTCAACGTTGGACGAAAAGCAGGAGGCTGCTTTGACGTCTGCGTTGCACGCAAAGCCGGCGAACGCTGCACCTAAAGCAGCGGCCAAAGCAGTTGCAAAACCGGCAGCCAAGGCGGTCGCAAAGACTGAGGCCAAGGCAGAAGCCAAACCAGCCGACAAACCAGCCGCTAAAGCTGAAGGCAAGCCTGCCGCAAAAGCAGAAGCTAAGGCTGAAACAAAGTCCGAAGCTAAACCTGAGCAAAAGCGTCTGCCAGTGCAAAGCCGGCAGAAGGCAAGAAGGTCCCAGGGACACACCACATGCCGCAAAAAAACGGCTGATGGGAAGACCCTGATTTCGAAGTCTGCCATCCGCCGGCCGCACAATACTCAGGCCAACGCGCGCGGTGGCCGGTTCAACCACACCGACAACCGCAATGGCCAAGGCCAAAACGGCGGTCAGCAGAATGCCGGTAACCGCAGTGGCAACCGGTCCACGGATAACCGCAACGGCAATCGGCAAAATGATAACCGGGGCGGCTACAACAACCGTGCGACCGACAACCGTAATGGCAATCGGCGCAACGACAACCGCCGCGGCGGCGATCGCTACCTGAACCAAACCAACGTCAGCCCAATGCCACGGGCCGGTCGGCGGACCCAAGCCAATGGGAACCCACGGCCAGTTGCCGGCAATGACGAAAAGTTCATTAAGCAGCTGGAAGAAAAGCGTCAGCAGGAGAAGGCCAAGGCAGCGGCCAAGCGTGAAACCGAAAAGGCGCTTGAAAAAGCTGCCGAAGAAAAACCGATCGCAGCCGCGTACACTGCACCGGTGCCGCCTGCAGCGGAGAAGCCAGCGAAGCCGAATGACAACCGGCGGACCGCGGATCACTCGAGCAATAACAATGAGAGCCGTGGCCGCAGCAGTCGTGGTGGTTACAACAATCGTGGCGGCTACAACAACCGTGGTGGCTACGGCAATTCGAATCGCCGCAACAAGAAGAACAAACGCAGACAGCAGACGCAACCGAAGAAAGAAATGCCACAGCGCAAGGAGCGGCCATTGCCAGAAAAACTCATCTACACTGTCGGAATGAACGCGCAGGATCTGGGCAAGATCTTGCACCGCGAGCCTGCCGAGATCATCAAGAAGCTCTTCATGCTTGGCGTCATGGTCAACCAGAACCAGAGCTTGGATAAGGATACGATCGAACTGGTCGCAACCGATTACGGCATCGACGCCGAGCAGAAGGTCGAAGAAGACATCACCGACTTGGACAAGATGTACAACGCCGAAGTCAAGAATAAGGACACTCAGACACCGCGGCCCCCAGTGGTCACGATCATGGGTCACGTTGACCACGGGAAAACCACCCTGCTCGATCGTCTGCGTCACACGCATGTGACCGAAGGCGAAGCCGGTGGGATCACGCAGCACATTGGCGCTTACCAGGTCAAGCTCAAGGACCGGCTGATCACGTTCCTAGATACGCCAGGGCACGCGGCGTTCACGAACATGCGGGCGCGTGGTGCCGACATCACCGATATCATCGTGCTGGTGGTTGCCGCCGATGATGGGGTCATGCCTCAGACAATCGAAGCCATCAACCATGCCAAGCCGCGAACGCGCCAATGATCGTTGCCATTAACAAGATCGATAAGCCGGGTGCAAATCCGCAAAAAGTTACTGAAGAGCTGATGAAGTACGACCTTGTGCCTGAGGATTATGGTGGTGACACCATCTTCGTCAACATTTCGGCGAAATTTGGGAAGAACATCGACGAACTGCTGGAAATGATCCTGCTTGAGGCGGACGTCCTTGAGCTCAAGGCCAACCCTGACCAGAAGGCCATTGGGACGGTCATTGAGGCCCGGCTGGACAAGGGCCGCGGCCCAGTGGCCACGGTGCTGGTTCAGGAAGGCACACTGCACGTCGGTGACCCAATCGTTGTCGGGCACACCTTTGGTCGCGTGCGGACCATGACCAACGATCATGGTCGCCACGTCAAGGATGCCGTTCCTGCAATGCCAGTCGAGATCACCGGTTTGAATGATGTGCCGCAGTCGGCGGACAAGTTTGTCGTCTTTGACGATGAAAAGACCGCTCGTGCGGCCGGTGAAAAACGGGCTCAGCAGGCGCAGGAAGAAGATCGTCAGCAGACCCACCACGTCACGCTCGACAACCTGTTTGAAACCATGAAGGAAGGTCAACTCAAGGAAGTTGACATTATCATCAAGGCGGATGTCCAGGGTTCCGTTGAGGCGCTGGCCAATAGTCTGAAGAAGATCGACGTCAAGGGCGTGCGGGTGAACATCATTCACCAGCCGTCGGCGCGATCAACGAAAGCGACGTCACGTTGGCCTCGGCTTCAAATGCGGTCATCATTGGGTTTAACGTGCGGCCAACGCCGCAGGCCAAGGCCCAGGCCGACTCCGAAGACGTGGATATCCGGTTGCACCGGGTCATCTACAAGGCCATCGAGGAAGTTGAATCCGCGATGAAGGGGATGCTGGAGCCAACTTACGAAGAGAAGGTCACCGGCAATATCACCGTGCGTGAGACCATTCCGGTTTCCAAGATTGGGACGGTCGTCGGCGGATACGTCGACAGTGGCTTCATTCGCCGTGATTCCAAGGTCCGTTTGATCCGAGACGGCATCGTGAAGTATGAAGGCGAGCTGGGCTCTTTGCGGCGGTTTAAGGATGATGTGAAGGAAGTCCGGCAGGGCTTCGAACTCGGGCTGACCATCGATGGTTACAACGACATCAAGGTCGATGATCAAATCGAGGCGTACACGATGGAAGAGGTTCCCGTCAAGTAACCTCAGGCCATCCGAAGAGGCTCACATGAAACATCGCATAGGCCGCGTCGAGACTCAGATCCAACGCGAAATTGACGACATTTTGTTAAAAGATGTCAACGATCCGCGGGTTCGGCCAGTCACGATTACCGGCGTGAAGTTGACTGGCGACCTCCAAGAGGCGACCGTCTACTTCAGCATTTTGGCTGACGATCCCAAGGCGCTGGCAGAGGCGCAGACCGGCCTGGATAAGGCCAAGGGCCTGATCCGCAGCGAAGTGGGACAGCGCATCAAGCTGTTCAAGGTGCCAACCTTGACGTTCAAGCAAGATACGTCTGTTCAGTACGGTGCGCACATCGACCAGTTGCTTAATGAAGTGAAACACGAAGGCCTAGAATAAATGGCCATGCGGCTCTCCAGCGATGGAGGGCCGTTTTTTAGTTGGATCTGGCGCGGACTGCGCCAGGCGGATGCATCGGTGCCAGAGGAAATGTATAATAGAAAAAAATAAGGCGGTGGCGACTTGAGTCTGATCGAGAAATTATACTTACCCTTTTTTGAAGCGAGTGACTGGCACCAGGCAGTGATGACAACGCAGGGCTGGACGACCATTTTGACCCTGGCTTTGCTCGAGTGCCTCCTGTCAGTGGATAATGCGGTGGTGCTCGCTGCCCAAACCAAGTCCCTACCCGACAAAAAAAAGATCAGCATCACGCGCTGATCTACGGCATGTGGGGGGGCGTACCTGTTCCGGTTCATCGCCATCGGGCTAGGGACGTACCTCATGAACTTTTGGGGCATTAAAGCCTTAGGCGCGGCCTACCTCGTCTGGATGTCGCTGCATTTCTTTTACGAGCAGCGTCACCCCAAGGATGGGCCCAAACCGCAAACCGTCGCCAAGCCTAAACAAACCCATTTCTGGCGCACCGTGGCCTCAATTGAAGCGCTCGACATCGTGTTTTCCGTTGATTCGATCCTGGCGGCGCTCGCGGTTGATAATAACCCTGTGATCGTGCTGATTGGCGGCTGTCTCGGCATTCTGGCGATGCGCTTTGTCGCCCAGGTCATTACTGATTTCATCACGAAGGTCCCAGAGCTGGAGGTCATGGCCTACGCCTTGATCTTCATCATTGCGGTCAAGCTGGCGCTCAGCCTGCCGCAGATTGGCATTGAGGTGCCGAACTGGGCCTTCTCGGTGATTGTGGCGCTGGCTTTCCTGATCACGTGGCTGATCCACCAGCGGCGTGCCACCCGCAACCAACAGCAGAAGCGAGGAATTTGACATGGATGGAATTTTACCAGTTTATAAGCCGACCGGCATGACGTCGGCGGATGTGGTCAGTAGCTCCGCTACCTGTTGCAAATGAAAAAAGTCGGCCACTCGGGCACGCTTGATCCCAGTGTTGATGGGGTCTTACCGATTGCCCTGGGCGCGGCCACCAAGGCGGTGCCGGCGCTGATGGCGCTCGGCAAAACGTACATTGGTAAAGCCACGCTGGGGTTTGCGACGGAAACCGAGGACCTCGATGGGGCAGAGGTGGCGCGCGTGAAGCTGACGGCGCCATTTACTGATGAGCAGATCGATCAGGCATTGGTGACACTGACTGGGGACATTACCCAAACGCCGCCGATGTACTCGGCGGTGAAGGTCAACGGCCGCAAGCTTTACCAATACGCGCGCAACGGCCAGACCGTCGAGCGCCCGACGCGCCAGGTGCACGTTTACGCCTTCAAGCGGACCGGGCCGAGCAGGTTCGACGCCGTCACCGGGACGCAAGACTTTCCCTTTGAGGCACAGGTTTCAAAAGGCACATACATTCGGACGCTTGCCGTGGACGTAGGGCGCGCATTGGGCGTCCCAGCGGTCATGGCGCAGTTGACTCGGATCCAAAGCGGGGGGTTCAAACTTGAAGACACGCTGGACTTGCGTGAGCTGACGCGGGAGACCGCACCGGCAGCCGCGCAGGCCCACCTGCGACCAATCGAGTTTGCCTTTCCGCACTTGCCGCTGGTGGCCCTTTCTGCTAGCCAGTGGGACGGGGTCAGAAACGGGCGGGGACTGCCGCTCAGTGTGGCCGTGGCTGATGAGATCGGTCTGACCTACGAAGCGTCTTCAAGGCCCTTTACCAGAAGGAGGCCGCCGAGTATCGGCCGGCCCTGATGTTCTTAGCCAATGAAGGTATTGGCTGATGTTGATGAGGAGATAATTATGCAAGTGATCGATATTCACCCGCCGCTTGCGGCGGACCAGGTGCCAGCCAGCCAATCGTGCTGGCTTTGGGCTTTTTTGACGGCGTGCATCGCGGCCATCAGGCGGTGATTGTCGCGGCGCGTGCGGAAGCCGACAAGCGGGGGCTCCCGCTGGCAGTGATGACATTTGACGTTCACCCGGCCATTATTTACCGTGGGGTTCCGGCCAGCTCAGTGAAGTATCTGTCGCCGCGGCCGCGCAAAATCGAACTGATGGCCCACTTTGGCGTTGACCTGCTTTACTTCATTCACTTCACGCCGGCATTTTCCAAACTGCCTCCGCAGGCGTTTGTCGACCAGTATCTGGTCGGCATGAATGCAGTCGTGGTGGTTGCGGGATTTGACTACACGTATGGCAAACGCGACGTCGCGAACATGGTGACACTGCCCGAGTACGCCAAGGGGCGGTTTGAGATGATCACCGTCCCCAAGACAGTTGACGCCGGCCAAAAAGTCTCTTCCACGCGAATTCGCAAGGCTTTGGACGAAGGGGATGTTGATCTGGCCAATCACCTGCTGGGTTATCCCTACCAAACCAGCGGGACGGTGGTGCACGGCGAAGCGCGCGGCCGCACCATCGGCTACCCGACGGCCAACGTCCAGGCACCAGCAGGAGAGCGCATCCCCGGCATTGCGGTGTACACAGTGCGGCTGAAGGTGGATGGTCAGTGGTATCCGGGCATGGCGTCAGTCGGCCGTAACATCACGTTTGGCCCAGGGCGGCCGGTGACGGTGGAGGTCAACTTGTTTGATTTTCACCAAGATATTTACGACGCTCCGGTGCGGGTGTCGTGGCTTCACCGCCTGCGTGGCGACATGATGTTTGATTCCGCGGCGGGTCTGGTGGCTCAGCTTGCGCAAGATGAAAAGGATTCAAAAGTGTTCTTGAAAGGGTTGACGGATTGATGGCTGGGGCGTATGTCCACATTCCCTTCTGCTCTCATATTTGTTACTACTGCAACTTTAACAAGGTGTTTATCGAGGGCCAACCGGTCGATGATTACGTCGACATGCTTATTCGCGAGATGCACCTGGTGATGGCCAGCCACCCCGAGGAAAAAAATCGAGACGGTGTATGTAGGCGGCGGTACGCCGACCACACTGACGCCTGACCAGCTTGACCGCCTCATTGGCGGCATTCGCCGTGAGCTGCACTTTGAGCAGGGCGAGTTCACTTTTGAGGCCAACCCCAACGATCTGCTCGAAAAGGACAAGCTGCTGGCGCTGTACGAAAACGGCGTGAACCGCCTATCAATCGGCGTACAGTCCTTTAATGACGAGATTCTCAAGGCCATTGGTCGGACCCATCGAGTCGCCGATGTGTATCAGGCGATTGCCAATGCGCGTGCAGTGGGTTTTGATAACATTTCCATCGACCTGATTTTCCGCCTCCCGAAACAGACGCGTGAGGACTTTTTGGCCAGCCTGCACAAGGCGCTGGCGCTGGACCTGCCGCATTACTCGACCTACTCGCTGATTCTGGAAAAGAAAACGATCTTTTACAACCTGATGCGGTCCGGTCGGCTGCAGCTGCCAAACCAAGACGCCGAAGCCGATATGTACCAGGATGCGATTGATTTAATGGAAAGCACCGGCCGGCATCAGTACGAGATCTCGAATTTTGCCAAACCTGGGTATCAGTGCCAGCACAACCTGCTGTACTGGCGCAACGACCATTACTTCGGCTTTGGGGCCGGGGCCTTTGGTTACATCGGGCGCGATCGCTACCACAATTTTGGCCCGATCAAGCAGTACCTAGATCCGCTCCATGACCATAAGGTGCCGGTGATCGAGCATCATCTGGTGCCGCTGGAGGAGCAGATCGAAGAGGAGATGTTCCTGGGGCTGCGCACCCGCGAAGGTGTGTCCCAAAAGCGCTTTGCCGAACGCTACCACATGACGATCAGTGACGTGTACGGCGATTTGCTGACCAAACTAAGCGACCAACAGCTGGTCACCGTGGCCGGCGATGCGGTGCGCCTGACGAACCAAGGGCAATTTTTGGGCAACGAGGTCTTCCAGCAGTTTTTGCTTGACGATCCGCTGGTTTGAACCGGCCCATCTGGTTCGCATTTTCAGAAAAACGCTTGTCGCTTCAGTCTTGAGGCCGATTTTTTTCGTGAAAACAGCAAAATTAGCAGACCGAGGTTGACTTTGCTAACCGCCATTGGTATATTAAGTATTGTACTTAGCACTCAAATGGTTTTAGTGCTAAAAGAAGGTGGGATTATGTTGACGAAACGCCAACTACTCGTCTTGAAACAGATCATTCGCTCCTATACGGAAACCGGCCAGCCGGTTGGTTCTAAAGCCTTAATGGCGCAGCTGCCGGTTCATGTCAGTTCAGCCACGATTCGCAATGACATGGCGGCACTGGAAGACGAAGGTCTGATCAGAAAGACGCACAGTAGTTCTGGCCGCGTCCCATCGACTAAGGGTTACCGTTACTACTTGGACAACCTCGTCGAGCCGGCCGCGGTCACGCCCAACGAGATTGCTGCGATTCAGCAAGGCTTCGGGGGGCATTTTTACAAGATCGATGAAATTGTCGCCCAAAGCGCGCGCATTTTGTCGAACCTCACAAACTACACCGCGATCACACTGGGGCCTGAGGTCACCAACCTGAAACTCACGGGATTTCGGTTGGTGCCGTTGGGTAATCACCAAGTGATGGCGATCCTGGTCACGAGCAATGGCAACGTTGAAAGTCAGTTGTTTACGCTGCCTCCGGAAGTCGGCTCTGACGAGGTGGAAAAGGCCATTCGCATCATCAATGATGAGTTGGTCGGGTTATCGCTGGGTGAGGTTGCGCAGAAGCTGCAGTCGGAAGTGCCAGGTTTGTTGTTCAAGTACATGACTAGTCCGGACGGGTTTCTCGACCTCTTCGGTAATGTCTTACGCAAGGCCGCTGAGGAGCGCTTCTACGTTGGCGGGCGGCTCAATCTCATGGATTACCTTGGTGATTCCGATGTGGATCAGCTCAAACGTCTGCTGGCGATGATGGATGATGATCAGGCACCGAGCGTCAGGCGTTCAACACCTTGCTCGGGCCGCTTCATGATTCCCATATCAAGGTCAAGCTCGGCTCGGAGCTTACGCCAGATGTGCTTGAAAATCTGAGCTTGTTGACCGCGAACTACTCAGTCGGTGAGCACGGAACTGGGATGATTGCCCTGATTGGGCCGACCCAGATGCCGTACTCGAAGATGATCGGTTTGCTCGATGCCTTCCGCGAAGAACTCGCAAAACGGCTGACCGATTACTACAATCATTTTGATCAGTGACAGGAGGCATGAATTTGACAGAAAAGCAAACCAAGAAAGAGCAGAAAGCAGCCAAGGCTGAAGCAAAGCCCGAGGCAAAGGCAAAAGCGGCCAAGAAGGAACCCAGCCTGCGCGACGAAATCGCGGCGGAGATGCAAGACGACCTCAAGGAAGAGGTCGAAGATTCCGGCGTGGACGTCGAGGCCTGAAGAAAGAGCGCGACGAGCTGGAGGACAAATACCTGCGCGCCGCGGCCGAAATCAATAACATGAACAAGCGCTTCAATAAGGAGCGCGAGGACATGGCCAAGTACGATGGGCAGAAGCTGGCGACAGCCGTGCTGCCGGTCTTGGATAATCTTGAGCGGGCCTTGGCGACTGAGGTCAAGGATGACGGTGCGCAATCGCTGAAGAAGGGGGTCGAGATGGTTTACAGCCACCTTGACAATGCCCTCAAGGAGAATGGGGTCACCGAAATTGAGGCGACCGGGAAGTTCGATCCGAACTTGCAGCAAGCGGTGCAAACCGTTCCCGCAGACAAGGACCACGCGAAGGATACGGTGGTCCAGGTTCTGCAAAAGGGTTACAAGCTCAAGGATCGGGTCCTTCGGCCAGCGATGGTCGTCGTTGCAAATTAGCTAAATAAAAACTGTTAAAAGAAGGGATTTTACAATGAGTAAAGTTATTGGGATTGACTTAGGGACCACGAACTCTGCGGTCGCTGTGCTTGAAGGTGGCCAGCCGAAGATCATCACCAACCCAGAAGGCAACCGCACCACGCCTTCTGTCGTGGCGTTTAAAGACGGCGAAATTCAGGTCGGCGAAGTCGCCAAGCGGCAAGCATCACGAACCCGGACACCATCACTTCAATCAAGCGTCACATGGGTGAGGCCGGCTACAAGGTCAAGGTCGGCGACAAGGAGTACACGCCTCAGGAAATTTCTGCGATGATCCTGCAATACATCAAGAAGTTCTCTGAAGACTACTTGGGTGAAGAGGTTACTGACGCGGTCATCACCGTGCCTGCTTACTTTAACGACTCACAGCGTCAAGCGACCAAGGATGCCGGCAAGATCGCCGGCCTGAATGTTTCCCGAATCGTCAATGAACCAACCGCTTCTGCCTTGGCTTATGGCTTGGACAAAGGTGACAAGGACGAAAAGGTGCTGGTTTACGACCTTGGCGGTGGGACCTTTGATGTTTCTATCCTGCAACTCGGCGATGGCGTCTTTGAAGTGCTTTCCACCAATGGTGATACCCACTTGGGCGGCGATGACTTTGATAACAAGATCATCGACTGGCTGGTCAGTGAGTTCAAGAAGGACAACAACATCGACTTGTCTAAGGACAAGATGGCGATGCAGCGCCTGAAGGATGCCGCTGAAAAGGCCAAGAAGGATCTCTCGGGCGTTTCTCAGACCCAGATTTCCTTGCCATTTATTTCCGCTGGCGCCAACGGCCCGCTGCACTTGGAACGGACACTGACTCGCGCGCAGTTTGACCAAATGACTGCTGACCTGGTTGCCAAGACTAAGGTCCCAGTCGATAATGCGATGAAGGATGCCGGTCTGTCCAACTCGGACATCGACAAGGTCATCCTCAACGGTGGGTCCACGCGGATCCCGGCCGTTCAGGAAGCGGTTAAGGAGTGGACCGGCAAGGAACCGGACCACAGCATTAACCCTGACGAAGCCGTTGCGCTTGGCGCTGCCATTCAGGGTGGGGTCATTTCCGGCGATGTCAAAGACGTTGTGCTGCTCGATGTTACGCCACTTTCTCTGGGCATTGAAACCATGGGCGGCGTGTTCACTAAGCTGATTGACCGCAACACGACGATCCCGACTTCCAAGAGCCAGGTCTTCTCAACGGCTGCTGATAACCAGCCAGCTGTTGACATTCATGTCCTTCAAGGCGAGCGGCCAATGGCTGCGGACAACAAGACGCTGGGTCGCTTCCAGCTGACTGACATTCCGGCGGCGCCGCGTGGTGTTCCTCAGATCGAAGTTAAGTTTGACATTGATAAGAACGGCATTGTGCAAGTCTCCGCTAAGGATCTTGGCACTGGCAAGTCCCAGAACATCACGATCAAGAGTTCGTCAGGTCTGTCCGACGAAGAAATCGATCGCATGATGAAGGAAGCCAAGGAAAACGAGGAAGCCGACAAGAAGCGCAAGGAAGAAGTCGACCTCAAGAACGACGTTGACCAGCTGATTTTCCAGACCGACAAGACCTTAAAGGATCTCAAGGGCAAGGTCTCCGATGACGAAATCAAGAAGCGCAAGACGCCGAGGATGCCTTGAAGAAGGCTCAGCAAGAAAACAATATCGAAGACATGAAGACCAAGCGCGATGACCTCAACAAGATCGTGCAGGATCTGACGGTCAAGCTCTACGAACAAGCCCAGAAGGAACAGCAGGCAAAGGGCGCCGCACAAGGTAGCGCGGCCTCTGGTAGTACTGGCGCTGCCGACAAGGGCGACGACGGTAAGACCTTCGATGGCGAATACAAGGACGTCAACGACGACAAGAAGTAACCGTCTGTCCGTGAGAAAAGCCAAGGCCAGCTGGCTTTGGCTTTTTGTTTGGTGAGGCAGTTTTGCGTGCTTCACTGATAATATGGTATCCTGAATAAGCTTTTTTTGGGCGCAAGTACCCAATTCAAGGAGGCAACAATGGCAGACAAGGATTATTACGAAACACTCGGTGTCGCCCGGGATGCCAGCGATGACGAGATCAGGAAGGCCTTTCGACAGCTTTCTAAAAAAATATCACCCGGACATCAACCATGCCCCGGGGGCCGAGCAAAAATTTAAGGAAATCAATGAAGCCTATCAGGTCCTTTCCGACCCGCAAAAGCGTGCGGCTTATGATCAGTACGGTTCGGCCGATGGCGCTCAAGGCGGCTTTGGTGGCCAAGGCGGGTTCGGCGGTCAGGGCTTCTCCAACTTTGGCGGTGGCAGTGCCCAAGGTTTCGGCGGGTTCGATGACATTTTCAGTCAGTTCTTCGGCGGCGGCCAAGGGGGCGGCGCTCGCAGCGCGACTTCACCGCAGCAAGGCGCGACCTGCAGTATCGCATGGATCTGACGTTTGAAGAAGCGGTGTTCGGGAAGGACACCAAGATCTCGTATGACCGCGAAGCCGTGTGCCACACCTGCAATGGTTCGGGCGCCAAGCCTGGGACTAGTCCAGTCACTTGCTCCAAGTGCCACGGCTCGGGCTACATTCAGGTGCAGCGCAACACGCCGCTTGGCGCGATGATGACGCGCGAAGTCTGCGACGTGTGCCACGGCACTGGCAAGGAGATCAAGGAGAAGTGCCCGACTTGCCACGGCACTGGTCACGAGAAGCAGCGTCACACCATTGATGTGACAGTTCCCGGCGGTGTTGAAGACGGCCAGCAGATTCGGCTGCATGGCGCCGGCGAAGCTGGTCAAAACAACGGCCTTACGGGGACTTGTTCATCGTTTTCCGGGTGGCGTCAAGCAGCAAGTACGACCGCGACGGCACGACCATTTACTACAAACTGCCGATCAGCTTTGCGCAGGCCGCCCTTGGTGACAACATTAAGGTCGACACGGTGCACGGTCCGGTCGAGTTGAAGATCCCAGCCGGTACGCAAACCGAAAGCAAGTTCCGGTTGCGCGGCAAGGGGGCTCCGAACCCGAACAGGCCAAATGCGGGTTACGGTGATCAAATTGTCACCGTGACAGTTAAGACGCCGAAGAGCCTGAATTCGAAGCAAAAGGATGCCCTGATGGCCTTTGCGGCTGCGAGCGGCGAGGATGTGACGCCGCACGAAGGCTCGCTTTTCGACCGCGTCAAGGACGCATTCAAAAACAAGTAGCCACTTTGAAACCGCTCGTGATGGGCGGTTTCTTTTTGGCTTGGGGCGGCAGCTGGTTTGAGTCGAACGTTGCCGCTTGCTATAATAGATTGACAAGCAATTTACAGAAAGTGGGCACTTATGGCTGACATCGATATTCAGGCGTTGCGTGAACGCCAGAAGCACATTCGCAATTTTTCTATCGTGGCGCACATTGACCACGGCAAGTCGACCCTGGCCGATCGTATCTTGGAGCTGACGGATACGATCGCTAAGCGCGACATGCAGGCGCAAGTCCTCGATGACATGCCGCTGGAGCGGGAACGCGGCATCACCATCAAGCTGAACGCCGTCGAATTGCACTACAAGGCCAAGGACGGCGAGACCTACATCTTCCATCTGATCGATACGCCGGGCCACGTGGACTTTTCATACGAGGTCAGCCGCAGTTTGGCCGCCTGCGAAGGGGCACTGCTGCTGGTGGATGCCGCCCAAGGCGTTGAGGCCCAGACGCTGGCCAACGTTTACCTGGCGCTCGATGACGACCTGGAGATCGTGCCAATCATCAATAAGGTCGACTTGCCTAGTGCGCAGCCAGAAGTGGTCAAGGAAGAAATTGAGGAAATGATCGGCCTTGACGCTTCGGACGCAATTTTGACCTCGGCCAAAACCGGGCTTGGCGTACCTGAGGTCCTCGAGCGGATCGTGTCTGACATCCCGGCCCCGAGTGGCGACCTTGACAAGCCGCTGAAGGCGCTGATTTTTGACTCGGTCTACGATTCGTACCGCGGCGTGGTGCTGGCAGTCCGAATCGAGGATGGCATTGTGCAGGTCGGCGATACCATCGAACTGATGAGCAACAAGAAGCGCTACGAGGTCACCGAGGTCGGCGTGATGTCGCCCAAGGCCGTGCAAAAGGACTACCTGATGGTCGGCGACGTGGGTTACATTACGGCGGCCATCAAGACCATCCAAGACACGCGCGTCGGGGATACCGTCACGCTTGCGGATAATCCGGCAGATAAGCCGCTCGATGGGTTCCGGCAGATCACCCCAATGGTTTATTCGGGGCTGTTCCCGGTTGACAATGCCAAGTTCAACGACTTGCGCGAGGCCCTGGAAAAGCTGCAACTAAATGATGCGGCGCTGGAGTTTGAGCCTGAAACGTCGCAGGCGCTCGGATTTGGGTTCCGCGTTGGGTTCCTGGGACTGCTGCACATGGACGTGGTGCAGGAGCGGCTGGAACGCGACTTTGACTTGGATCTGATCATGACGGCGCCGAGTGTGGACTATCAGGTCGACAAAACGGATGGGACGACGATCACCATTGATAACCCGGCGGAATTGCCGGATTCCAGTGAGGTCAAGGAAATCCGCGAGCCATACGTCAAGGCCAGCATCATGGTGCCGAACGATTACGTTGGCCCCGTCATGGAAATTGCCCAGCGCAAGCGTGGCGAGTTTGTCACGATGGATTACCTTGATAAGTACCGCGTCAACGTGATTTACAACCTGCCGCTGTCGGAAATCATCTACGACTTTTTCGACCAGCTGAAGTCCTCGACTAAGGGGTACGCGAGTCTGGATTACGAGGTCACCGGCTACCGGGCGTCGGACCTGGTCAAAATGGACATCCTGCTCAACGGCGATCCGGTCGACGCGCTTTCCAGCATCGTGCACAAGGACTTTGCCTACGACCGCGGCCGGGCCATCGTGGCTAAGCTGAAGGAGACCATTCCGCGGCAGCAATTCGAGGTGCCGATTCAGGCGGCAATCGGGACCAAAATCATCGCGCGCAGCACGGTCAAGGCATACCGCAAGAACGTTCTGGCAAAGTGCTACGGCGGCGACATCACCCGTAAGCGTAAGCTGCTGGAAAAGCAGAAGGCTGGCAAGAAGCGCATGAAGGCGGTAGGCTCGGTCGAAGTCCCGCAGAAAGCGTTCATGAGCATTCTCAAAATGAACGAGGACGACAGCAAGGGCAAGTAGCCTTGTGGCCGCATCAAGTATCCAGGTCCCGGTGGCTTGGGTGCTTTTTTTTGGTGGTCCAAGATTTTGAGCCGGCCCTGCTCGGCCAGCAGTTCAGGGTAAACGGGACTAAAGCGAAATGCGGCGATAGAGATGAACAGTAACGTACGCGTCGCAGATATGTTGGTGCGGTTAATGGCAGGTGAACCGCTCGGCCTTTCCGTCGATGATGGCGTCTTTGTACGCACCTTTCAACGGGATCTGGCGACGATACGCCCGGCACTGGCGGCGCGGTCGGCCGGGAAACTGGTCGAAACCAAAGCGCATCATTGGCGCCTTGTGCTGCAAGGAGAAAGGGAAAACCTTCCTTTGATCAGTGGCATTTCCTCAATTTTGCTGGGTTCGCGGTCTTTGACTACCGCGGAAATGACCGAGGCCTTGACGTTTGTTCAGGCGCGGCTGAGCCCTGATGAATCTCATACTGTCAACACTTGGCTCACGCAGGAAAAAGAGGACTATCGGCCGATTGCGCAGGCTCAACCGTTGATTGCCAAGCTGGATGAAGCAATCGCGAGTCGCCAGCGGTTGACGTTCACCTACCAAAGTCCGGGTCAATCTGATTAAACGGTGTTCGCCGGTCGGCTTGTGACCATGTATTTTGAACGTTTCTACTTTTATGTGGCCATGTTTGTACGGGAGCAGAATCGTGATCAGTTGTTTCGACTGGATCGAATCCATTAGATTTTGACCGAAGAGAATGGGGAAAGTTGGTTCATGCGCGGCAATTTTCACTGCAGGAACACGACGACGCGGGCTGCAATTCAGCATCCTGAGGCTGGTGTCAGCACGGCCAGCCACCGCTCAGGCAGGACTATGATACGCTGAGTCAGGCTCAGAAGGCGGCTACTGAGACCCAGGAGGCGCAGGTCACCGCTGCCAAACTCGTTCGGGATGAGAGCTATAATGCCGCGCTCGCTCAAGTCGGCCGGCCTCAGTACCACCGCAGCTGCCAAGCGATCCGCTGGCCAGGCCAGCCTGCCAAAGACCGGTGAGGCGCCTCGACCACTGGGTTACTTGTAATGCTCGGTGCGACCATCATCGCGTTGCTTGGCACGATCACGATGCGCAAGCGGCGTCGGGCGTAGCTGATTCTCGGCTGCTTCGCGTTTTCGCAGAATAAAAAAAAGGGACCTGGTTCAGCAAAGGCAGATTTGCTGGACCGGGTCCTATTTGATTGGGCTAAGCCTTGCCGCGTAACGGCGGGAAGATCACATGAAATGACTCGAGCACGACCATTGCTGTGGCCGGATCAAACACTAACCCTGAAGCATGGTAGTCTTTTGCAAAGAAAGTCTCGTGAACCCGGCGCCAGTAGCGCAAAGTCCGATCGCCTTCGCCCTCACGATAGGCGTGGGCGTCGTCCACCGCCGAAAATGAGCGAATCTCGACGCGATCCGTGTAAGTCAACGCCACCGGCTCACCATGACCATTAAGTACGATGTCAAAGCTGCCCTGTTGGGGCAGCGGGTCGCCCGCCTTGGCGTAGAGTTCAAAGCCGCTGCTGGTGGCCGTTTTTTTTGCCCGCCAGCACCAATGCGGCCAGTTCGTCTTGTTCCTGCGGGGTACTGCCCATTGCGTAGGCGCTGTTTAGCTGCGTGTCGGCCGGAATGGCGCCGGCTTCAAGGGCTTGCTGAAAAAAGTGGGCAATTTTATCCATCATCGACTCCTAAAAAAAGCGCCTGCCAAGGCTGGCAAGCGCGAATCAGTTTTGCGTTAGAACGTTTCCTTGTCGGCTTTCGACAGCGTTTCGGTTGGCATGGTCAAACCCATGTGATCGGCCAGGGTGCGCTTGGCATCGTCCCGGGTCTTGATCTTGTCCATGTTCCAGACGATGTTTCCAATTTCACCGCCAGCAAAATCGAACTCTTCACTGTAGATGTAGCCTTCCTCAGACTTGCCTTCGCGGGCTTTCGTCAGAGCAGCAGCCAGGGAACGCGAGTAGTCGATGTTCGTCAACTTTGGGAGTTCCTTCGGGGTGACAAACCCCTGATCGTTCATCGCTTTTTCGGCGGTTGCAACATCCTCGTCTGGGATGTCGACAACGATCTTGGTTGCCTTTTTAACTGTGTTTTCTGCCATAATATTTCTCTCCATTTCGTTTCAGTCGCTGATCGAAGTTGGGCTGAGATTCTTATAACACTTTGATTATACCACGCTTTCATGACTGGCTTCCATAATCCTCAGGGCAGGGACCGCGAAAGTCTGATATACTATTGCGGTTAGAAAGGAAGACGACGATGGCACATTACCTTTGGCAAGAGGCCGCACAACCAAGCGCAGAAGAGACCAAGCAGGTGGCGGAGACACTATCAGTGCCGCCATTTTTGGCGCGGCTGCTGATTCAGCGCGGGATCACCGATCAGGCAGCCTACGATGCGTTCTGCACGCCGGACCTGAGTCGGTTGAACGATCCGTTTGCGTTGCATGACATGCAAAAGGCGGTCGACCGCATCAAGCAGGCCATCACCCAGCAGGAAAAAAATTACGATTTACGGTGATTATGACGTCGACGGGTTGACTGCCACGTCAATTATGAAGGACACGCTGGTGAATTCGCTTGGTGCCGACAACGTTGAGACGTTCATCCCGGATCGATTCACGGACGGCTACGGCCCCAACGCCGAGGTCTACGACTATTTGCGGAAAAACGGGACCCAGCTGGTGATCACCGTCGACAATGGGGTGGGTGGCGCAAGCGTCATCGATCAGGCCATGGCGGCGGGGATGGACGTGGTCGTCACCGATCACCACGAGCTACCGCAGGTCCTGCCAAAAGCTGTCGCGGTGGTCCATCCGCGGCATCCTGACGGCCATTATCCATTCAACGATTTGTCCGGCGCCGGGGTTGCCTTCAAGGTGGCCAGCGCGTTGTTGGGCGAGCCGGCGACGGATTGCTTGGATCTGGCCGCCTTGGGGACGGTTGCCGACATTGTCAGCATGACCGGAGAAAATCGACTGATCGTCCAGATGGGCCTGCAGATGATCCATCAGCAGCAGCGCCCAGGGATCAACGCGCTGATCAAGGTCGCGGATCTTGACCCGGAGAAGGTGGATGAAACCTCGATTGGATTCGGAATCGGTCCGCGGCTGAACGCACTGGGCCGACTGGGTGATGCAAATCCTGGGGTCACCCTGCTGACGACGTTTGACGACGACGAGGCCGATAAACTGGCCGCTAACGTCAATGAACTGAATCAGAAGCGGCAAGCCCTGGTGGCCAAAATCTCGCAAGAGGCGCTGACCATTGCGCAAAGTCCTGAGAACCAGGCGAAGAAGACCCTGATTGTCGCCCATGCCGGCTGGCATGAAGGGGTGCTGGGCATTGTGGCCTCACACCTGGTCGAAGCAACCGGCAAGCCGACCCTGGTCCTCAACATTGCGAAGGACGGGCAAACCGCGAAAGGGTCAGGGCGGTCAGTCCCGGCATACAACCTGTTCAAGGCACTGGATGCCGCGCGCGACCAGATGACCCATTTTGGCGGGCACGCGATGGCGGCCGGCCTGACCGTTCCAGTGGCCAACATTCCGGCGCTGCACGCGGCGATGGAGCAGGCCGCAGCAGTGGCCCTCAAGGATGCGCCGAAGCCGACCCTGGCCATCAGCGGCCGGCTGGAAGCCAGCGACATCAGCCTGGACAACTATCACCTGATGCGTAAGCTCGCGCCGTTTGGCCCAGGCAATGAGGAGCCGACGTTCGTTTACGTGCCTAAGCAGGTGACGGACGTCCAGCAAATGGGCAAAACCAAAGCGCACCTGCGTTTTTCGGCTGACGGGCAAAAGGTCGTCGCGTTCAACCGCGGCGGGGATGCCCCGTCACTGACGGCGGCCAGCCAAGTCAAGCTGGCACTGCGCATGGATGAGAACACCTGGCAGAACCGGACCAGCCTGCAGCTGCGCCTCGTGGACTGGGAGCTGAAACAACCCAGCGTGATCGACATGCGGCTGCCAGTGGCCAGTGCCGAGCAGTTTCGCGGCGCGTATAATTACGTGTTCTTTGACCCCAAGCGCAAGCAGGCCATGACTGCGACCTTTATGTTTGGGGGCCCGGTGATGATGGCGCAGGCCGTGACGACGCCGCTCGCCAATGCGGTGTTGGTTGATCTGCCGCCTGATGAGGCCACCTTAAACACGTTGATGACGCACGTTCAGCTGCCGGTGCGAGTCGTCTTTACGGCTCAGGCTGCAGAGCTGGTCGCCGTGCCGAATCGGCAAGAGTGTGGCAGTGTGCTGCATTTTCTGGCGGCCAACCCCGGGTTTGACAAGCATCACCTGCCAGCGGCGGCCAAACAGGTGCATTTGACGATTCGTCAAGTGATTTTAGCCGTACAGGTGTTTTTTGAGTTGGGATTTGTTAAAATAGACGGGTCCCAAATTACCGTCACTGCGCATCCAGCTAAGAGAGCCTTGCAGGAAAGTGTCGCCTACCAGCGGCAGACGGCGTTTTTGAAGCTGGCACACTGGTTGCAAACCGCGAGTCGCCCCGCACTTGAGGCATGGCTGACGGCAAAGAAATGAGGAATTGGATCAATGACGATCAATTATAAAGATTACATCGCAAGTGTCCCGGACTTCCCTGAGCCTGGGATCATCTATCGCGACATTTCGCCTCTAATGGCAGACGGCAAGGCATACGCCGCAGCAACGGACGAACTGGTCGCTTACGCCAAAGATAAGCAGGTTGAAATGGTCGTTGGCCCCGAGGCCCGCGGCTTCATCGTCGGGTGCCCGGTGGCCTACAAGCTCGGGGTCGGTTTCGCACCGGCTCGGAAAAAGGGCAAACTGCCGCGACCGACTGTGAGCGCCTCTTACAACTTGGAGTACGGCAGTGAAACGCTGTACCTGCATAAGGATGCCGTCAAACCTGGCCAGCGCGTGCTGGTAGTCGATGACCTTCTGGCCACTGGGGGTACCATCTCGGCGACAATTTCACTGGTTGAAAAACTGGGTGGCATTGTCGTGGGAACGGCTTTCATCGTCGAGCTGGAGGACCTGCACGGCCGCGATAAGCTGAAGGGTTACGATATGATGACCCTGACGACTTATAAAGGGGCTTAACAAGCGGGAGGGTGCGAGCAGTCGCGCTCTTTTTTTGCAGCCGGTTTGCTTTTATTGCTCGGTCGGAATCGTTACAATGAAACCGGAGGCACGCCATGAGTAAGAAGAAAAAAAGAGGACAAGACGCTGGTCGAGAAAATGCTCGACAAGCAAAATGTCGCCTATAAACAATACGAATTTCCCACGCATGAGGCCGGGGACGTGGCGCAGTTGAGTGTGGACCATCTGGCAGTGCCGGAGCATCTGATCTACAAGACCCTGGCGCTGACCGGCAATAAAACTGGCCCGCTGATTGCGGTCGTGCCGCTGGATATGCACGTCGACTACAAGAAACTGGCCAAGGCTTCAGGCAACAAGAAGGTCGGCATGGTGCCACTGAAAGACCTGGTCAAAACGACAGGCTACGAGCACGGCGCCAACACCCCGATCGGCATCCACGCGCGGCACCGCTACCCGATCTTCATTGGGGAAGAAGCCCTGAAGCAGCCGGAGATCATTGTCAGTTCAGGAAAAATCGGCCGCTCTGTGGGCATCGCCCCTAAGGCCCTAGCCAAAGTGGTCTCAGCGACGTTTGCCGCGATCACCAGCCCCGAGGAACAGGAGGAATAACATGTTTTCAGCCAATCACAGTCGCTTCGCCACTTATGGTGTTATTGCCAAGCTGCCAGGTGAGATCATTGATTCAATTTGGATGATCATCGATCAGGACCTCACCGGCGTGGTCCCACTAGGTAATATACTGCGGTTTGATCTGCTCAACACGAAAGGGAAGCTGACCGTGGCCTTTTCGGAAAAGGGCGGCGACACGCAACTGGCCATTGACCTGCCGTTTGATTATGATGCGAGTTTTCTCGACACGGTCATGGCGTACGACGACGGTGAGAATCAAACGATCCTCCTGCCCGAGGAAGGGCATCAGCAGTAGTCGGCGAAGACCGAAAAAGCGTCCAGAAGCCTCTGGACGCTTTTTGTCACTCGCGGGTGCCGCTGGGCCACACCTGCGAGTTAGAATGCTGGCACGTTGATCTGCTCAAATGCAGTATTGATTTGCTCACGGGCGGATTGCTGCTGCTGCAGTGCCGTCGCAAACTGATGGTGATCCACGTGATCCGGCTGTATCGCTTCCAGCATGTCGATCACGGCTTCACGAATGCCTTTCAGCCCGTTGACCAACAGCTGGTTGAAGCGTTCATACCCTGAAGGGGCAGGCACCGCGGCGCACTGATCCACGAAACGATCGAACCGAATAATGTTTTTAGTGAAGTACAAGTGAATGCGCTCGAAGTTCTCGCTGGCGAGGCAGTTGCCTTTTTCGATGTTACTGCAGGTGTGCGCGTATTCCTTGAATACGGTTTCAAAAACCAATAAACGTTCGAGTTCTTGATTGACGCACTGAACATAATCCTGTGTTTGCATAGTGATGCCCCCTTAGCTTGTTAATTAACCTACAATCCGATGGTATCACTCAAAAAACTAATAATCAACATAATTGTGTACCTATAATTAAAAAATCAACGTTATTAATTGAATTAGTCAACTATCTGTTTCGAAAATTGGTAAACTAACAGCAGCAGCCGGCGATGGGGCTTTGAAACAGCCAGTCAGCGTGATCCTAGGAGGTAGCTTGATGGAAGAGAAACAATTGCGTGCCTTGATCGCAGATGCGGCTGATTCGGTGGTCGCGAATGAGTTCACCGAAACTCAGATTCAGTCTCGGGCGGCAGAGTGGCAAAAGGCGGTACCGAACGCGACCTTAGCTGAAGCGACGACCTATGTGCTGGCGGAAAACCGGGCGTTCACGGAAGCACTGTTGGCGCAGGTGCTGGCCAAGATGACCAAGTCCGCACAGGATTGATGCGCCCATCACGTTGAATCGTGTTTGGGCAAAAAAAACGCCACAACCCCAGAAAAGGCGTTGCGACGGACTTTTGATTAAGGAGAGTACAGGATTTGAACCTGCGCGCCGGTGTGAACCGGTTCGCCGGATTTCGAGTCCGGTGCATTACCACTCTGCCAACTCTCCATGTGGTAAACTATTTGCAGAACGTTATTTAGTATAGCAAATGTTTAGTTTTTTTGCAAATAGCCTGAGCAAGTTTTGTGATTAAAGTTGAAGCTCGTATACTGAATGTATTCTTACTAAGGATTGGTCAAGATGAAACCTTCTGTCATTAAACTGATTGGCTTGTACAGCTTGCTGTATGCCGTTTTTACCGTCGTGGTGCTGCTGTGGGCGAGTTTGACCGCCCTGCGCTCCGGCTTTAGCTTTCCGGCAGTGGGGCGCCTGATGATGCTGTGGGAGCCGCGGTGGTGGCTGAGTGTGATCGGGATCGCCTTGCATGTGCTGGCCTACCTGAAGGCTCTGAGGCGGCCCCGGCTTCTGCTCGGCAACCTTCTTTGCATCTGGGCGTTTGTCGCCTACGCGCTGGTGCCAAATTACAGCTTGTACCTGGCAATCATGCAGCTGGCTGGCGTGTTTATCATCATGACCTATCACCGGCCAGAACCGGCTGCAGTCGAGGAGTGAACAGTATGAGTTTATTTAAGAAAAAAACAGCCCGACACGCCGCAGCTGCCGCAGTCATACGACTTTGCTAAAATGGTCAAGAACGCTCGGGAACAAGATCCGAGCCGCTTCGCCAAGCTTCAGGCCACGTTTGGACACCTGAAAAAAACGCCACATCATCATCAGGAGGGAGAACGATGAAAAAAAGTTTTCGGCGGGATCGCCGCAGTCCTTGTCGTGATTATCGGCTTTTGGGGCTACAATTACTGGCGCACGACCTATCAAACCACGACCGCATACGCCAAAGTGACCACGGTCACCAAGAAAAAAAGCGGTCGAAAACGGTAAGGACTACAAGGTCAACGGTCAGCAGTATTATTATTACGACTACGACCTGACCTGGGTCACGGCCAGTGGGGACACTCGCGATTTGGGCTACGAGACCAAGCAGGCCCCTGATGGGCCAATGCCGTATGCCCAGGGCCAATACCTGACCGCCAAGATCTCGCAAAAGCGCGTCGTGGCAGGGCCAAGTTTGATCGATGCCGCCAAGCTGCCTGCCAGCGTGAAGGCCAAACTGAATTAGTCAAAATGCCGATCCGGCCATCGGCATTTTTCTTTGACTTCGACGTCTTCTGGCCGGGACACTTTTCCTTGTCGCGGTAGTAGTTTAAGATATACGAGTAATGAAAGATAAACTAATTAATTGGCTCACGCAGAGCACTACGGTTATGGCTGCCCGGGGGCTGCTGGGCGCGGTGCTGAAAGTTGGCGACTGTGCGGGGCTGGTGGTTGAAACCGAGGCTTACTTAGGCGTATCTGACCGTGCCGCGCACGCGTTTGGCGGGCGGCGCACGAAAACCAACGAGGCGTTGTACGGGCGGCCGGGACGGTTTACGTCTACCAGATGCGGCAGTACTGCCTACTCAATGTGGTCACGCAACCAGCGACGATTCCGCAGTGTGTGTTGATTCGGGCGGTTGAACCCATTGCCGGTGTGGCCGCAATGGCGATGCGGCGAGGGCGCAGCGGACCGGCAATGACGTCCGGCCCTGGCAAGCTGTGTCAAGCGTTTGGCATCACCCTGGCGGACAACAATCGGGCCGTGAATCAGGGGCGGGTCCAGCTCATCTGGCCGGGGCGCACGCCGGCCTTGATCAGGCGACGCCGCGGATTGGGGTTCCGAACAAGGGAACAGCGACAACGGCCGCGTTGCGCTTTTTCGTTGCTGGCAACGCGAATGTCTCAGATATGAAGAAAAGGGCAATTGACCTAACGGAGGATGGCAATGAAGCAGACCGAGAACATGCTGGACTATATCGGCGATAAGATCGACGCGATGGATTTCGATGGGGACCTGGACCTGAACTGGGACAAGGAAGCACGCGTTTTTGAAGTGGAGCTGACCATGACGGTCGAAGCGGCAAAGGGTTATGAGGTCGAGGACCAGGACGGCCAAACCATCGACGACGGTGAGATCGACTATTCCGATGCCATTTTGTTTTACGATGCAACGCGCCTAAATGGTGACGACTACAAGGACAACTATCTGGCCGTGTTTGGGTTCCAAGGTAAGCAAGGCATCGCGAAGGCCACCGTCGATGCTGTGTTTGCTTACCTGCAGGACCTGCTTGATGATGGCCAATCCGACCTCATGGACTTTGTTGACGGCACTTCGGACGCGGACACTTTTGAGCTTCACTTTGATGACGCGAAGTATCAAACCGCCTATGCGAAGCAGCCGGAAGCGGCGCGGCACCAATTACTGCCGTACCCCCAGTATTAGGAGGTCTGCATGGATCAGTGGGTTGAATTCGCGATCGAAACCAGCAGTGAGGCAGTGGATGCCGTTGCCAATTTTTTAATGGCCGAAGGGGCTGACGGCGTTCAAATTGAGGACGCGGCAGACTTTCAAGGCGGCCAAACGACCAATGCGCGCGGGGGGTGGTTTGATCCCGTCAGCATCCCTCATCGGCAAAGCGGCGCGAAGGTCAGTGGTTATTTTGATGGGCGCCGCCACCCGGCGGAGTTGGTCGCCACGCTCCAGGCGCGGGTGGCTCAGCTGCCTAGTTTTGGGCTGGCGGAGGGCCCGGGCACGGTCACGGCGCACGCGCTGGCACAAGAAAGCTGGGCGAACGAGTGGAAAAAGTACTACCACCCGCTGCGCATCACCCGCTTTTTGACCATCGTGCCGCCTGGCTGGATTATCAACCGCAGCAGTCTGGGGAACTGGTGATGCGGCTAGACCCGGACATGGCCTTTGGGACTGGCAGTCACCCGACGACCGCACTGATGCTGCGGCTGCTTGAAAGTCAGATTCGCGGCGGCGAAACCATGATCGATGTGGGTACTGGCTCCGGCATCCTGGCTTTGGGCGCGCGCATGCTGGGTGCCAAGCACGTGTTAGCGACAGATGTTGACGAGGCGGCAGTTGCCAATGCCAAGGCGAACTTGGCCCTTAACGACATTGATGGCATTGAGGTCGTGGCCAATGATTTACTCAAGGGAATCGAGACGCGCGTTGACATGGTCGCCGCTAACATTCTGGCCGACGTGCTGACGCCTTTGATCCCGCAAGTGCCGTCTGTCCTCAAGCCTCATGGCCGGTTGCTGTTATCTGGGGTTTATCACGACAAGGTGGCGGCGATTGACCAGACGCTTAACGAGAACGGCCTGCGCGTGTTGGCGCAGGCCCGGCTGGGCGACTGGGTCGCGCTTGTGGCCGGCCTGGCAGCGGAGGCGGACGAATGAACCGGTTTTTCACCGCGCGCGCGTTGCACGCAGACACTGTGATCGACCTTGAGCCAGCCATTCAAAAGCACGCGATCCAGGTCCTACGGCTGAGTGAGGGCGACCAGCTTGAGTTGGTCGGGCCCGAAGCCCTGCCGCACCTGGCCACGATTCTTACCGCTGCACCGCTGCGAGTGCAAGTGGGCGCAGCGCTGACTCGGCGCACTGAGCTGCCGGTCGCTGTGCACCTGATCTGCGGCATTCCCAAGGGCGAAAAAGCTGAGCTGATTGTTCAAAAAGCGACGGAGCTGGGGGCCGCAGCAATTAGTTTTTTCAATAGTCAATGGGCCACGGCCAAGTGGGCGCCAAACCGCGTGGTGAAAAAGCTTGAACGCTTTCAAGCCATCGCGCAGGGTGCCGCCGAGCAGTCACACCGGAGTGTTGTCCCAAGCATTGATGTGGTAACATTGAACGAAATGACAAAGCTTCACGCCGATGCGAGACTGATCGCGTACGAGGAAAGTGCCAAAGCGGGGGAAACCGCCGCACTGGTTGCGGCGATGGCCCGGCGGCCGCAGTCGCTGATCGCCGTGTTTGGCCCGGAAGGCGGCCTGAGTCCGGTGGAGGTCAGCACGTTGCAAAGCGCTGGCTACGTTCCGGTCGGCCTGGGTCCGCGGATCCTGCGAACCGAAACTGCGCCATTATATCTGCTCAGCGCGGTATCTGTGCTCAGCGAATTGCAGGGAGATTAGAATGAGTAAAGTCAAAGCCTGGTTGAAGACGCCTTCAGCCATGATTATTTTGCTAAGTGTGATCGCGACAATGGTCCTGCCATGGGGCTTCACTTTGCTGCACGTTCATGTGGCCGTGCGCGTCCTGATCCTGTGGATCATCATTAACATGGGGCTGTGCCTCTGGTTTGGCCGCCTTATGAGCAAGCACCACCTGCAGTGGTGGCTGACGTTGGTCCTGCCGGCGCTGTTTGCGCTGATGGTGTTTATTCGCTTTGCCAACTATGGCTACTGGTTTGTGCCGGTATACTGGCTGTTGACCATGCTGGCTTGGACGCGCGACTAGTTTTTTTCTGCAAAGTCGGTATAATCAATCATAAGAAACTCTGCAAAAGCACGTTTCAGACGTGCTTTTTTGGTCACTACGGGCGGCTGCTGACACGCTCCGGCTGCGCGCGAGAAAGGGGACTATCATGGCAGAAGAACCAGAACTGACGCAAGAGCAAGTGATGGCGCTGTGCGCGAAGTACATGAATGACGAGCACCTGGCCTTTGTGAAGAAGGCTTACGATTTTGCCGCGTATGTGCATAAGGACCAAAAGCGAAAGTCGGGTGAGCCGTACATCATTCACCCCATTCAGGTGGCAGGCATTCTCGCCAACCTGAAGATGGATCCGATTACGGTCGCGTCCGGCTACCTGCACGATGTTGTGGAGGATACCAACATCACCCTCGGCGACATTCAGGAGATGTTTGGCAAGGAAACGGCTGTCATTGTCGACGGGCTGACCAAGCTAAGCAAGGTCACCTACGTCGCCCACAAGGACGAACTGGCGGAAAATCACCGCAAAATGCTACTGGCGATGGCCAAGGACATGCGGGTCATTCTCGTCAAGCTCGCCGACCGCCTGCACAACATGCGGACCCTGATGCACCTGCGGCCGGACAAGCAGCGCCGCATCGCCAACGAAACGCTGGAAATTTACGCGCCGCTGGCCGACCGGCTGGGCATTAGCACTATCAAGTGGGAGCTTGAGGACCTGTCTTTGCGCTACCTCAACCCGCAGCAGTACTACCGGATCGCCCAACTGATGAAGTCCAAACGCACCGAGCGCGAGGAGTACATTGCCAAGGCCATTGTCGACATCAAAAAGGCCCTGGCCGACCTCAACATCCATTACGAGATCTACGGCCGGCCGAAGCACATCTACTCCATTTACAAAAAGATGCGTGACAAGCACAAGCAGTTCGACGAGTTGTACGATTTGCTGGCCGTGCGCGTGATCACGCAAAACATCAAGGATTGCTACGCGGTGCTCGGCGTCATTCACACGCAGTGGAAGCCGATGCCAGGACGGTTCAAGGACTACATCGCAATGCCCAAGGCCAACGGTTACCAAAGTCTGCACACGACTGTGATCGGGCCGATGGGCAAGCCGCTGGAGGTCCAGATCCGCACCGAGGAAATGCACCACGTCGCAGAATTCGGGGTCGCCGCCCACTGGGCGTACAAGGAAGGGCAGACTAGCGAGGTCCAGTACGACAAGGCCGGCAAGCAGATCGACATGTTCCGCGAGATCCTGGAGATCCAGGACGAGACCAACGATGCGCACGACTTCATGGACAGCGTCAAAGGCGACATTTTCACCGACCGCGTTTACGTGTTCACGCCGCAAGGGGATGTTTACGAACTACCCAAGGGTTCCGTACCGCTTGATTTTGCCTACATGGTCCACACCGAAGTCGGCAATCACAGTGTCGGCGCCAAGGTCAACGGCAAAATCGTGCCGCTGAATTATCAGCTCAAAAACGGGGATATTGTCGAGATGCTGACCAACAGCAGCTCGAAGCCGAGCCGCGACTGGGTCAACATCGCCTTCACTTCGCGGGCCCGCAACAAGATCCGGCGCTACTTCAAGCAGGCCGACAAAGGCTAAAACTCCGAAAAAGGCCGCGAGGAACTTGAGCGGACCCTGACCGAAATGGGTTATGCCCCGAAGGACTTCATGGGCCAAAAGCGGGACATGGGCGACTTGCTCAAGCGGCTGAACTTTGCGACCGAAGCGGAGCTACTCTCTGCGATCGGTTATGGTGAATACTCCGCCAAGGTCATCGCCAATCGCTTAACTGAGCGGGTCCGCCGCGAGAAGGCCGACGCGACAAGAAGGCCAAGGAAGACGCGATCCTGGCGAATAACCAGAAGGTCACGACCATGTCCAAGGAGAAAAAGCCGGTTTCCCGCACCGAGGAAGGCGTCGTCATCGAAGGCGTCGACAACCTGCTGGTGCACCTGGCTAAGTGCTGCAGTCCGGTCCCAGGCGATCCAATCATCGGGTACGTCACCAAGGGCCGCGGGGTCACCATTCACCGCGCGACTGCCCTAACGTTGACAGCTCGCCGGCCATGGCCGGGCGCCTGATCGATGTCCGCTGGCAGAACCTGAACGACCAAAGTCAATTGTTTGACACAGAGCTGGAGATTTACGGCTATAACCGCAACGGCCTGCTGAACGAGGTCCTGCAAACGCTGAATTCGCAGACGAAGAACCTGACCAACGTCAACGGCCGGGTCGATCATGACAAAATGGCGGACATTCACGTGACCGTCGGCATTCCGAACCTGGGTGCCCTGGAGCACATGATGGATTCCATCAAGAACATTCCAGATATTTACGAAGTCAAGCGCGCTCAAGGCTGAGCGCGGTGGCAGGCGGCAAACGCCTGCTTTTTTTCAGGAGGAAATCAATGAGAGCAGTGGTCCAGCGCGTGAGCCGCGCGAGTGTCAGCATTGAGGGTCAGGTGACCGGGGAGGTTGGCCAAGCTTTTTGATCTTACTCGGCGTCGGGCCCAACGACTCGGCAGCGGATGTCGACTATCTGGTTAATAAGATCAGTAAGTTGCGCGTATTCAGCGACGATCAGGGTAAAATGAACCGCGCGCTGGCTGCGGTGGGCGGTTCGGTGTTAGTCGTTTCGCAGTTCACGCTGTATGCCGACACGCGCAAGGGCAACCGGCCCAGCTTTACCGGGGCGGCCGCGCCGGAACTTGGGGAGCGCCTCTATGAGGCCTTTCTGACCAAGTTTGCGCAGACCGGCGCCCGGGTCGCCCACGGCGAGTTTGGCGCAGATATGCAGGTGAGCCTGACCAATGACGGTCCGGTCACCATTATTTTTGATACGGAGGAACAACATGCTGGTTAATGCGATTTGGGATCTTGATGGAACACTGTTTGACACGTACCCGGAAATGCTTGCGGCGCTGGTCAAGACGTTGCACTACTACGGCCAAGTGACCGTTGATGAGGGGGCGCTGCTTAAAACGGTTAAACGGGGCTCCATCACCGCTACCCTGACGCAATTGGCGCCGCAGCTTGACACGACGCCCGAGCGGATACTCAGTCATTTTCATACGCTGGAGCGGCAGCAGGTGATGATCGCGCAACCTTACCCTGAGGTGCCCGGCGTGCTTCACGCCATTCACGACGCCGGCGGGTTGAACTTGCTGATGACGCACCGAGACCATTCCGCCTGGGCGCTGCTGCGTCAGGCGGGGTTGAAGGACCTGTTTTTGGATGGGGTGACCTCGGATCTGGGTCTGCCACGTAAACCCGCGCCAGATGCAGTGCTGCATCTCGTGGCCGCACACCAGTTGAATCCCGAACGGACGGCGATGATCGGTGATCGCAAGCTCGACGTGATCGCCGGGCAAAATGCCGGGGTCAAAGGGGTGTACTTCAACGTCGACGGGCTCAATGATGCGCCAATGGCCGATGTTCAAGTCGATCACCTGACCGAGTTGCTGCCGCTGTTCAACGCTCACGAAGGCTGACTCTGCCAAGCAAACTAAATGAGCGTGTGGCTTAACTCAAAGCCGCACGCTCATTTAGTTTTACTCTAATCGTTTATTTATTGATGATTACCGGCCTTGAAGTAGGCGGTCAATCCTTTGACGACATCGCCTGCGACTTGTTGCTGGTAAGCGCCAGACGCGATGTGGGCGAAGTCTTTGTCGTTGTTGATGTAGCCCATTTCCAGCAGGACCGCCGGCTGGGTGTTGTTGCGAATGACCTCGAAGTTGCCGAACTGGACGCCGCGATTGGTCATTTTCAGATTTGAATCAAACGCGCTGTTCAGCGACTTGGCCAGTTGCATGTCTTTCTTGGCGTTGTAGTAGTAGGTGGTGAATCCGGAGGCCTCGTTGGCATTGGCGCTGGAATCAAAGTGGACGGAGATGAAGGCATCGGCGTGCGCTTTTTCCCCGACGACCGGCCGGGGGGCAAGGTCGACGAACTTATCGCTGGAGCGGGTATAGATCACGTTGGCGCCTTGCGCCTTCAGCGCAGCGCCAATGGCTTCGGCGGTTTGCAGCGTGTACGTTTTTTTCAAACCGCCCGCTGGTCGATTCGGCGCCTGAGTCACTGCCGCCGTGCCCAGGATCAAGGACGATGGTGGCCTCGGCGAGGTTGGTCGCCGCCTTGGCGGACTTGGTACCCGGTGTCGTTACCGTCCAAGAGGCCAGGTAGCCGGTTTTGCCGCTGGCCGTTTGCACTTTGTACCACTCGCTGGATTGGTCCAGGACCGTCAGCGTCGTGTTCTTGGGCAGTTGCGTCATGACCGGCGCGTTGAGGCCGGCGGCGGAGCGCAGATTCACGGCGAGGTTGGTCGTCACCTTGATGGCGCTGACCGTCTGGGCGGGCTGCTTACTTTGCGGCTGCGTCTGCTCAGGCGAGGCAAGGGTGACGGTTTTGCCGGTCAAGTCAACGGTGCTGGTGCTGACCCAGGCCGCGGTGTTCTTGTACGCGATTTGGGTCCAGCTGCCCTCCTGGTAAATCACGTCCAGGGTGTCGCCGGCCGCGGCCGTGCCCAGCACCTTGGCACTGGTGGAAGCGTATTGGCGAATATTGGCGCCAGTTTTGACCGTCGCGGTTCGCGCGCTGGTGGTCGTGGCTTCGTCTTGGTCGACGAGCCACGAGGCGACCCAGCCGATCTTATTGCCAGCCAGGCGCACCTGATCCCAGGAATTTTCCTGTTTGATGATCGTCAGCTTGGTGCCGCGCTGCACTTGGCCCATGAGGCCATATGACAGGCCCGGGCCGAGTCGCACGTTCAGCACGCTGGCCCGCACCGTGAGCGAGTTACTTTCGGCCAGGACGGTGGTGGTCGCGACCGACACGCCGGTCAGGAGCACAAACGCAATGATCAGCGGCCATCGTTTTAGCTGTTTGATTTTCACATCTTCATCCCCTACGCAAATTGCTGCTAGGGTGATTATACCAAATCTAATCGGTTAAAACCCGACCCTGGTGTTTTTCCGCCTGAACCGTTGACAATTTACTGAAAACAACGTACGCTAAACTCAAATACAAGCGCCGATGAGGAAGCAGGATAGGTCAATTTCACGCAGCGACCCGGAGATGGTGAAAGCCGGGACCGACCGAAAAGACACTTCTGAGGCTGACGAGCTCCGGTTGCCACCGTTATGGCTGAGTAAAACACAAGGTGGTACCGTGTCCGCACCCTTCGTCTATGACGAGGGGTGTTTTTTTTGTTGGCTAAGCGTTTAAGGAGGAAAATATGAGTTATCAACGACCAAAAGGAACGGCAGATATTCTGCCGGGCCAAAGTGAGCTGTGGCAGCGTGTCGAAACGATCGCCAAAACCGTGATGGAAAATTACCGTTACCGCGAGATCCGCACGCCGCTGTTTGAAAGCTACGACGTGTTCGCCCGTTCCAGTGGTGAAACCTCTGATGTCGTGTCCAAGGAAATGTACACTTTTGAAGACAAGGGCGGCCGGCAAATGGCGCTGCGGCCAGAAGGCACTGCCGGCGTTGTCCGCGCCTATGTGGAAAACAAGCTGTATGGGCTGATCACCAAAAGCCGTACAAGGTCTACTACATGGGCCCAATGTACCGTTACGAGCGGCCGCAAAGTGGGCGGCAGCGCGAGTTCCATCAAATCGGGGTGGAGGCGTTTGGCGTTGATAGTCCGGCCCTTGACGCCGAGGTGATCGCTTTGGCGAAGGACCTGCTAGAAGCGCTGGGGGCCAAGCAGCTCAAGTTCGCCATCAACACGCTGGGCGATCCCGAGTCGCGCGCGGCCTATCATCAGGCACTGGTCGCCTTCCTGACTCCGTTCAAGGATCAGCTGTCAGAGGATTCCAAGATTCGGCTGGAAAAGAACCCGCTGCGCATCCTCGACAGCAAGGACAAGGGCGATCAGGCATCGTGGCAGACGCGCCGAAGATCCTGGATTACCTGACGCCGGCGGCCACCGCTCACTTCGAGGCCGTGCAAGGCTTTTTGAAAGACTTGGGGATCGATTTTGAAATCGACGCCGATATGGTGCGCGGGCTGGATTACTATAACCACACCATTTTTGAGGTTATGAGCAACGACGCGGTATTCGGTGGCGGCTACACGACCGTGCTCGCCGGCGGCCGCTACAACGGCCTGGTCGAGGAACTGGGCGGCCCGGAGACTCCAGGCGTCGGCTTTGCCATGGGCGTTGAGCGCGCGATGCTACTCCTGTCAGGCCAGAAAGTTCAGGAAAGCCTGCCGGTTTACATCGTTGCCATCGATTCGGCTGCGCAAGGGCCGGCCCTGCGGCTGGCGCACGCGCTGCGGCTGCAAGGCGTTGAGGTCGACATGGACTTCCAAGGCCGCAAACCCAAGGCGCAGTTCAAGTCGGCAAACAAGGACAACGCGCAGCTGGTCATGACGTTAGGGGAAAGTGAGCTTCAGGCCGGCACGATTCAGGTCAAAAATATGCAAAGCGGTGTGCAAAAAGAATTTAAGCAGGCCGAGGTCGAAGCAGACCTCAGCAAGCTCGCCGCACAATTGGAGGCAGATCATGAGTAAACGCACAATGTATGCCGGGGACGTCACCAAGGCGAACCTGGGCGAAACCGTCACCCTTAAGGGCTGGGTGCAAAAAACGCCGCAGCCTGGGCAACCTGATTTTTATCGATTTGCGCGACCGCGCAGGCATCGTTCAGTTGGTGTTCTCACAAGAATTCAGTGAAGACGCACTGGCCGTGGCCAATGAGGCCCGTTCCGAGTACGTGCTTGAAGTCACTGGCAAAGTGGCCGCGCGCAAACCGGAAGCCATTAACAAGGACATGAAAACCGGCGAGATCGAAGTTGAGATTGCCAAGGCGATTGTTCTGAACAAGGCTAAGACCCCACCGTTTGACATTGCCGATGGGGTCAACGCGACCGAGGAAACCAAGCTGAAGTATCGCTACCTCGACCTGCGCCGGCCGGAGATGCAAGAAGCCATCATCACCCGCAGCAAGGTGATGTCAGCCGTGCACCACTACTTCGATGAAAACGGGTTTCTCGACATTGAGACCCCGACACTGACGGCTTCCACGCCTGAAGGGGCCCGCGACTACTTGGTGCCATCCCGGGTTTACCCAGGCAGCTTTTACGCGCTGCCGCAGTCCCCGCAGCTGTTCAAGCAGCTGCTGATGGGGGCGGGCTTTGACCGCTACTACCAGATTGCCCGCTGCTACCGCGACGAGGACCTGCGCGGCGACCGCCAGCCCGAGTTTACCCAGATCGACATGGAAACCAGCTTCTTGAACCAGCAGGAGATCCAGGACCTGACCGAGGGCCTGATCGCCCGAGTGATGAAGGAAGTGAAGGGCGTGGACGTTAAGCGCCCGTTTCCGCGGATCCAGTGGCAGGACGCATGGACCTTTACGGTTCCGACCGGCCGGACCTGCGCTTCGACATGAAGATTCAGGACGTTTCTGACCTGGTCAAGGACTCCGACTTCAAAGTTTTCAGCGGCGCCGTGGCCAATGGTGGTCAAGTCCGGGCAATCGTTTTGCCAGGGGGCGCAGCCAAGTACTCGCGCAAGAAAATCGACGAGCAGCAGGACTACATTAAGCGCTTTGGGGCGAAGGGTCTGGCCTGGCTTAAGGTCACCGATGACGGCATTTCCGGCCCGATCAGCAAGTTCTTCGGGGACGGCCAAGCGTTGACCCAGCCGCTGGGCGCCAAAGCCGGCGACCTCGTTCTGTTTGTTGCCGATGAAGCCAGTGTGGTGGCAGCCAGTCTCGGTTACCTGCGCACGCACTTCGGCCATGACCTGGGTCTGGTCGACGAATCCCAGTACAATTTCTGCTGGGTCGTCAACTGGCCGCTGTTTGAATTCGATGAAGGCATTCAGCGCTGGGTCCCAGCGCACCACCCGTTCACCATGCCGAACGAGGAAGACGTGCACCTGCTGGACACCGATCCGCACAGCGCCCACGCGCAGTCTTACGACATCATTATGAACGGGGACGAACTGGGCGGCGGCTCGATTCGTATCCACAGCCGCGAGATCCAAGAGAAAATGCTCAAGGCGCTGGCTTTACGCCGGAACGCGCCCAGAAGTCGTTCGGCTTCCTGCTTGACGCGCTGACTTACGGCTTCCCGCCGCATGGTGGGCTGGCCATTGGGCTCGACCGTTTCGTGATGCTGTTGCTGAACCGCGACAACATCCGCGACGTGATCGCCTTCCCGAAGAACTCGAAGGCCTCCGAACCGATGACGAACGCCCCGACCCCGGTTGCCGATGTGCAGCTTGAGGATCTCGGCATTCAGGTGCGCGCAAACGTTGATCCGAACGCGGCGCACCAAGCGACGAGAATTTAACTGAATAATGAGCACTGAGTCGTCGCCTGATCGCGGCGACTTTTTTTGCAGACGAAAAAGTTAGAACATCTGCAACTAGATTGCTGGCAATCTATCGGCAAAACTCGTATACTGAGCGCGAGGTGATAAGCATGGAAAAAGACTTAAATGAACTGCGCAAGAAGCTGACGCCGGAGCAGTTCGACGTGACGCAGAAGGCGGGGACAGAGCGGCCGTTCAGCAGTGCGTACGACGACTTTTACGAGCCCGGGATATACGTCGACGTGGTGTCGGGCGAGCCGCTGTTTTCCTCACAGGACAAGTACGACGCCGGGTGCGGCTGGCCGTCCTTCACCAAGCCACTCGCCAAGCTGACGGAAAAGCGGGACAGTCGCTTTTTCATGGAACGCGTGGAAGTGCGCAGCAGGATGCCGATTCGCACTTAGGCCATGTCTTCAATGACGGCCCGCAGGACAAGGGTGGGCTGCGCTACTGCATCAACGGGGCGGCACTGCGCTTTGTGCCACTAGCCGACCTTGATGCCCAGGGTTACGGGCAGTACAAGCAAATGTTTGAGGAGGGAAAGTAAATGGCAGAAGAAACGGCAATTTTTGCCGGTGGGTGTTTCTGGTGCATGGTCCAGCCGTTTGATACTCAGCCTGGGATCAACGCGGTGATTTCCGGTTACACTGGCGGCCATGTCGCCAATCCCACTTACGAGCAGGTCGCCAGTCACACGACGGGCCACACGGAGGCCGTGGAGATCAAGTTTGATCCGGCCGTGATTTCCTACGCCCAGCTGGTTGAAATCTACTGGCAGCAAACCGATCCGACTGACGCGATGGGCCAGTTCCAGGACCGCGGCGATTCCTATCGCCCGGTGATCTTCTACAACTCACCAGAGCAAAAGGCGATTGCCGAAGCGTCAAAGGCCAAGCTGGCGGCCAGCGGCAAGTTTAAGGACCCCATTGTGACCAGCATCGAGCCGGCCAAGCCGTTTTACCCGGCCGAGGACTACCATCAGGACTTCTACAAGAAGAATCCGCTGCGCTTTGAGATGGAAGAGCGCGGCGGCCGTGAGCAGTTTAAATCCAAGCACTGGCAGCACTAAAATGACCGACTCTAGGCAATTTCTGGAGTCGGTTAATTTTTTCTGAAAGCCGTTAGGGCGCGAAGCAGTGCGGTTTGCTGTGGTATACTGGCAATACCAAGCTTTCAGAAAGGGATCGTTATGCAGGAAATTGACCGATTGATCCGCCGTCATCAAAATTGGAGCCGGCTGACCGCCGCGTTTTTCTATAGTATTTGCGTGGCGCTGGCGTTAAACATGTTCTGGGAACCAGGGGGCGTGTTTGCCAGTGGCGTCACCGGGGCCGCCCAGCTGCTGGCCACCGTCGTCCGCAAGTGGTTCAATGTCTCCTTTGGCACCCCGTTTGGCCCGATGGCGACCACTGACCTGTTTTCCACTGGGACGCTGCTGTTCCTGCTGAACGTGCCGCTGTTTGTGGTGGCGTGGAAGCAGATCGGCCACCGCTTCACTTTCTTTACGTTTCTGGCAGTTATTTTCTCGACCATCATGATCCGGCTGCTGGGCGTTGTGAAGCCCTTGACCTCTGATCCAATCGTGTGCGCGATTTTCGGGGCCGTGATCAACGGCCTCGGCACGGGCTTCGCGCTGCGCAATAACATCTCCACCGGGGGCCTCGACATTGTCGGGATCGTCTGGCGGAAAAAGACTGGGGCCACAATTGGCTCGGTCAACATCGCCATCAACATCGTGATCATCTTCTTGGCGGGGTTTGTCAACGACTGGCCGCATGCGTTGTATTCCGCCTTGGCAATTTTCATTAACGGTCGCGTGATGGACGCGATGTACACGAGGCAGCAGCGCCTGCAGGTTATGATCGTCACCGACCAGCAAAAGGCGGTGGTCAACGAGATCCAAAACACCCTGCGGCGGGGAATCACTATCGTGCACGATGCGGAAGGCGCGTTTCATCACGAGGAGAAAACGATCCTGTTCACGATCATCACGCGGGCGGAGATTTACGACCTCGAGGACGCGATGCGGCGAAGCGACCCGTATGCTTTTGTCTCGATCACCCAATCGGTGAAAATCATGGGGCACTTTTACGAACCGAAAACTGACTAAACTGGGGCCGCGGTGACGCGGCCTTTTGAGGAGGAAAAACGATGCTGATCGGAGCCAATGTGTCGATGAAGGGTAAAGGGATGTTCGTGGGTGCGGTGGCGGAGGCTGCCAGCTACGGTGCCACCACACTGCAATTTTACACCGGCGCGCCGCAGAATACGCGGCGCAAGGACGTGTCGCAAATGCGCATTCCGGAGGGCCTTGCTGACATGAAAAGTGCGGGACTGTCCCATTTGGTCATTCACGCGCCGTACATTGTCAATTTGGGTAACACCATCAAGCCGGAAAATTATCCGTTCGCGGTTCAGTTCATGAAGGAAGAGGTTGCCCGCGCCGACGCACTGCACGCCTACGCGATGCCGTTTCACCCAGGGGCTCATGTCGGCGCTGGCGCAGGCGCCGCCATTGCGCAGATTGCCAAGGGCCTTAACCAAATCATTTCACCAGACCAACACGTGCTGATTGCCTTGGAAACTATGGCGGGCAAGGGCACGGAGGTCGGGCGCACCTTTGAGCAGCTCGCGGCGATCATCGATCGAGTCGAGCAGCCGGACAAAATTGCGGTCACCATGGATACCTGCCATATGAGTGATGCCGGCTACGCCGTCAAGAACGATTTTGATGGCGTGCTGAATGAATTTGATCACGTGATCGGCCTGAACAAGCTGGCGGTCATCCACGTCAACGATTCTAAAAACCCCCAGGGGGCGCACAAGGACCGCCATCAGAACATTGGGTTTGGCACTTTAGGGTTTGACTGCTTGAATGCCATTGTCCACCATCCGCAGCTCACGGCCATTCCCAAGATCCTCGAAACCCCATACGTCGGCCCGGACAAGGCGCACATGGTCCCACCATACGGCATTGAGATCAGCTGGCTGAAAAGTCAGCAGTTCCTGCCCGAACAGCTGGTGGCGCTGGGGGCAACGCCGCTTGCTGATTAGTCAAACGCAGGCGTGCAAATTAAAGCGGCCGCTCGTTTGAGAAGACGGGCGGCCGCTGCCGGTTGATTTACTGTTTGGTGGGATCGTCGACCTCGTCAAGGCCCATGTGCTCGAGGATCAGCATCGCGGTTTCCTCGATGGAGCGGTGGGCGGTGTTGATGACCATGCAGCCGATTTTTTTTGTACAGGTCATCGGCGTACTGAAGCTCCTCGTTCACCTGATCGCGTGCAGAGTAGGCAGTGTCCGGATCCAGTCCGTAGGCGATCATGCGCTGGCGCCGAAACTCCATCAGTACCGAAGCATCAGTGGTCAGACCGACAATTTTCTTCGGATCGACCTTCCAGATTTCTTCGGGAATGTGCGCGTTCGGGACTAGCGGCAGATTAGCGACTTTCAGGTTGCGGTTGGCCAAGAATAGGGACAGCGGCGTTTTGCTGGTTCGCGAGACGCCGAGCAGCACAATGTCGGCCTCTAGGAAACCTTTCGGGTCCTTGCCGTCGTCGTACATGACCGCAAATTCCATGGCGGAGATGCGATCGAAGTACTTTTCGTCTAGGTTGTGCACAGCACCGGCCACGCCGCTTGGCTGATCGCCGGTTTCAGTGACCACGGCCTTCAGGATCGGCGTCATCACGTCAATGAAGGGCAGGGCGATCTGCTTGGCATACGTGCGCCCGGCCTGCGCGAGCCCCGGCGTGACCAGCGTGGCGATTACGACGGCGCGCGAATCGGCCTTGGCAGCATCTAGCGTTTCCAGCAGCTTCTTTTGCTCGTGAACGAAAGGAAACCGCAGATAGTGCGCACTTTGACCGCTAAATTGGGCCGCGACCGCTTGGGCCAGTTTTAAGCCAGTTTCCCCGATTGAATCCGAAATAATGTAATAATTCGTCTCTTCACCCATAATGCTCCCATCCTTCACTTGGTTGATACCGTTATCATAGCATAATCGGGGTGCGCGCACGCGCCGGCGTCTAATCATGATTTTTTTTGCCAAATATCTTGCAGAATTCGCGATTGCCGTATTGACGCGTTTTTTTGATGTCCGCTATAATAGTTGAGAACTAGTGATGCAACAATCAATGGTTACGTAAGTGTCGGAGGGAGGGATATCATATGGCAAAGACAGTCGTTAAGAAAAACGAATCTCTCGATGATGCTCTTCGGCGCTTCAAGCGCACCGTATCCAAGTCAGGTACATTAGCCGAATACCGCAAGCGGGAATTCTACGAAAAGCCAAGCGTTAAGCGGAAGTTAAAGTCCGAAGCTGCACGCAAGCGCAAGAAGTTCTAACGATTTACGGACGCGCGCCGATTGGTGCGCGTTTTTTTGTTGCAAGTGAAGAAAGGGAGTTCACCATGGCAGTATTGGATCAATTGAACGAACAGATGAAAACGGCAATGAAGGCGAAGGACAAGGCCACACTGAGCACCGTCCGGATGCTGAAGGCCGCCTTGCAAAACAAACAAATCGAAGCCGGTCATGACTTGACCGATGCTGAGGAACAGGCGGTCCTGTCGACCGAGCTGAAACAGCGCAAGGAAAGCATGGCCGAGTTTGAAAAAGCCGGCCGTGAGGACTTGGTGACGCCGCTGAAGGCGGAGATCAAGATTGTTGAATCATATCTGCCGGCCCAGCTGGACGAGGCGCAAGTGACTAAGTTGGTCGATGAGACCATCAAGGAAACGGGTGCGACCGGCAAGGCTGATTTTGGCAAGGTGATGAAGACCCTGATGCCGAAGGTCAAAGGCCAGGCTGACGGTGCACTGGTCAACAAACTGGTCAAGGCCAAGCTCCAATAAGCCACGCATGTGTTTCATGCCGCGTCACGTCGCTGTGACGCGGCTTTTTTTTATGGTAAAATGAAGGAAACTCAATGAGGAGGCGGCTTCTTGGCAGAAGAATCCGTAGAAAAGTCCCTGTCTCTGGCCAGCACTGATCAGCCATTGCGCTTGCTGGCATTAATGATGAGAATTTTACCCTGATCGAAGAGGCACTCGATGTGCTGATCGCCCCGTTTGGCGATACGCTTAAAATCAGTGGCACGCCCAAGGCGACCAGCTTGGCTTACCAGCTGATCCAGCAGCTGCTGACGCTGCTGAGCCGCGGCATTGCCATTGCGCCGCAGGACGTCGTGTCAGGCATCAACATGGCCCAGCGCGGCACCCTGGAGTACTTTGCCGACATGTACTCGGAAACGCTGATTCGCGATGCCAAGGGCGCACCGATCCGCGTCAAGAACTTCGGCCAGCGCCAGTACGTGCAGTCCATCAAGCACAACGACATCACCTTCGGCATCGGTCCAGCCGGGACTGGTAAGACTTATTTAGCGGTCGTCATGGCCGTCGCCGCGCTGAAAGCCGGCGAGGTCGAAAAGCTGATTTTGACCCGGCCAGCGGTCGAAGCGGGTGAAAACCTTGGCTTCCTGCCTGGCGATTTAAAGGAAAAAGTCGATCCGTACCTGCGGCCGATTTACGATGCCTTGTACGCCGTGCTGGGGACAGAACACACGAACCGGCTGATGGACCGCGGCGTGATCGAGATCGCGCCGCTGGCTTACATGCGCGGCCGAACGCTTGATAACGCCTTTGCCATTTTGGATGAGGCGCAAAACACGACGCAGGCGCAAATGAAAATGTTCCTGACCCGGCTGGGCTTCTCGTCCAAAATGATCGTCAATGGCGACATCACTCAAATCGACCTGCCGAATCACCAAAGCAGCGGCTGATCCAGGCGCAGCATATCTTGAAGGAGATTGATCACATCGGGTTTGCCAGTTTTTCGGCCAGTGACGTCGTGCGGCACCCGGTCGTGGCGAAAATTATTGAGGCGTACGCGCAAGCTGACCAACCACAGTAGTCAGGAGGGCCCATGCAAAACTCAGTCAAGTGGCGCAAAAGTGCAGTGCTCGTTGTGATCCTTTTTACGGCGGTGCTGATCGCCGCGGTGGCGTGGATCACGTTGCCCAATCCCGTGGCGGTGAAAGTCAACACGCCGGCGGCAGAGACCATCATCGCCACCCAAACGGTTCAGGATCAGCCGGCCACCGCACAGGCACGCAAGGCTGCGGCCAATGCCGTCACCCCGGTTTACAGCTATGACGCGTCCATCAGTTCGAAACAGCAGGACCAGCTGGTTCGGCTGCAAAAGGCCCTGACGACCACAGAGAATCAGGAGACTTCAGCGGCGCAGAAGAAGTACCAGGCCGCGTCGGCCAAGGACGCCAACGCCGTGTACGTCAAGCCCACGCCGGCGAAAATGACGACCGCTTTCCGCAGTGCCTACGCCAAGGGTGACTACCCGTACTTCTATCAATTTAGCGACAGCTTCTACAAGTCCGCCTTTGCCGTGACGGCCAAGGACCGCGACGCCGTGTTTGCCACGGTAGCGCCCGCGGTCGAGAGGCAGTTGCAGGAGCGCCTGACCAATTCTAATTTGGCGGCAGCGAAAAAAACGGCCACCGCGGAGCTGTCGACGAGTGATCTGACCACTGCCCAGCGGCGGCTGGGCACGACCCTGATCGCGCAAACCATCATCCCCAATCAGCTCATCAACGAGACCAAGACCCAAGCCAAGCAGGCCCAAGCCCGCCTTCAGGTCGACCCAGTTGAGATCGTGCAGGGTCAGGTGATTGTGCAGCAAGGGCAAATCGTGGACAACACGGTGATCCATCAGTTAGGGGTCCTGGGGCTGACGAAACGGCGTGCGCCTTGGGCGTTGTTTGGCCTGCTGGTGCTCGTCGTGGTGCAGGCGATTGCGCTGCTGGCGCTGCTGAGGCAGTATCCGGCGGCCAGCCAGCGCAAAAATGCGCTGCTATACAGCGGCCTGATGGGACTTGCAGTGCTCGTGATGCTGGGCCTGCGGTTTCTGGCCAAAACCGGCGGCGGCAACTTGGCGATGCTGCTTCCTGCGGCGTTTGTGCCGCTGCTCCTGCGGACCTTTATCGGCCGTCGGTTCGCGCTGCTCGCGGCGCTCATGCAGACGTTCTTGGCGTTTTTTTTGTTTTCTACTCGACGACCGGGACGCTGTTCACCGCCGCAACGGCCATCAGCTATCTGACCTCCGGGGTGCTGGCCGTGATGGTCCAGCGTAAGCGGCTGAACGACGAGGCCAAACTGGTGGCCTTCTGGGTCCTCGGCATCAACCTGTTTTTGACTTTGAGCACACTGCTACTGCAAGGCGCCCGGTTCACCGCGCTGACCACCTGGCAGTCACTGGGGTTTGTGGTGGTCGGCCAGGTGCTGGGCTATGTCCTGGCGCTGGGCGCCACGCCGTACCTCGAGATGATCTGGCAGGACGATTCGGTGTTCAAGCTCAACAAGCTGAGTGACCCGAATGATCCGCTGCTGCGGGAGCTGATGGAAAAAGCCCCAGGGACTTATCACCACAGCATGATGGTTGCCAGCCTCGCGTCCAACGCAGTGGCGGCAATCGGTGGGCGCACGATGCTCACCCGCGTGGCCTGTTACTACCACGACGTCGGCAAGCTGAAGAAGCCGCTATACTTTACCGAGAACCAGCCGGCCGGGTTCGACTCGCCGCACAATCATTTGACGGCTTCGGAATCGGTGCAAATCATTTTCGCTCATGTCACAGACGGGGTGGCGATGCTCAAGGCGCGGCACATGCCGCAATTCATCATTGACATCTGTCAGCAGCACCACGGCACTACCTTGATGAAGTATTTTTACCACGAGGCCAAAGAAGCCGACCCGAGCACTAAAGAAAGCGATTACCGGTATGACGGGCCGAAGCCGCAGACCATTGAGGCCGCGGTCGTCAACATCGCAGACACCTGCGAGGCGGCGGTGCGCTCGATGAAACACCCGACGCAGGCCTCGATTCAGACATTTGTTCACAATATTACCAACGAACGGCTGCTGGATGGCCAGTTTGACGAGGCGCCGATTACCGTCGAGCAGCTGCGACAAGTGGAAGCGTCCCTGGTCGGCGGTTTGACCAGCACGTTCTACACTAGGATTGAATACCCCAAAGACGATGCACCAGCTAAAGGAGAAGCATAATGGATCTGGAATTTTATGATGACGACCACCGCTTGGATGACGCACACACAAAACTGGCCAAGGAACTGGTCGAGTTTGCCGGCAAGGAATTGAACAAGGCCGAAGACACCGAAATGTCGATCACAATTGTGTCCGATGAGGAAATTCACCGCATCAATAAAAAGTATCGGGATACGGATCGCGTCACTGACGTCATTTCCTTTGCAATCGAGGACGGCGATGATGAACAGCTGATCGGGTTTCCTGACATGCCGGAAAACATCGGTGATCTCTTCATCGACCCCGATCAGGTGGCGCGCCAGGCGAAGGATTACGGCCACTCGTTCGAGCGTGAGTTAGGCTACACGGTCGTGCACGGCTTTTTGCACCTGAACGGCTACGATCACATTAAACCGGAAGACGAAGCGGTCATGATCCCGCTGCAGGAAAAGATCCTAGATGCCTATGGCCTCCCCAGATAAGCAAATTAGCAAAAATCACCACTTCGGCCAGTCGCTGAAGCACGCCATGGCCGGCTTATTTGGCGTTTACTTGCGAGAGGGCAACTTCCGGCGGGAAAGTCTGATGGCGCTCTTCGTGTTCTTCTGTGCCTGGTGGTTCAAGGTGGGCCGGTTTCAGTGGTTTATCCTGCTGCTGGCCGTGATGTTGGTGTTTTTGATGGAGCTGTGGAACACCATCATTGAAAATGTGGTCGACCTGGTCGTCGGGCAGCACTTCGACGTGCGAGCCAAACGCATCAAGGACATGAGTGCCGGGGCGGTGCTGGTGGCCAGCGCGATTGCGGTGGTGTGCGGCCTTTATGTGTTCTTCCCGCCGCTGTGGCAGCTGGTGACGAAATGGATTTAGGAGGACGAAAGCGATGAACGAATTGATCGAGGCGGCAAAGCAGGCGCGCGAGAAGGCGTACGTGCCGTATTCTCACTTCAAAGTTGGCGCGGCCGTGCGCGCCGGTGACGTGATTTTCACCGGTTGCAACATCGAAAATGCCAGTTACGGGTTAGCGATGTGTGCCGAGCGGACGGCCATTTTCAAGGCGGTGTCGGCGGGCCACTTACGCTTGGACGCGATTGCGATCATCGGTGACACGACCGGGCCCATTTCGCCGTGCGGGGCGTGTCGGCAAGTGATGGCTGAGTTTTTTGCCCCGGAGCGCCGGTGACTTTGACTAACCTGACCGGCGCGCAGACTGACACCACCGTGGCGGCACTGCTGCCAGGGGCGTTTACTAAAGGAGATATGCAGAAATGACTCATCATTCAGGTTTTGTTGCCATTATTGGTCGGCCCAACGTCGGCAAATCCACGTTCATGAACCGCATCCTTGGCGAAAAAAATCGCCATTATGTCGCCCAAGGCACAGACCACCCGCAACAAAATCAACGGGATCTACACCACGGATGACGTGCAGATCGTGTTTGTCGACACACCGGGGATCCACAAGCCGAAGAACCAGCTTGATGACTACATGGACACGGCGCACTGTCGACGCTCAACCAGGTCGATGCCGTTTTGTTCATGGTGGCTGCCGACGAGAAAATGGGGCCCGGGGATCAGTACATCATCAACCAGCTCAAGCCGGTGAAGACGCCTGTCTACCTTGTGATCAACAAAATCGACCTGGTTCACCCCGATGATTTGCTGCCGCGCATCAAGCAGTACCAAACCGCGCGTGACTTCACCGGCGTCTTTCCGATTTCCGCGACAATGGGCAATAATGTGGATGAACTGCTGGCAGAGCTGACTAAGGCGCTGCCTGAAGGGCCGCAGTACTACCCGGCAGACCAGCTGAGCGACCACCCCGAGTACTTTGTGGTCGGCGAGCTGATCCGCGAGAAGATCCTCGAGTTGACGCGCGACGAGGTGCCGCACTCCGTCGCCGTTGAAGTTGAGCGCATGAAGGACCGTATCAACGGCAAGCTGCAGATCGAGGCCTACATCATCGTGGAGCGCGATTCGCAAAAAGGCATCATCATTGGTCGCGGCGGCGCCATGCTGAAGCAGATCGGCATTCGCTCACGGCGTGACATCGAGGCGCTGCTGGGTGAGTCGGTCAACTTGAAGCTGTGGGTCCGCGTGCAGAAGAACTGGCGGGACAACAACCAGTACCTGCGCAGCCTTGGCTACAACATCAAGGATCTGCACTGATGGCTCGCCGCGATGTGACCTTCGCCGGCCTGGTGCTGTCGCGGCAGAGTTACCGCGAGTCGGACATGCTGGTCAAATTCGCGACGGATCAGTTCGGCAAGCGGATGTTTTTGCTGCACCGCGCCAGAAAACCCGGTTTTCCATTGGCGGCCGGGATTCTCCCCTTCACGCAGGGCGAGTATGTTGGCACAATCAACGAAAAGGGGCTGTCGTACCTCAGCGCCGTCAAGCAAGCCACGCAGTTTCAGCGGATCGCCGCAGACATTTCACTCAATGCCTATGCGACTTACGTTCTCGGCTTGATCGACCTGGCGTTTCCCGATGGTGAGGCGCTGGGCGGGTGGTATGATTTTGCCACCACGAGTCTGAACCTGATTGATGCCGGGTTTGACCCGGCGATCGTGGCGAACATCGCCGAGGTCCAGCTGCTGGGGGCCTTCGGTGTGGCCCCAAATTGGCGGGCCTGTGTCCTAGACGGGCGAACGGACCTGCCGCTTGACTTCTCCGAAAAATACGGGGGCTTGCTGTGTCAGGACCACTGGGCGCTTGATGACTACCGGTTCCACGTGCAGCCCAAGGCGCTATACCTGCTTCGGCGGTTCTCCGCGATCAATTTACACCAGCTGCACTCGATCACCGTCAGCCCCGCGACCAAACGGGAGCTGCGCCGGGTGCTGGATCGGATCTATCAGGATATGGTCGGGACGGTGCCAAAAGCCAAACGGTTCTTAGATCAGATGCAGAATTGGCAAGATAAATTGCCGCCCCTTAAGCCTTCGGACTCAGCTGAGTAAGCTGGGCCTTTTTTACGCGTGCGACCAGTCGCAAATTATATTATGATTGAACAAGCGTTTACTTGAGTTGGAAAGTGGGTTTGGCAGTTGAAGACACTCAGCATTATTGTTCCTTGTTACAACGCCGCCGATTATATGGATCGCTGCGTGGATTCACTGCTGCCCGGCGGGGCGGCGGTGGAAATTATTTTGGTTGACGACGGGTCGACCGACGCCACGCCTCGTGTCATTGACGATTACGCCCGCCGCTATCCGCGCCAGGTCGTTGCCTTGCACCAGGCAAACGCCGGCCATGGTGGGGCCATCAATGCCGGCCTGAAAGTGGCGACTGGCAGGTATCTCAAGGTGGTGGACTCGGATGACTGGCTGGACGAAGGCGCCTTTCACCAAGTGCTTGCCAAGTTGACCAGCTTTGACGTCCCGGTCGACCTGTTCATCAGCAATTACATCTACGATAAAGTGGGCGTTCGCCATAAAAAGGTGACGCGCTACCGCCATGGCCTGCCGCAGCAGCGCGTTTTCGGCTGGCCGCAAGTACGCTTACCCGTCGGTCAGTACCTGCTGATGCACGCGCTGATCTACCGGACGGCGGTGCTGCGCGACTTGCCGCTGCACCTGCCCACGCACACGTTTTATGTGGACAACTTGTTTGCGCTGGAACCGCTGCCGAGCACGCGGCGGTTGTACTACCTGGATGTTGATTTATATCACTACTACATTGGCCGGCCGGACCAATCCGTTCATGAGTCCGTGATGATCAAGCGCATCGATCAGCAACTGGCGGTCAATCGGCGCATGATCAAGGTGCTTGCTGGTGAGCGTCACCTCGATCCGCACTTATACCGGTACATGGCACGCTACACGGAAATCGTGACTGGTATCTCCTCGATTCTGTTGCTGCGGCAGGGGACTCGGGAAGCTCGGGAGAAAAAGGGCAACCTGTGGCGGTACATGCGGATGACGGCACCACGATTCTACCGCCAGGCGCGCACCAGCGTGGTCGGAATCGGCGTGAACCTGCCCGGCTGGCTGGGCCGGCACACGAGCGTTGATTTTTACCGCCTGTTGCAGCAGATTTACCACTTCAACTGATGGCAGCGGAGATCAAACTGGTTGCCAGCGACCTGGATCACACCCTGCTGACTCCAACCGGGGAGCTGACTGCCGGGACCGCGGCGTTGATTGATCGACTGGCGGCATTGAACATTATTTTTGTCCCGGTCAGTGGCCGTGATCTGCCAACACTTTCGGCGATGTTTCCGCAGGCCAAGTGGCTGATTGCGCACAACGGCGCCATCACCGCCAGCCACCGCCGAATCGTGCAGGCGCGCCTGCTTCCTGCAGCCGTGGTGCATGCGGTGATCACGACCGCTGAGCAACTAGGCGCAATTCCAGTACTGTGCCGGCTGAACGGGACGGAGCTGCTGGAAGGTCATGCGGACCAGACCCGCCAGTTGCGCCGATTTTTCACGCGGGTGACCGAGGTGTCAGCCTTCAGGCAGGTCGGGGATGTGGCAAAGATCACCCTGCTGGTCGCGCCAGCGCGGCTTTTGCAGGTTCAGGCGACGGTGAAGACCCGATTCGGGTCTCGCCTGCAAGTGACTGCCGGCGAGGCCGATGCGCTGGGCATCACTGCGGCCGGTGTCAACAAAGGCCAAGCACTTACAGAACTGGCGCAGGCCCTGAATGTCCCACTGGCGAATGTACTGGCGTTCGGCGATGCGCAAAACGACGCGGCCATGCTGCAGGCCGCCGGGGTGGGGATGCGCATGGCCGATGGGGATGCTGCACTTGCTGCGGTGACGAGCTTGGTCGCACCGCCCAATCGGTTAGGTGGCGTTGATCAAGTGCTGAAACGACTCATCGCAGGTCGAGGCACGTCAACTTGGAAAGGAATTTGAACATGACTTCAGTAAAGTTAATCGCAAGTGATTTGGACCGGACGCTGCTGCTTGCAGATAGCAGCTTGCCAGCAGGCATTTTTGACCGCATCTCGCGCTGCACAAAGCCGGGATCGAGTTTGTCGCCGCCAGCGGGCGCGGCGTATACACACTTGAGGACTTGTTTGCGCCAGTTCACGACCAAATGAGCTTTTTGGCGGAAAACGGCGGGGTGCTCAAGCACGCCGGGCAAGTGGTCGGGGCCACTTACCTACGCCCGCGCAGGTGGCAGACATCGTGAATTTTGTCCGGACCCAGCCCAATGTGATTGCGCTTGGCAACGGGCTGGACGCGACATACCTCGACCAAAGCGAGCGGCAGTACCAGCCGGAACTCAGCCATTTCATCACGCGGTTTAGAATTGCCCCGGATTTGGCCAGGCTTGACGCACCGCTAGCGAAGTTGTCACTGTATTTTCCTAAAGGCGGGGCCTATGACGCGATAAAGCCGGTTTACGTCCCGCGATTTGGGGCTGAGCTTGCGCTGACAGTCGGCGGCCCGACCTTTATCGATGTCATGCCCAAAACCACGAACAAGGGTAATGGTCTGAAGCAACTGGGCGCAGTCCTGCACATTGCACCCGAGTCGATGATGGCGCTGGGCGATACCAACAATGACATTGAGATGATGCAGACGGTAGGGTATCCAGTCCTCGTTGATAACGCCACGCCGAACATGTGGCAGTACGGCAAGTATCACACGAAAACAAACGAAGAGCGCGGGGTCCTTGAGGCCATCGACCGTGTCCTGGCGGGGCGTTTACCCGATAAAATCGCACAATAAAAACCGTTCCTTGTGAGAGACACTAATCACAAAGAACGGTTTTTTTACGCCAGCGCCTTGAGCGTGGTCGGGGCCAGCAGTTCCTGCGCGTAGGTTTCGGCGGTTTCAAGCGTCACCTTGTGCCCGGCAAGAAAAATCCATTCGAGGATCAACAATACGGTGGCGCTGTAATGTTGAGCGACCAGCTCGACAGGTGTTTTCAAGTGCTTGGGCTGGTCGCTTGCGGCCATCAGATCAGAAAAGACGCCGGTGAAATAGTTGGTAAAATTGAATACCAACGGCGAGTCCAGCGGGTTGTGGGCGACGACCTTGACCAGCAACTCGCGGTGGGCGTCAAAGACGTTGTAAATTTGAGCAAAGGCCTGCAGGAACGTCTCGGAGCTCCTGGCCTCTGAGAGCGAGTCAAGTTTCACTTCCTGGCGCAGTCGATACCAACAATAGGTCAGCAGGTCGTATTTGTCGTCAAAGTAATTGTAGAAAGTGGCACGTGGGTAATCGGCCTGCTGGCAAAGCTCGTTGACACTGATCTTGTCGAAGGGTTTTTCACCCAGCAAATTAAACATGGTTTCCGAAAACGCATACAGCGTGCGCTTCGCACCACGCGTGAGTTTCCGGCTCGGATCGTACTTCATTTTCATTAACTCCTCGGGGACTTTTCTGGACATTTTTCATAAACTGTCCAGATAGAGACATTTGCCCAATCATTGTCTCTTGTATGACTTTCGCCTGTACTTTATCATAGCCTTGAATGTTTGACAAGTGTCTAATCGTATACAGGTGAGTGAGGGGTTTACATGAAGAAATTTTTTGAACGTCACGGCATGGCTGCTGTCACGTGGCTCATTGTCGTCATTTTGGCCGTTGTGTTTATGCCCGACGTGAACGCGTTGGTCCGGGACAACGGGGCAGTTAAGCTGCCCAGCGACGTCCAGAGTCAAGTCGCGACGCGCATTCAAAAGAAAGCCAACGGCAAGCCCGTGCGGACGTACACGGCGGTGTTCTCCAATGGAAAACAGGCGCTGACCAAGGCGCAAACCAAGCGCATTGATCGCACGCTGCACAGCCTAAAAAGTGAATCCGGGCTGCGTGTCAAAGATGTCATGCGTCCAAACGACAACGCGGAAACGCGCAAGCAGCTGATTGCCAAAGACCACACGACGCAGCTGGCCCAGATCACCGTGAAGGACGGTCCGCTAGTCAAGACGCAGGTGGCGAAGCTTCGCGCTCAGCTCAAGGTAGGTGGGGTCAAAACCTACGTCACAGGGCCGATGCCTTGAACGATGACTTTACCAACGTCACCGAAAAGGGCATTCAGAAGACGGAAATCATCGCCATCATTTTCATTTTCATTGTTCTGATCATTGTGTTCCGCTCACCGATCGTGCCGGTGCTGTCCTTGGTCAACGTCGGGGTCGCGTTTATCACCAGCCTGAGCGTGGTCATGAATCTGGCGAAATACGTGAACTTCCCGATTTCCAACTTCACCCAGGTTTTCATGGTCATTGTGCTTTTCGGGATCGGGACGGACTACAACATTTTGCTCTACGATTACTTCAAAGGGCAGCTGGCTAAGGGCAAGTCGGCGCTTGAAGCCACGCGAGAAACGCGCAGGCACGGCGGCCGGACCGTCCTGTACTCCGGCGTGTCCGTGCTGATCGGGTTTTCGGTGCTGTGGCTTGCGAAGTTCTCCTTCTATCAAAGTGCTTCCGCCGTCGCTATTGGCGTGCTGGTCCTGCTGCCGGTGCTGCTGACACTCAACATGTTCTTTATGGCGACCTTAGGGGCCAAGATGTTCTGGCCGAGCAAGATCACCGGCGCTGAGAGCTCAAGCAAACTGTGTATGGGTTGTCCCGGGCTTCCATGAGTAAGCCTGCACTGTGGCTTGCTGCGGTCGCCGTCCTAGCGGTGCCTTTCACTGCCGCCATGATGAACGCCAAAGAAAGCTTCAATAACGCTGAAGAAGTGCCAAGCACCTATCAATCCAAGCAGGGCTACTTGGTGATCGAGGACCATTTCTCGAAGGGGATGACAGAGCCGGCGACGGTTTACATTCAAAGCAAGACGCCGCTGGATACGCCTAGCAAGTTAGCGGCAGTCGATGAACTGACGCAGTACCTGCAAAAAGAGCCCGGCGTTAAAACCGTGGCCTCAGTCACCGAGCCTGGTGGCAGCAAGCTGAATCAGATGTACCTGCGCTCGCAGCTGAATACGATCACGAAAGGCCTGAAAACCTCTGAAAAGGGGCTGGCCGCGATCAAGTCCGGCCTGAACGGCGCCAACACCCAGATGAAGGCGGCCAACGTGAGCGGCAGTATGAGCCAGGTGCAAACACTAGCTGATGGCACCAATCAGCTGCAAAGCAAGATGCAGGAAATGCAGTCGGGACTGGCCACTTACACGGCTGGCGTCGCCGCTGCAAACTCGGGGGCGCAAAGCTCAGCAGTGGTGTGAGTGCCGTGAACAATGGGACCCAGAAACTAAATTCCAGCGCCAGCCAGCTGGCTAGTGGCGCCGATCAGTTGACCCAAGGCGCGCAGGCTTTGAAGAGCGGCACGGATCAAGTCAGTGCCAATACCGCAAAGCTGAGTGACTACGCGAGTCAAGTCAGCGGTGGCACCGATCAGCTCAATCGCAGCATTCAGACGCTGCAGGCAAGCCAGACCGCAATGGCGCCGGAAATGGCCAAACTGCAAAGTCAGCTGGCCAGTTACCAAGCCACGGCCCGGCTGCTCGTCAGTTACCTGAACAGTCAGCCTGGGCTCGGACCGGTTTATGCCAAGGGCGCGCAAAGTGCCGTGACCGGGCTGACCACTGGCTTAGGCCAAATCACTAGCGGCGCGCAGGCGTTGCAAACCGGCATGGGCGCCGCAGGGGAAAATATCCCGAAGCTCAATGCTGGCGCCGCCCAGCTGGCTGGCGGGGCTGCCCAGTTGAGCGCTGGCACAAAGACGCTTGACCAAGGTACTGCCCGTCTGGCCGCCAACTTAAGCGCGCTGGACTTGGGCACGCACCAGGCGGTCTCAGCCATCGGGACGCTGGCCGCAGGGACTAGTCAAGCCGCGACTGGCGCGAACAGCTTGGCTAGCGGTACGGCAAAACTAGCGGCCAATAGCGGGACATTAAACAGCGGCGCCGGGGCGTTGACGAGTGGTTCTCAGCAAGTCAATGCCGGCGTCCAGGAACTGAACACTAAGCTCCAGCAAATGAGCGGGCAGCTGACTAAGCTCGAAGACGGGCTTGGTTCTGCCACTGATGGGTTGACGGCGCTGGAAAAAGGTTCAAATTCAATGGACCAGTACCTCACCGAGCTGCAAGGGTCCTACATGGGCAATCAGTTCTACCTGCCCAAGGCAACGATTCATTCCAAAGCCTTCAAGCCGGCGCTGGATGCGTACATGTTCGACAACAACAAGATCACCACAATGACCATTGTGCTCAAGGGCGATCCAAACTCGGATCAAACGGATAAGCAGTTCGGGGTCCTGCAGCGGGATCTGGCTGCAAAGGTCAAGCACAGCAGCCTGGCCGGCACCACGGTGGCCATTGGCGGGCAAACGGCTCAAAACCATGACCTGCGTAGTTTAGCTAATGGGGATTTTCTGCGTACCGCCTCGATCATGGTGATTGGGATCTTCATCGCGTTGATTTTTGTCACTGAATCCGTACTGCAACCAATCACGATTCTCGGGACGCTCGTCACCGCCTACGTGACCTCGATGGGCATCACCCGGCTGCTCTCCAATGTTGTTTTGGGGCGGCCGCTGCTGAGCTGGAACACCCCGTTCTTCACGTTCATCATGCTGATGGCGCTTGGGGTGGACTACAGCATTTTCCTGATGGTCCGCTTTCGCGACGGCCGCAGTGAGCCCGACATTCGCATTCGGATGCTTAAGGCCGCCACGACAATCGGTGCGGTCGTGCTGTCCGCGGCTATTATCCTGGGTGGGACCTTTGCGGCGCTGATGCCAAGCGGTGTCACCACGCTGATCCAGGTCGCACTTGGCGTGATCATCGGCCTGATCCTGCTGGTCATTCTCTTGCCAATCACGCTCTCGGCGCTGGTCAGCTTGAATGAATGGCACATTGAGCGCGAGCACAAAGCGCCTGATCAAGACGAAAATTAGCCACGCTAAAACCCGCAGCATTCACTGCTGCGGGTTTTGTGGTATTCTGACTGCGGAGGTGCACGCATGAAGAAAATGGCGATTTATTGTGGGGCCTATTCCGGGCAACCCGTGTACGAGCAAGCGGCGCGAGACTTGGGGGCGTGGCTGGTCGCAAACCAATTTGAGCTGGTCTACGGCGGTGGCGGCGTTGGCCTGATGCGAACACTGGCGGAATCAGTATTGGCTGCCGGCGGTGTTGTTCATGGGGTGATGCCGGCGAATCTCTACGCGCGAGGGGCCGGTCTGG
>NZ_BBAJ01000003.1 GCF_001311195.1 Lacticaseibacillus camelliae DSM 22697 = JCM 13995
CCCTTTTCGAAGGCCAAGATTTCGCAGCAACATTAGATCACTACTACGACCGACACGGTGATTACCCAGATGAAGTACTCGCAGACACGCTATATCGTAATCGGGCGAACTTGAAATTGTGCAAGGACCTAGGTATCAAGATCTATGGTCCCAAACTGGGTCGCCACCCAAAACATATCGATGCGAACCAACGTCGCAAAGATACCGACGCCGAGAATCGTCGTGGCGCCATTGAGTGCCGGTTTGCCTTTATGAAAGGCTCAGTGGGGCTTGATTTGGTGAACAGTCGAACTGCGGAATCACTAGTTGTAAAGATTGATGAAGCTGTTGTCTTGAGCAATGTGTTGGCCCTGATGCGGGTATTTGCGATACCAATTTTGATTTTGGCAGAATTTGAAGACGTGACCTACCAAATACGGTACAAATTTACTACAGGGCTCGAAGATATGGCGGCCTAGTTCAACAGCTACTAATTAGTCGTACAATTATGGAAGCTTATTTTTATGTTCTATATTTGACTAAAAGTAAGGGCGATAAAGCAAAAAAATAACTGGGGTACGATAAAAGTACCGAAAGCCAACATTAATTGTAAAGCGTCCGACACGGGACACTTAGGCTACTCCTTTCGTTAGGATTTATGGGCTTTAAAGGTTTAACACCATAAGCACCACCTCCGATTGGAAATAGCCGCCGCCTTAACTTCTCTACTCAATCCATTATACAGATAAACCAGTAGTAACAACAATCTAGGCGGAGTGTTAATATTTATTTGACGTAGAAATAATTTAAAGGGGACGTTTAAAATGGTTGCACCTGCTTTATTGCAGTTTGTACCTAATGATGTTATTGCAAACAACTATCTACAAACTGATCTCTATTTAAAAGACGTTCTATGCTATAGAAAAGCTGAAAAGATGGTTACTGGTACTGTGCCCCCTAATCTAAAATTTGATGATTCAGAGGGAAAAGCTAAAAATTGGAGTTTGCTAAGGCATTGCTGTTTTGTTTCCTGCTTTACAATGCTAAGCGATAAGGATTTTAAAGATGGCTTTTTGGATCCTAACATCGTAGAAAAATTAAAAAAAGGGAAATTTAGATAAAAATGGTAATAAAGTTAATAGGCCGTTTATAACCATTAGCGCAAAAAACAGTCCAAAATTACTGAATGAGTTATGTAAACAAGTTGGAGATTACTTGAAAGACAATAGCCTGAAAGGATCCGGACTATTTGCAAAAGTTGTGAATTATCTAAATGACGAGGATTACAAAAAAAGCTGAGCTATACGAGGAAAATAATATATCAAAGATCAACGGGATCTTCATCAACAATGATACAAAAATGATCAGTCGATCCTCAATAACTGATACCTCGTTACAAAGTATATTACATTTTCTCTACTTAGTTAAACCCGCTTATTTCGAGGATCAACGAGAATATAGAGTGGGATTGGCTTTAGATGATTCTATAGATGCAAATGAGCTGCTTATTCCTATTCATGACTTAACAAAGTATGTTAAAGTACACAAATCTCAAGATATTAATAATTTAAGATTGGGAGATATATAAGCTCTTGGGGTATATTTTTACTAATTTTCATGAATGAAAATTGAACAAATTTGTATAGCAATTCTCTTATAAGCAAGGCCACTAGGGTATGGTGATACGTGGTCTGTTAAGTTTGCCCAGCACATTTATACCGGATTCACTGGTGTACTTCAGTGCGATGGTTATTCAGCCTATAACAGTTTGGGTGATTGCGTCACGAGAGTGGGGTGCTGGGCACATGTGCGGCGAAAGTTTTATGATGATGCCGTAAAGGTCAAGGAACAGTTTCGTTCAACGATACCCTTGGAGCTACTGAACAAGATGTTCAAGCTCGAGGAGCAATGGAAGAACCTAACTGCAGAGGAACGCCTGCGACATCGGCAGGCGGAGCTCAAGCCGTTGATTGATCAATTTTGGGTCTGGTGTGATTCAGCCAATCCGGCCGGTTAAGTCTGGCTTGATTGAGTAGCACAGTGTCTTGAGGATATTTAATCTTGATAGGAACTGCCGTCGCATCGGTGATCACGGTGTCGACCTTAAATGGCACCAGCGCTTCAATCTTAGCGCGCACAGTATCGTTGATGATGTCGGTAATCAGCGCCGAGATATCGGCGCTTCGCTTGCGAAAATGTGTCAAACTTGAATAGCTGAATGGTGCGACGGCTTTGTACTCAGAAAGACCCACGAAGTATTGGAGCGCTGGCGTATCGCAAATTGCCGCAACGACACCACGGTCAGTCAAGCCCATCCGCTGCGGGATCAAACTAGCGCCGTATAGTAAGCGAAAAGGCTTCGCTGCCCGGCCGGTATTCTTGGTGAACTCTAATTGGTATGCCTCATCAAGAGCTTTCCACGGCATGATGTCCGCCAATTGAACCCATTCGTTGTCCGAGCTAAGCGGTGTGCTCAAAGCGGCACCAAATGATGCAAATGAGAGTTGAAGTGGACTGTGACGATATGCCATAAGATAGCCTTCGAGAATTTTTTTAAGAAGTGCAAGGAAAACACGTCAGATCGGTGAATTTATATGGATTCAGTATAACGAAATAATGAACTTATTGGTTGACATGCTTGACTACTTAGATTTTTAGACAGTCACTATCTAGACGAGAAGTTCGCCGAACAATTAACAGCCAATTATTGACGGTGTTCTATCCTAGATTGCATAATTAAAGTTACCACCCAGAAAATGTGAAAAAAAGACCTGTCCGTTCTTGCTAAAATGGTGTTTGCATAACATACCATCTAGAGAGAAGGACAGGTCCCATGGCCATTATAACCTTAATTGAACGATCTCAGATAGAACTGATGCAACACCACACGATTCAATACATCGCCGCGACCTTAGGCCGCTCTCGTATTTCTATTAGGCATGAGCTTCACCGTTGCCCTGAAGGTGATTACTGCGCCATTATAGCTCAGGATCATGCCGATACTTGTCGGCATCGTTGTGGTCGGCACTCGATTTTAACGCCTAAGTTGAAGCGGATGGTAACTGAGAAGCTAAACCTAGGTTGGTCCCCTGAAATGGTCGGTTATGCCGTTCACTGTGCGCCACACACGATTTACCACTGGATTTATCAAAGACAAGTCGATTTTCAGCCAAGCCAACTCTTTGATCACGGTAAACGTCATAAAAGAAGACAAGACCTTCGGTCGCGCTATAACCAAGCAGTAGGCACCTCAATTGAGATTCGCAGTGAGTCAGCTAATCGGCGAACCGAAAAAGGACATTTAGAGATGGATACAGTTCGCGGTGGTCGCGGGTCAAAGGCTGCTGTTTTGACCATTGTCGATCGGGTGACACGTTTAATGGCGACAACTAAGCTTGAAAACTTATCACAAAATGCTGTTCTTAAGGGATTTGCAAGACTGATGGTGGACTTTCCGGGTCCGGTTCGATCAGTGACGGTTGATCACGGTAAAGAGTTTTCCTGCGATCAGGCGCTTACAAAGCGCTATCGGATACCGGTTTACTTTTGCCACGCCTATCACCCGAATGAACGGGGCACAAATGAACGGTTCAATCGAGAACTTCGCTACTATTTCCCGAAGGGAACACAGTTTGATCAGGTTTCAGAGACCGATATTCAACAAGCCACAGCGCTTATCAATAACAAACCTAGAAAATGTCTCCGTTGGCAAACCCCAGTTCAAGCAGTGAGCAAGCCTCTTTCTAGGTGGTAACTTTATTATTGCAATCTAGGTATTTGCCCCTGCTAGTTGCGATCATCCACGTAGGCGTTGCATTACCCTTTGTTCAGCGTCTACTACACGTCTTCGGTCTCACAAACTGGCACTTCTTCCTCAATGTCTCGCTGATCACATTGGCCATTCTGGCGCTAGTATACGTTCTTGTCTACAAACTGACCGGAAATATCTACTACCGGGTTGTTTCCGAACGACAACCATCCTCTCGATAAGGATCTCTCCCACGGACAGCTCAAAACACTTATCTCATAAGCTATCGATCAAGAATCGACCTGTATGCATTCACTGCTACCGGTCGATTCTTTTTTCGTGCAGCAATTCTCCATCAGGTAATTCGTCAAAGAAATATTTGGGAATCGCTTTCATAAGCGACCGAAAAAAATTGTCTGGAATTATGTAGCCCAATAAATCAAACGAGGAGGATAACCCAATGAGTAGTGAGCAAGAAGTGACACGAATGTTTATTCGCTATGTACAACAAGCCCTCAAAAATGAACGAATCAATCGGTATAAGGCCTCTCTTCGGCGAATCAAGGAAACACCACTGGAGGCCTGGCTACTGGAAGAAATCGAAGATCCCTATCATCTCGATGAATTCAGGTTGACCAATGAGGAAATCGAGCATCTTGAAGATTTCATCGAAAGTGAGAAGTTATCAAGAGCAGTTTCCACACTTTCTTCAACGGATAAAACGGTCTTGTATCAATATTATTATGGCGAACTCAACGACGTCGAAATTGGCAACCGTAGTGGCAAAACAAGTCAAGGAGTAAATTATCGGCGTCAGCGTGCACTAGAACGAATTCGGGTAGCATACACAAATCTGTAATGGATGCGGAGGTATTCGATGCATTACTCAGAGATCGATAACCTAGTACCGGTTATTTTAGCAGTTCAGGAGGAGGACAACGACGCTATTACGCTCTTGCTTGAATTATTTGGTCGTGATATTGACTACGAGGCCAGATACGGGCAACGGCATATTGATCCGGATTTGAGGCAAGAGCTTCAAATCAAACTGATCTACATTGCAAAGTGTTTCGATGTTGAGAAACACCTTGCAATATCTTCAAAAAAAACCGGTCAGAAAAAAAACATAATCTTTTTTTTGCCATTTCTTTCATTTCGACCCGCTTTCATTGTCTGTATATACGAAGCGGGTTTTTATTTTCCCGCCAACGTTCTTTGACAACTGAATACCATCATTCAGCAACGAAGGCCCCAAAACGCCACGACCTCTCACGAGCGAGCGACTAACCCAGTGAGCCGGATACTTGCACGTCACCCTGACGAAACAAGGGAGAGAGGCTCTATTTAAGATCCTCGATAGCCGGTTGGAACCGGGCTGAATGATGACGAAACACGTATTGTTTTTTTGCACCAGGTATTGTTGCAAGTAACTTTTGGATGGTAGACTGGAGCATCGGTACGATCCGTGCTCCCCGGAAAGGAGAAGAATATGGTTCACGTGATCACGATGACGAAACACGAACTGGTTGCTCTTGGGTATGGTGCCTCACGCGCACAGGACATTATTAGACGCGCTAAGCTGCTGATGGTACGTAAAGGTGTTCCCTACTACAAAAGCCCGAAGCTCGGACGCGTACCGGTAACTGCTGTTGAAGAAATACTGGGTCTCCAAATTAGCACTCGCACGTTGCGGAACTCGCCAAAACCATGCACTCCGAAGCACCAAAGGAGAAATAAAACATGGCTACAACAACAGACCCAATCAAAACACGCAAGAATGGTACTTTCTACTTCCGCGCCTACCTCGGTGTTGACCCTAAAACAGGCGAGAAGATCCAGAAGCAGGTTGGTGGCTTCACGACACGTCGTGATGCACGCAAAGCCTACAAGGAAATGGTCGGTGGCAGTGTAGAGGAAGTTGTCGCGGAACGTGACCAACAACACATTCAATTCAAACAATTCTGGGAAGAATTCTTTCTTCCGTGGTACAAGAATCAAGTGAAGCCACAGACCTACGACAGTCGGCGTTCCAGTTTGAAGCACTTCAAGATGTTTGAGCACATGTACATGGACAAGATCAAGCCGGTGGACATACAGAAATGGCAGAACCAAATGACCTGTCAAGTAAGTAAAAGCTACACCCGCTTAGTCCAATGCATGCTATCACGCGTCTTCCAACGAGCTATTGTGCTTGGCTTCATGAACGAGAACCCCACTAAGACTGTCGGCAACGTTAAGAAAGTGAAAAACCAAGTGGATTTCTGGACGAAGGAAGAATTCGAGGCGGTCATCAAGACCTTCTATATCGAAGACTTCTACCAGCACTTCTGCTTCTTCACCCTGTGGTTTCTGTTTATGACTGGCATGCGCATCGGTGAAGCAACCGCCCTGCAGTGGGACGACATCGACTTTGAGGAAGGCACAGTTCGGATCAACAAGACGCTGTGGTTACGCAGCTACACGAACTACTCCTTCTCCACACCGAAGACCAAAGCCAGCAATCGCACGATTCCACTGGACGCAAAAACGCTTGAGCTTCTCTCCGATTGGAAGAAAACACAAGCGCTTGAGTGTAAAACTGATTTTGTTCTATCGTTCAACGGCGTTCCTACTCGCCGCGATCTGGTCATGCGAATCATTAAACGGCATGCAGCTCTGGCAGGAGTTCATCGCATCCGCGTTCATGCTTTACGGCATTCACATGCTTCGTTATTGATCAGTCTGGGTGAGAACCCACTGGTGATTAAAGAACGCCTCGGCCACGAAGATATTCAGACGACGCTCGGAACTTACGGGCACTTATATCCGAATATGAACTTTGAGGCCGCCAAACGGCTGAATGGTCTAGTCGAAATTTCGACCGCTAAATCAGACGTGGCGCAGGTTCAAAACAACGGTGTTACCGCTGGACTTGCACCAGAAGTTGCACGATAGTTGCACGAACGGGTTAGGCAGTCATCAAAACGTTGATATACCGGCATTTATAAGCCGATTCTGTCTATTCCCACTCGACGGTTGCCGGCGGCTTCGAGGTGATGTCGTAGACCACGCGATTAACGTGAGCGACCTCGTTGACGATACGGGCCGAGATCTTTTGCAACACGTCCCAGTCGATGCGCGCAAAGTCTGCCGTCATACCATCAATTGAGGTGATGGCACGAATGGCAATGGTGTAGTCGTACGTCCGGCCATCTCCCATCACGCCGACAGAACGGAAACCAGGCAGGACGGTGAAGTACTGCCAGATTTTCTCTTGCAGGCCGGCTTGGCGATTTCATCGCGCAGGACCCAGTCGGATTCGCGAACGATTTCCAGCTTGTCCTTGGTGACTTCGCCGAGAACACGGATACCTAACCCTGGGCCTGGGAACGGCTGACGCCAGACCAAGTCATGCGGCAAGCCGAGGCGTTCGCCCAACTCGCGGGCCTCATCCTTAAACAGCTTGTTCAGCGGCTCGATCAGCTTGAACTTCAGATCCTTTGGCAGGCCGCCGACGTTGTGGTGAGACTTGATGGTCTGCGCCGTGTCAGTGCCGGACTCGACCACGTCAGTGTACAGTGTTCCCTGGGCCAGGTACTCGATGCCGTGCAGCTTGCGCGCTTCGTCGTTGAAGACCTCGATGAAGTCGCGACCGATAATCTTACGCTTTTGCTCGGGATCGGTGACCCCTTTGAGGTCACCCAAGAAGCGATCAGCGCGTTGACCTTGATGATTTTCACACCGAGACGACCATTGAGGCTTTCCATCACCTGGTCGGCTTCGTTCTTGCGCAGCAGGCCGTGATCCACAAAAATGCAGGTCAGCTGTTCGCCGATGGCCTTGTGCAGCAACGCGGCCACCACTGAGCTGTCGACGCCGCCGGACAGGCCGAGCAGGACTTGCTTATCCCCGACTTCGGCGCGAATCGACGCGATTTGATCATCGATGAAGTCACCCATGTTCCAGTTGGCCTTGGCACCGCAAACGTCAAAGGCAAAATGGTGCAGGATCTCATGGCCGTACTTGGTGTTTTGAACTTCGGCGTGGAACTGGATGCCGTAAAACTTGCGCGCATCGTCGTCCATCGCAGAAATTGGGCAGTTGTGTGAGGTCGCAGTCACGCGGAATCCGGCCGGCGCCTTTTGCACTAAGTCGCCGTGACTCATCCACACCGTCTGCTTGTCCGGTAAATCTTGGAAAAGCTTGGCGGTTTTGTCCGTCACGGTAATATCGACCTTGCCGTATTCGCGGTTGTCAGCCGGTTCGACGTCGCCACCGAGACGTTGCGCCATCAGCTGCATGCCGTAGCAGACGCCAAGGATCGGAATGCCGAGTTCAAAAATCTCGTTGTCCACGCCCAGTGCGCCGTCGTCGTAGACCGAGTTTGGCCCGCCGGAGAAAATGATGCCTTTTGGCGCAATTTTGCGGACTTCCGCCGCGGTGATGGTATGCGGTTTGAGTTCGGAATAGACCCCGAACTCGCGGATGCGCCGCGTGATCAGCTGATTGTACTGACTCCCATAATCAAGGACGATGATCTTGTCATAATCCTGGCCCTGGTTTGCCAAGTGTGCCCACACTCCCTTGTTTTTGAATTGTTACTACTATACGGAAAATTCGCGCGCTGGTCAATTTTCAATGAGAAGAACCTCATCAATTGAACTTGCGCAGCGCGACCTGATCGATCAAATGATTCGCGGTTTTGTGGAGAATCACGTCCGCCCGATTTTTGGTCGGCAGAATGTACTCGTTCAGGTTCTTGAGGTTGACGTCGCGCCAAACCTCTTTGGCCATTTTAAACGCATCGTCGCGGTTGCCGATCGCATACTGGTAATAGTAGTTGGTCGGATCGGTGAACGCCGTGTCCAGCAGCATGCCGAACCGCTCCAAGTACCACTGCTCAATGTTTTTGGGGTCGGCATCGACATAAATCGAAAAGTCAAAGTAGTCGCTGATGTAAATCGGCTGCTGGCTCGGCAGCTGCAAGACGTTGATGCCTTCAACAATCAGGATGTCCGGGTGGTCGATGACCTCTTCCTCACCCGGCACGATGTCATAGATCTGATGACTGTACTTCGGCGCCCGCACGATCCCGTTGTTATTCTTAACGTTGTTGAGAAAATGGATCAGCAGGTCCATGTCGTAACTTTCCGGAAACCCTTTGCGGTCCAGAATACCACGCTTTTCCAGTTCGGCGTTCGAGTAGAGAAAACCGTCAGTGGTGATCATCTGAATGCGTCTATCCGGATACGCGCGCGAAAGCAGCAGCTGCAGCAGCCGCGCCGTTGTGCTTTTGCCCACGGCCACCGAGCCGCAAATGCCAATGATGAACGGATGGCTGTGGTAGGACAGACTTAGAAACTGGGCCAGCGTGCGCTCGTCGTCTTGGTAATCCTTGTACCGAATGTGAATCAGGTGCCGCAACGGCGAGTAAATCGTCTTCACGTCGTCCATGCTGATGACATCGTTCAGCGAACGCAACTGCGCCAACTCTTCATCGGTAACCGAGGCAAAGTTGTGCGCGTGAAAGTTCGCCCATTCCGCACGGCTGAACTTGTAGTAATTCATTTCTGATTCCATAACGACTCCTTGATACTGATTTACTGTCTAGTTTAGCGCTTTCGCGACGGCTTGTGGGCCTTACAAGTGAAAAAGCCTCAGTCCGTCGGCTGTTGGCCGGCCTGACCGCTCCGGGCGGTGTCGCTCAGCGTCAAGTCGTGCACTGCACCAAGCTCACCGACACGTGTAAGCAGAACCGCGTCAAGTGCCTGGTTCAGTGCGGCTTTCAGTTTGCCAAGCCACACTGGGTCGGCTGCCACGTCATCACCGTAAAGTTGTTCCATCGGGGTCCACCACACTGGACCGGGCTTGGCCGTGTCCCCGGCATGACGCGGAAAAAGGTGCCAGTGCACATGGGCATCCCCGTTGCCAAGCAGCTCGATGTTCATCTTGTCGGCATGAAATGCCTGACTGCAGGCCTCTGCCACCAAGCTCATCTCCTCGAGAAACACCAACTTGGTCTTGGGGGCCAACTCATGCAGTTCCGTGACGTGGCCCTTGGCTAAAAACAACGTGTAGCCCTCAAAGTACTGGCTGTCCGCCAGCACCACATAGCCGGTGGCAAGCTCTCGCACTAAGTATGGGTTCTCATTCTGGCGAATGGCGGCAATTCTCTGGCAAATCAGACAATCTTTTGGCATCGCAAACCTCCGTGGAACAATCTGTTTGCCTTCACTTTAGCCCTTCCCTTTGGCGAATACCAACTGTATCCATCGCATGCGCACGTTCACACGCAAAAGCCACGCGCGACTCCAGAAGGACCGAAGTTGCGCGTGGCTTAGTTAATGGCTTGGACTCACAGCGCGGCAGCTGGCTGCTTACCTGGGGATTGAGTCAGTGTCACCAGCGGCTGATCGTGCTCAACCTGTGCGGACTCAATCGGGGCCACCTCGCCAAACGCTGGTGTGTTGGTGACGACGACCATCACGGTGGCATCGTACCCCGCCGCTTTGATTGCAGCAAAGTCCGCAGTTCCCAGCACATCGCCGACCTGAACCCGCTGGCCGGGCATGACCCGACTGCTAAAATACTGACCATTGAGTTTAACGGTGTCGATCCCCAGATGGATAAGGACCTCCGCACCGTCATCTGCCTTGATCCCATAGGCGTGCATCGTCGAATCGGCGACGGTAATGGTCCCGGTGACAGGCGCATAAATCATATTGTCGGTGGGCGTAATGGCCGCGCCCTTGCCCATCATTTCTGTGGCGAAGACTTGGTCCTTCACGGCCTTCAGACTCACCGGCAGGCCAGACACTGGGGCCATGATCATTCCGTCGCTGACAGCTGGAGCGGCGGGATCCGTTGGGGCTTGCACTGGCTCATCCGACTGTCCTACTGCTAACCTTCGACCGTAAACGTACGTACCAGTGAACGCCACCGCAATGCTCAGCGCAATGGCCAAGAAGAACGGCCCGTAGTACTCAACAGGGAAGGAGATGAACCCGATCACGCCGGCCGCCCCTAACGCACTGGAGCGAATACCGAACAGCCCAACGATAAAGCAACCCACCGCACTGCCGATCAGCGCAATGAAGAACGGGTAGCGCTTCTTCAGGTTGACCCCGAAAATCGCCGGTTCCGTAATGCCCAACAGTGCAGAAACGCCGGAGGATGACGCGAGCCCTTTTTCCTTCTTGTCCTTGGTCAGGAAGAAGATGGCCAGACAGGCAGCCCCTTGCGCTGCGTTGGCCATCGAGGCAATGGGGAAGAAAAAGTCCCCGCCCGTTTTGGCAATGTCCGCCAGCAGCTGGGTCTCAATGGCCGGGAAGCTCTGATGGAGCCCGGTGATCACAATTGGGGAATACACTAGGCCGAACACCGTTGATCCAATGAACCCGGACGCATCATACAGCGCCACCAAGCCGTTGGTGAGGCCGTCGCCAACCAGGCGCAGCACTGGCCCGACAAACGCGAACGTGATGAACGCCGTGAAGATAATACTGATCATCGGCGTGAAGATGAAATCCAAAGTTGCCGGCATCTTGCCGTGCAGCCATTTTTCCACCACTGCCAAGATCAGGACGGCCACTAACACCGGCAGCACCTGACCCTGATAACCAGCCTCGCAATGTTCCAGCCAAAAATGTTCCAGTAAGTCATCTTCCCGGTGGCCAGCGCGTTGGCCACATCATAGCCGTTAACCAGCGACGGCATCACCATGATCATCCCCATGGTCGCGCCCAGGAAAGCGTTGCCCCCAAAGCGCCGAGCGGCGGAGAAGCCGAGAAGAATTGGCAGAAACGCAAACGGCGCAGAGGCGAAGGTGTTGATCATGCCGGCAATGCCACTGATACCGGGATACATATCGACCAATGACTTAGCACTGAACAGCCCCGGTGACGTCAGCACATTGTTGACGGCCATGAGCAGCCCGCCAGCGACTAAAGCCGGAATCAGCGGAACAAAAATATCAGACAGGACTTTGACTAACGCCATCAACGGATTGGCCTTTTTGCCATTGGCGGCAACAGCCTTCAAATCGTCGGTTGTGGCCTCCTTGAGACCGGTCAACTTGATCAGTTCAGCGTACACTTTGTCGACGTCCCCAGGGCCAATAATGATTTGATACTGACCGTTCACCCGGAACGTGCCTTTCACTGCCGGATTGGCGTCCAAGGCCTGCTGATCGATTTTACTTTCGTCTTTCACGACTAACCGCAGCCGGGTGGCACAATGGGCAGCTGCCACAATATTATGTTCGCCGATCTCAGCCAGAATATCCTTGGCCGCTTGACGATGATCCATGATAATTCCCCCATTTCTTTTTTGCTTACTGGTTGAGCATAGGTTAAGTGTAATCGCCTCCAAAACGAATTGTCAAACGTTTAGCATTTCTTGCAATAGCATGCGTAAATCATGCTAAAATAGTCATGTAAACGTTTGTCAATCAGGAGGTGATCACGTGCTTGAAGGGAACTCTGACCTGCGCTCCACCCCTTATCAAAATTACTCACCAGCCTACTTGGCCACCCTTGAGGCCCAGCAGCAGCGTTCACGGTGGCGCTTAGGCTACCACATTCAACCGAGAAGTGGCTTGATCAACGATCCCAACGGTTTTGCCTACTTCGCCAATCAGTGGCACCTGTTTAAACAGCAATTCCCATTTGGGCCAGTGCATGGGCTCAAATCTTGGGGCCACTTGACCAGCAACGATCTCGCGCACTGGCAAGATCAGGGGACCGCGCTTCACCCCCACTCCCCTTACACGACTAATGGCGTCTACTCAGGCTCGGCGCTACCAGTCAAAGACCGGTTATTCATGATGTACACCGGTAACGTGAGAACCGCGGACGGCGGCCGCCGCACCACGCAGCTTGGCGCTTGGATGGAGCGGTCCGGGCACATCACCGAGCTGGCTGAGCCATTGATCGCAGAGCCGCCAGCCGGCTACACCTCGCATTTTCGCGATCCTCAGCTCATTGAACACAATGGCACCTACTACGCGTTGATTGGCGCTCAACGTGCAGATAAGCAAGGACAGATTCTTTTGTATACGGCTGCTGCCCCCACCGGCCCCTGGCAGCTCATCGGCCCCCTTGATTTTGGCCGGACCACACTGGGAGAAATGATCGAGTGTCCCAATCTCGCTTTCGTTGACGGCCAAGTCGCATTGCTGTTTTGTCCTCAAGGCATGGCGCAACGCGACTGCGCGTACCAGAATGTTTATCCCAACACGGTGGTGGTGGCCGCCGGCATTGACTGGCAAAACGCGGCTTTGATTGTTCCTAGTCCCCTGCGCTTGCTGGATGAAGGTTTTGATGCCTACGCCGGCCATGTGGTAAATAGACCGAACGGGGAGGCTTTAATGATTGCCTGGATGGGCCTGCCCGACCTCTCCTATCCCAGCGACCAGGAGGCTGGCAGGGATGCTATAGTCTCGCGCGCCGATTGGGGATTCGAAATGGCCGCCTTCACCAGGTACCAATCGATGAGCCGCTGCTTGGGCCCCCGTTCGCGCCGCTGCATGATAAACTAAACCTGCAGGAAGTGATCACGCTGACCACTGCCGCGCACCGCAGCGGTCAGATCCGGCTTGGCAACGCGCAAGAGAGCCTGAGCTTAACCATCGATTCGGCAGCCCAGGCGCTGACCATTGACCGGACTGAAACCGGCGTGCCTTTCGCCTTGCAGTACGGTACAAAGCGAACGGTGCCGCTCGCTGCCGGGCCTCAGCGGCTCCAATTGTGGCTGGATCATTCTAGTTTTGAGCTGTCGGTGGCGAATGGCCAGCACTTCGCCTCTGGTCGGATTTTTCCTCAGGTCAGCGCACCATGGCGCATGACCGCAGATACTGGCTTAGTGACGGCCGCCACTGGTCGTCGTCTGAATAATATGAGTTAAAGGAGCAGCCAATGGCAAAATTAGCGGATGTCGCGGCACTGGCCGGCGTGTCGATTACGACGGTATCGCGCGTGATCAATAATTACGGGGCAATTTCTGCCAAAACGCGAACCAAAGTCCAGAGCGCGATGAAAGAACTAAATTACCAGCCAAATTCGCTGGCCCGCTCGCTGCAAGGTAAGCGCACCAAGCTGATCGGCCTGATTTTTCCTGGCGTTAGCAACCCGTTCTTCGGCGACTTAGTTCAATGCCTGGAGAATCAGCTGTTTGATCAGGGGTACCGGGTGATTCTCTGTAACTCCGCAAACAACGCGGAGAAAGAGGCCGCTTATGTTCGAATGCTACTCGCAAACCAAGTCGATGGGATCATCTCTGGCACCCACAACCTGACCATCAAAGAATACGAGGCAATTGCTGCCCCAGTCATTGCATTTGACCGCCACCTCGGCACCACGATTCCAATCGTCTCCTCGGACAACTTCGAGGGGGGCCGCCTGGCGACCAATGCACTGGTCAAAACCGGCGCTCGAAACATCTGGATCGTGACTGGCGCTAATCGACCACTTAGCCCGACCAATGAACGGCTGCGCGGTTATCAGGCGGTCATGCGCCAAAGTGCTCTAACACCGCACGTCCTGGAGTTACCCTTCAGCATGTCAGCGCAACTCAAGTGGGTGCGACTTCAGCAATTGATTCAGACGCAACGACCGGAGGCGGTGTTTGCCACCGATGATCTCACCGCCTTGATGATTGAGGAAATCGCCAGAACCAAAAAGTGGCCATCCCCGGTCAACTCAAACTCATTGGCTACGATGGGACGGCGGCAGTCAGAACGACCCACCCCGGGCTCGCCACGATTGTTCAGCCGATCTCCGCCCTCAGTAAGCTGATGATCGACTTACTGACGACCCGCATCGAAGATAAGAATGCCACTCTCGAATCGCAATATGTCCTGCCGGCCGAGTTGCATGCCGGCACGACGCTGCTTGGGGATTAATCAAGCTGCCCGCGCGACTGGGTCACTTCACAGGCGTGGCGGCAGTTTTTTTACCCTGATGCAAAATAATTCAAAGAATTGTCAAAGGCCAAGTGTTGCCGCTTCCATTTTCTGGCTTGAACCTGATAAACTGAGGTTTCTATCCCAACCCGGAAGGAAGTCATTCCTCATGAAAATTACCGCCTTCGGGGTGCGGCCGGACGAGCGCCAGCACCTCGAACGATGGGCACGGCAGCATGGCGACGACCTCGTGCAAACGTCTGCGCTGCTGACGCCTGACACAGTGGCCAAAGCGGCAGGCAGCGCAGGTATCAGTTGTTTCCAAACGGTGCCTTACGAAGCCGCCGTTTTCAAGACCATGCGCAAACTGGGCATCAACGCGTTAGCACTGCGAAACACCGGGTCGATAATGTCGACTTTGGCGCCGCGCAGCACTATTGCATTCACGTGACCAATGTCCCCGCATACTCCCCCAACGCCATCGCGGAATTTGCGTTGACGGACATGCTTTACTTGCTGCGCCAAACCGGACTCGTGCAACGCGATTTGCACCAAAATCACTACCAAACCGCGACGACGCACATTGGCCGCGAGCTGCGTCACACCAAGGTCGGCGTCATCGGGACCGGCCGCATCGGTCGCACCTTGATCGCCATTTTAAACGGCATTGGCGCAAAGGTCTTGGCCTTTGACCCGCACCCGCCAAGCGACCCCCACCTGATTTTTGAACCGGTCACCTTTCAGCAGTTGCTCCACGAAAGCGACATTGTGACCCTTCACATTCCCGGCACCCCTGAAAACACCCACCTGATCGACGAAGCGGCCATTGCCACGATGAAGCCTGGCGCGCTGCTGATCAACACCGGCCGGCGAACCTGATCGACACCAGCGCAATGCTTGCCGCCTTGCGCACCGGCCAACTTGGCGGCGTCGGCATCGACACTTTTGAGCACGAAACCGAGGACCTGCTGGCCCTGGCTGAACACGGCCGCTTTACCGACCCGCAGTGGCAGGCGCTGCTCGCAATGCCCAACGTCATCCTGTCGCCGCACATCGCCTACTACACGGAAACTGCGGTCCGTAATATGTGCGACACCGCAATGCAGGCCCTGCACGACCTCGCCGAACAGCAAACCAGCGACTGCGAAGTCTACCCGGCAGCCGGCATGCGCAAGGCTCAGTAGCAATCAAAAAGACGCATCACGCTTGGCAGCGTTAACGTTGCTGCGGCGTTGGTGCGTCTTTTTTTCACTGCTAATCCAGCGAAACCGGCACGGTCCAGCCGGCCGGCGCTTCTCGGTCGCCGAACTGAATCCCGGTCAATTCATCGTAAAGCTTGTGGGTCATTGGCCCGATGCCACCATCGCCGAACTGGTGAACTTGACCGTTGTAGGTGATGCTGGCAATCGGGGTGATCACCGCGGCCGTTCCGCACGCCCCGGCCTCGCCGAATTGATCCAAGCTGTCAATGGAAATGCGCGTCTCCTCGGCATCGAGCCCGAACCGATCACGCGCCAGCGCCAGCAGTGACCGCCGTGTGATACTTGGCAAAATCGACGGCGACTTCGGGGTCAGAAACTTCTTCTCATCCTTGGTAATGCCAAAGAAATTGGCACTTCCGACCTCTTCGATGTACTTGTGTTCGATTGGGTCGAGGTAAATGGCATCACCGTAGCCGTGTTCGTGCGCGTACTTGCCCGCCTGCAAGCTAGCGGCATAGTTGCCGCCGACCTTGCTTTGGCCGGTGCCGTAATGGGCAGCGCGATCGGCGTGGTTGGCGACCATAAACTTAGTTGGGACCATCCCGCCCTTGTAGTAAGCGCCCACCGGCATGGCGAAGATCGTGAATAAGTACTCCTTGGCCGGCGCGACCCCGATGTTTGGGCCCACCCCAAGCAGCAGTGGCCGCAGGTACAGCGTGGCGCCGGTGCCGTACGGCGGCACGTAATCCGCATTGGCAGCGACGACTTGCTTGGCAGCATCCAGGAATTGCGTCTGACTCAGCGGCGGCATCAGCAGCTTTTCGGCAGAATCGTGGAGCCGCTGCGCGTTTAGGTCCGGCCGAAACAGCTGAATCTCCCCGCTTTTGGTGCGGTAGGCCTTCATTCCTTCAAAAGCGGACTGGCCGTAATGCAGCGCCGGGCTACCCACGTTCAGTGTCAGCTCATTACCCTGCACCAGGCCGCCCTGATCCCACGCGCCATCTTGATAGTGCGCCTCGTAGCGGTAAGGCAATTCCATGTAGTTAAAGCCTAGACCATTCCAGTCGATATCCACAGCCAATTCGACACCCTCCTGTTTTCTCGTCATGCATTCTCCCTGTGCATCTTAAACGATATGCTGGATCAGCTCAAGGCCTCTTGTCAGCTAACCTAACAGGAATGAAAATTTATCAGCGTTCTAAGGCTTAATCAACACCCGCTCACCTTGTGGTTAAGCATCAGTCTCTGCCGCAGAATAAAGAGTGTATTCACCCAATAAAAAAAGCCTCGGCCTGTGGTCATTCCCACATTCCGAAGCTTTTGATGATTAGCCAACGAGTTGGCTAGTGATTTAACCCGCGGCCTTTGAAAAAGACCGCTTTAGCGAGTAGTAACCTTACAGATCTAATTCCCGCTTCAAGTACTGCTTGAAGGTCGTCGGCTTGCGGCCGAGCAGCCACTCCAGCACGCTGGTATTGCCATCCAGGCCCCAGTTCGTGTAGGTGTCGGCCAGGTGAGTCAGGCCATTACGTGAAACGATGTCGTTAATGTGCATCATATCGAGGAACTTTTCGATTGGGACGTAAACGGCCTTGGCGTCCTTGCCAGTGACCTCGTTGAACATGTCAACGCACTCCTGGTTGGAGATCAGCCCGGTGCCAACCAGTTCGTAGTCGGCCTTGTTGTACTTCTCGGGATCGCCAACCACCTTGGCCAGCACTTCCGCGACATCAGCCGGATCGACCCAAGCCACCAGCTTCTTGTCAACTGGGAAAAACATGTCGTACTCGTTCGTCTTCATGACCAGTTGCGGCGGGAAATTGTACATGTAGTGCGTCGGCTTGAGAATCGTGTATGGCATGCCGGTGCTCATCGCCGTGTACAGTAGGTGCTCCTCGATCTTCCGCTTAGTCGTGTGCTGAAGCAGTGTGCTCAAAATCGAGTGAATCACGGAAATCAGCACGAACTGTTTGACTTTCGCCTTCGCTGCCAAATCAATGAATGAGTTTGCGACCTGATCATCCTGCGCATTGTAAATGGGTGGAATGTAGACGATTTGGTCCGCGTTAGCGATCAACTCCTTTTGGAAAGCCAAATCGCCGAGATCGCCGACCATGGCCTTCTTGATTCCTGGCAAGTCCTTCACCTTAGGATTAATATCTGTTGCAACAACATCAAACCCGCGGTCAACTAGTCCCTTAACCATTACGGAACCGGCATTGCCCGCAGCACCTGTGACTAATATCATAGCGAAAATCCCCCTGACTTTAAATTGCGCTTTTAAAGGTTGTGATAGCGCTCACATACGTCTTAGCACACCCGTTCTCATCCGTCAAAATGGGTTGTGAACGTGTCATCGTGTCGTATTGAAGCCAACGAAAACAAAAAAAACGTGCCCTCAAAATGAGGAACACGTTGCTATGGCCAAAACCGTTGTTGGTGCCATCAAAATTAGTCAATCGGGATCTCGGGCATCGCCGCTCGGGCGGCTTTATTGGCAGCGGTCCGCGCTGCGTAACCCGCCTGAAGCTGCTGCCCCAGCGGCGTATCCGCCTCAAGGGTCGGCAGCTGGCTCCCTTTTTCCACGACAAAAGTCATCAGGCTCCACGCGGCCAGGTACTGCTCGCCAGTGTCCAAGTCCTCACCCACCATGCGCGTGAACACTTCGATCGACCGGTGACCATACCCGGTGACAAAACTTTCGTAGGTCAACGCGTGACCAATCTGCACAGGGCTCACGTACACCATCCGGTCCAGCGAGCCCGTGACCATGTGGCTGCGCGCAAAGCGGTGCGCGGAGATGCTGGCAGTTTCGTCCAGCCACTCCAGCGTTTGACCGCCAAAGAGACTGCCGTGCTCGTTCATCTGGCCCTCAAAGATCCGGTGGGTCGTGGTAGAAATCGTTTCAGACATTTTCATGCAGGATCACTTCGTTTCGTAAAGATCCATCGGCACGTCGGCAAGCAGTGGTGACAATGCCGGACTGGCAAAAATCGTCAGGCGGTGCATCGCGCGGCTGGCGATCGTGTACAGCAGCTCCCGCTCGTCTTCGTGGTGGAACATCGCCGCATTCGCCTGCCACAGCACGACCGCATCAAACTCGAGCCCTTTGGCCAAGTATGACGGGACAATGATGACACCGGCGGCAAGCCGCTGATTTTCGGAACGGATCAAGGTCGTTTGGACCCCTTGGTCGAGCAACGTATGATGCAGCTTTTCGGCCTCTTCAAGGGTCTTGGCGATGATGGCCGTCGTCTGCTTGGCGGCGTTATCGATCTTGATCTGGTCCTGCAACGCGTTGATCAGCGCCGCCTCGTCCTGGCGCACGTACACCACGGGCAACGGTCCCTGACGATCGAAGGCTTCGATTTTCTGACCAGACTTCAAAATGGCCTTGGTGAACTCGGTGACCTGCTTGGTCGAACGGTACGAGCGGGTCAGCTGGACCACGCGCGTTTTCTCCGGGTCGAACAGCTTGGACACGTCGGCGATCAGCGAGTGCGAGTTCTCCTTGGTGAAAATGGCCTGGTTCAAATCACCGAGTAGCGTGAACTTGGCCTTCGGGAAGCTCCGCTGCAGGTACGCCAGCTGATACGGTGTGTAGTCCTGGATCTCGTCGATGAAGACATAGCGCATCTCCCGCTCGCCGTGCCGGCCGGTCATCAAATCGTACAAGTAGATGTATGGGGTGGCGTCTGCGATTGCCAGCCGTCGCGCCTTGAACTCGGTGACGAAGTGGTCGACCTCGGCCGCCCATTCGCTTTCGGTCAGGTCAAACTGACTGAGGTCCAGGTAGTGTGGCAGCTCACGCAGGAAGTTCACGTACTGGCCGCGCACATTCAGAAAGTGGTTGCGCACAATGGCCTGCTGAATCTCGCCAAAGGCCTGAATGACGATTTTGCGCGCGAAGAAGCTGTACTCGGCGTCGCTGTCCTTGAACTCCTGCGGGCCGTCTTGCTGCAGGTCGCGCAGCTGTTCCTGCGACAGGTTCTGGACCGTGTCTTGGACCCAGTCCGCCTTCATTTCACTTTTGACTTTGCGGTTCAGCATGGAAATCAGCCGGTTTTTAGTCGCGTCCAGTCGGTTACCCAAGTGGTAGTTTTCGTTGTAGGAATAGAAAATGTCCTCGATCCGCTTACGGGAAATGAAGACCTTGTCGCGGAACCGGATGTCGCGGAAACGCATACCAGATTGTTCAAGGGACGCCGTGTACTTGCTGGTCGCCTGAAAAAAGGCCAGGCTCGCCTTGAGCGTCTCAATTTTCTTCTGGCTCGGCGTCAGCTTCGCCTCAAACTGCGAAAACAGGTCCTGGACCTCAATGTTCGGCACACGGCGCGTCACGTACTGATAAAACGTGAACTGTACCATGTTCTGCTCACCCAGCTCCGGCAGCACATTGCCGATGTAGTCGGAGAACAACTGGTTCGGCGAAAACATTATCACTTGGCTGGATGACAGGTTGCCACGATACCGGTACAGCAGGTAAGCCACACGCTGCAATACTGCGGATGTTTTCCCAGAACCGGCCGCCCCTTGCACGAACAGCAGATCTGCCGTGGTGTCGCGGATGATCTGGTTCTGCTCGCGCTGAATGGTGGTGACAATGCTCTTCATCTGGGTGTCCGACTTTTCGTTCAGGACCTCCAGCAGCATCTGGTCGCCGATGGTTTCCGTGGTGTCAAACATGGTTTGGATCTTGCCATCCGCGATCACGAACTGGCGCTTCAAGGAAACGTCCACGGTTTGCGGCCCGTCCGGCGTCTGGTAAGTAACGTGACCCAACCCACCATCGTAATAGATAGATGAAATCGGCGCGCGCCAGTCGTAAATTTCAAACTTACCCGCGGCGTTCGTGAAGGAGCCCAGGCCGATGTATATGGTCTCGGGCTTCTCCTGGCCCTCTTGAAAATCGATTCGCGCAAAGTACGGGCTCTTCTTGAGCCGCCGCACTGTCGCCAGCTGCAGGGTCGACTGCTTCCAGGCATTGCTGCGTTCATCGAGCATCTGCTGCTGCTGTTGAATGCTGGCCGCAGTTTCGATGGTCTCGGCATCGTTCGTCAGGTTGATCTTGGTATCGGCAAAGAAGTTCTTGTTCAGGTTGGTTTCCTCGGCCTTTGTCCGTGCAACCTCCGCACTCAGCCTGGTGTCCGCCGCTGCCAATTCCTTCATTGTGTGATCAAGATGCGCCTGTTCGAGCTGTTTCTGATCTGCCACGCAAGGGCCCCCTTAAGGTAAAATAATCGTTGAACAATCATACCACTCGCACGGCGCCACTGCAATGAAAACAGCCCCTCACCCCCCTGGCCCCAAGCAGATTTTTACTGAGTTAACGCCAATAAAAAAAAGGAAGCCGACTGACGCGTCGACTTCCTTATTTGATGATTGGTGAAGATGAACGTCTAGTGTTAGAGGCGGTCATGGCTGGATCAGCGCTGCTACTTGACAGCGTTCAAATACTTAATGGTGCGTGCCGTCACCTCGGCCGGCTCGGTCAAGCCAACGAACGCCTCTGTCAGCTGCACCCCGGCGACCTTTTGCGCCAGGGTCTTGATGGTATCCGGATCATCACTAGCGGTATTGATCACAATGGGCAGGGCAGACGCCGCGTGGACCGCCCCCAGTTCTTGGCCCAGCAGTGGTTCAGGCAGTGCAGGAAACAGGGTCAAAAAGCCAACGGCCGGCTCGACCACGGTGGCAGTGCGGTCCGGACTGGCCGGGCCGACGATTGTGATGAAGTCGACCCCCGCCTTGGCGAGAAACGGCGCAAACAGGTGTGCCTCTTCGTGCGGCATGTCGGGTACAATCACCCCGGCAACGTTGAGCCCCGCTGCCTTGTTGGCAAAGGCCTCAAACCCATACACAAAGGCAATGTTGGTATAGGTCACCAGCACGATTGGAACAGCCGTTTGCGCCCGAATCGCAGCAATGGCGTCAAACGCTTCGGGGATGCTGATTCCACCATCTAGGGCGCGCAAATTGGCAGCCTTGACTGCTGGCCCATCTGCGACCGGGTCGGAAAACGGCAGCGCCAATTCGATCAGTGGTGCCCCGGCTGCCGCTTCAGCGACGACATTCGCGACGGTGGTTTTCACGTCAGGATCACCGATGACTTGAAACGGGATCACTGCTTTTTGCTTGAAAATTTCTGTCATGTTAGTCATTGAGATTGACCCCCCGATAATCTGCGACCTGGGCAACGTCTTTGTCGCCGCGGCCCGACAACGTGCAAATAATGATTTGGTCTGGCTCATGGTCTTAGCCAGCTTACGAGTGTAAGCCACTGCGTGTGAGCTTTCGATGGCCGCGATAATACCTTCCTTTTGCGCGATGTACTCAAACGCCTGCACCGCCTCCTCGTCGGTAATGCCAACGTAAGTGGCGCGACCGCTCGCCTGCAGCGCAGCGTGCTCAGGCCCGATGCCCGGATAGTCAAGGCCAGCTGAGATCGAGTAGACCTTCGCGATTTGACCGTCCTTATCCTGCAGGAACTTGGAAGCCATGCCGTGGAAGATCCCGTCGGAACCGAGCTCCAGCGTGGCGGCGGTTTTACCGGAAGCCAGGCCCTGGCCGCTGGCCTCGGCGCCGTACAGCTTGACCTCGGGGTCGTCCAGATAGGCGGCAAAACTGCCGATTGCATTGGACCCCCCGCCGCAGCAGGCCACAATGGCATCTGGCAGGCGGCCTTCCGCCTTAAGAATCTGCTCTTTGGACTCGGTCGAGATCACGCTTTGAAATTCGTGGACCATGGCCGGGTATGGCGCCGGGCCAACCGCCGAGCCAATCACGTAGAAGGTGTCCTGGGTGTGCTGCGACCAGTCAGCCAGCGCGGCGTTGACGGCATCCTTCAGCAGGCCTTGACCATCAGTGACAGGCACCACTTTGGCGCCGAGCAGCTCCATCCGAAACACGTTCAGCTTTTGTCGCTCGGTATCTTCTTTGCCCATGAAAATCTCACACTTCATGCCGAACAGGGCAGCAATGGTGGCCGTGGCCACGCCGTGCTGGCCCGCGCCAGTTTCAGCAATCAGCCGCGTCTTGCCCAGTTGTTTGGCCAAAAGGGCCTGCCCGATGACGTTATTGATCTTGTGGGCGCCGGTGTGGTTTAAGTCCTCGCGCTTCAGGTAAATCTTGGCCCCACCGATGTCTTCAGTCATGCGCCGCGCATAATACAGCAGGCTGGGCCGACCGGCGTAATCGTTCAGCAGCCGGTGAAACTCCTTTTGGAAGTTCTCATCCGTTTTGCAGGCCTGAAACGCCTCGTTCAGCTTCAGCAGCTCCGGCATCAGCGCCTCAGGGACGAACTGACCGCCGTACTGCCCAAAATGTATGTCTTGTTGTGCCATGTGAATCTCTCCTTTTTGTTGGAAAATATTTGCCAACAAAAAATCCGCCCCAAACCAGCCGACATGACTGATTAAGGACGGATTGACTCCGCGGTGCCACCTTAATTGCGCGCTGCACAAACAGCGCGCCCCTTGACGAAGGGCCAACACCCTTCCGGTAACTGACGTATACCTCACGTACAGACTGACTTGCCTTCAAGCCCCGGTGCCGCAACGGAATTGCGGCACCTACGCTCTGGCTTTTGGTCTGTCCCTCAGTGGTCCATTTAACTGCCTGCGTTCGACGACACTCTCAGCTGCGGTCGCTCTCTGTGCGTGCACGACAATCTTGATCTCCACTTCAACGGTTTAGGACGAATTATTTTGTTACTGCGAGTCTAAGGCCTCGCTCATGAAACGTCAACCGCTTTCACATAATTTTTTTTAATTAACCGAAGCCCGGCTGGTAGGCGGGACGCAAACGCCCCTCACTTGCGGTAAAATGGTCACAAATTCGGGTTGCTGGAGGTCCGCCATGCAAAGTATTTCATTACTCGTCGTCCTGTTTGCGGCGCTGCTCACACCGCTTCTGATGGCCAAGTTCAACATTCACAGTCTTCCCACCGCGGTCGCCGAAATCATCGTCGGCATCATTTTGGGCAAGAGCCTGCTGGGCTGGGTCATCAGCAATGACGTGCTTGAAGAGCTGCGCACCCTAGGCGTCATTGTCCTGATTTTCCTATCCGGGATGGAGATCGATTTTTCGCTGTTCAAACCCCAAAAGCACCGCGACGGTAAAATCGCGTCGCACCGCTCGCCTTTTTGAGTTACGGCAGCATTGTCGTCATGGCGCTGCTTGTCGCCTGGGTGCTCGACCTGATTGGCTATATTCGCACATCGTGTTCGCGGCCATTATCTTTGCCACCGTCGCGCTAGGCGTCGTCATCGCCGCACTGAAGGAAAAGGAGCTCCTGAGCAAGCCCTTTGGCCAAACCATGTTACTGCTGGCGGCGCTGGGCGAAGTCCTGCCGCTGATTGCCCTGACGGTTTACCAGAACATCAACGGAACGTCTTCGCGCAGCGTCTGGCTGCTCCTGCTAATTTTCTTGGCGGCCATCTTCCTGCTGCTGCGGTTCCGCAAGCCTTACCAATGGTTTGCGGAAATTGATAAAAGCACCACGCAGCTGGACATTCGCCTCGCCTTTTTTTTCTGATCGTGACACTGGTCACCATCGCCGAGTCCGTCGGCGCCGAGAACATCCTGGGCGCCTTTCTCGCCGGCATGGTCATGAAGCTGCTGCGGCCGCGCGAGGAAACCGAAGACAAACTGACCAGCATCGGCTACGGCTTCTTCATCCCCATTTTCTTCATCATGACCGGCGCCAACATGAACCTGCGCGCGATGTTCAAAGACCCTGCAAGCCTGGCGCTGATCCCAGTGCTGCTGGTCGGCTTTTTCGCCGCCAAGGCGCTGCTCCTGCCGCTGCTATTGACCCGTTTTCGCAAGCACAACGCGCTTGCCGGCACACTTCTGACCTCGACCACGATCACGTTGGTCATTCCGGCACTGTCGGTGGGCAAAAGCCTCGGCATCATCAGCAGTACCCAAAGCGCCGCTTTCACGCTGGCCGCTGTCATCACCTGTATCGTCAGTCCGATCCTGTTTAATACCTTCTACGTTGCGGAAAAAGATGACATCAAAAAGACGCGTGTCCACATCATCGGTGCTAATCTCATGACGGTGCCAATCGTTCAGCAGCTCTCCAAAGGCTTGTATGACGTGCAGCTTTACACAGATGACCCCGTCAAGTTCAAGACTTATAACTCCGAGGCGCCGGTCACGCTGTTGAGCGACGTGACCGCACCGACACTGCAAGCTGCTGAGGTGTTTGACGCCGATATCATCGTTCTCGCGCATTTTGATGAGGACAAAAATTTTGCGGTCGCGGAACTCGCGCTGGCCGCCAAGGTCCCACGTATCATCGCCCGTTTTGACGCCAAAAACGCCACCGATGCGCGCTATGACGAACTCGCGGCCCAAGGCGTCGAAGTCTACAACACGTTTGAGACCAACATCGCGATGCTGCGCAGCCTGATTGAAACCCCATCGACCCTGAAGATCCTGCAGGATACCACGGCCGGGATTTTCGAAATTGTTGTCAACAACCGGCGCTTTGCCGGCTTGGAGGTCAAGAACCTGCCATACGTCAACGACATCACCATCAGCCAGATCTTCCGCGGGGACCACTTTATCGCCCCGCACGGCGACACCCAGCTGCATCTGGGCGATCACATTATTTTCTCCGGCGACAAGGCGCAAATCGGCCAGATGCGGGCCGAATTCGAAAAGGTCAACTAGCCTGACTTGGCGTCAAAACGCTTGTTGACCAGCCACCATGCGCTGGCCGAAAGTGATAGAATGAGATTAATCTAAGGAAATGCGGTGACCACGATGAAGCAAGGAACCACGATTATTACGCTTGATAACGGCTACCACCTTTGGACCAACACTCAGGGTGAAGGCGACATTCACCTGCTCTGCCTGCACGGCGGCCCTGGTGGCAACCATGAATACTGGGAAAATTTTGGCGAGGAACTCAAGGACCTCGGCGTTCAGGTTCACATGTACGACCAGCTTGGCAGCTGGTACTCCGATCAACCGGACTACTCGGATCCGGAAATCGCGAAAAAGTACCTCACGACCGACTACTTCCTGGGCGAAGTCGAGGAAGTGCGCCAAAAGCTTGGCCTGGATCATTTTTACCTGATCGGCCAGAGTTGGGGCGGCGCCTTGACCCAGCTATATGCGCTGAAGTACGGCGAGCACCTCAAGGGCGCCATCATTTCGTCCATGATCGACAACATCGATGAATACGTCGAGCACGTCAACTATGTGCGCGAAGAGTGCCTACCGCCCAAGGCCGTCAAGTACATGAAGAAGATCGAAGCGGAAGGCAACTGGAAGGATGCCCAGTACCAGAAGTACGTCGACGTCTTGAACCGCAGCTACGTTGACCGCAAGCAGCCGCCTGCCATTTCGCACTTGATTGACACCACTGGCACCCCAGTGTACAACGCCTTCCAAGGCGACAACGAATTCGTGGTTACCGGCAAGCTGAAGGACTGGGACATTCGCGACCAGATCCACAACATTAAGGTGCCAACTCTGTTGACCTTCGGCGAGCACGAAACCATGCCGCTTCGCTCGGCTCAGCGCATGGCTGAAGACATTCCGCACGCGCGCCTTGTCACCACGCCGGATGGCGGCCATCACCACATGATAGACAACGCGCCGGTTTACTTCGCGCACCTGAAGCAGTTCATCAAGGATGTCGAATCCGGCAACTTTAACGACTAAGTCATATTGCCAGCCCTTTGCGGCTGGCTTTTTTTTCGTCGCAGCAAAGCGCTATAATGATGGCAAAGTTTAACGGAGGCACAATATGGCAGACATCGATACAATTATTGACCGCGCGGAAAAGGACCCGAATATCGTCGCCATCGGCACAGAAGGGTCCGGCAATGATCCGGCCCAGGCCCCTGACAAGTGGACCGATTTGGACGTCACGCTGTTCGCCAGCGATCCTGCTCAAGTGGACGCCGAGGCCTGGGTCAAGGCGCTGGGCGAGCCTCGGCTGGTGCAGCACCTGCACGACACGCACCTGTTCGGTCCTGGCACTGGCGCTTGGGAATCCTGGCTGACCCGCTACCAAGGGACGCGTCGGATCGATTGGAAAATCGCGCCGGCAGCTGACGAAGCCGCGTACCTGGCCGCCGACCACTTGAACACGATCATTTGGCGGCAGGGTCAAGGCCGCGTCAGCCCACGTGCACTGATGCATCCAGCCATTTTCTCACGGTGCCGACGCAGGCGGACTACGAAGCGACCCTCAATGAAATCTTCTGGATCGCCGGCAATGTGATCAAGGGCCTTTCGCGCAACAACCTGCTTTACGCCAATGAGCAGTTCAACGCCCACCTGCGGCCGCAGGTGCTCAAGCTTTACGCCTACCGGGAAACGCTGGCACAAGATGGCCACTTTGACCCAGGCGTTAACTTCAAGAATGTCTGGTCCAAGCTGGCATCCTATGAGCAAAATCAACTCGCTGCCACATACGACCAAAGCAGCCGCGCGGCGACTCTGGCCAGCCTGAAAAACTGTGTAGTCATCGTCGAAAGCGTGGTGGACGAGTTTAACGACGACCAGACTCTGCTGCGACCGGCCTGGATCGGCCCCGCCGACGCTCAGGTCACCAGCTGGTTCTTCGACCTGACCGCACCGCTGAACGCCGAAAAAAAAGCCCAAGAAGCCGCGGCGGCCAAGCAGAAGGAAGAAATTGCTAAGCGCCACGCCGCCAAGCGTGCCGCGTATTACGAAGGCGAGCAGCAGAGATAGTTCGATCCAAGGGACGGCCGCCAGCCGCCCCCCCTTTTTGGCCTCGGCGGAAGCTTGTGCTGTGGTAAACTTGAGGTAAATATGACGGAGGTGCGCCATGAAAACAGTTACCGTTTACCTGGTCCGGCACGGCCAGACCTGGTTCAATAAATTCAACAAGATGCAAGGCTGGTCGGACTCGCCACTGACGGAAAAAGGCATCGCGGATGGCAAGCGTGCCGGCGCGGCCTTGCGCCACGTCACGTTCACGCACGCTTACTGCAGCGACACCATGCGCGCTCGGCGCACGGCCGGCTTCATCCTCGACCAGAATTTCAACAGCAACGTTGAACTCACCGAAACCCCACTGTTTCGCGAGCAGTTCTACGGTTACTTCGAAGGCGAGGACTCGCCTAAGACCTGGTACGCGGTCGGCATGCCTCACGGTGTCCCCACCTTCAAGGAACTGATTGAGAAATTCGGCGTCGACGCGACAAAGGACTTTATGCACGAGGCTGATCCCTTCCACGACGCCGAGGACGCGCTGACTTACTGGAACCGGCTGCAAAAAGGCTTCAAGCTGCTGCGCGACCAGAACCAAAACGGTGACAATGTCCTTCTGGTCACCCATGGGACAACCATCCGCAGCATCATCGACAAATTTGGCAAAGCGGACGGCTGGGTGGTCACCGATTCGCCGCGCAACGGTTCCATCTCGCGCATTGCACTCACCGACGAAGGCATCAAGGTGCTCGGCTACAACGAGCTCAAGCTGGTCTAAGATGGCCACTGACACAACCAAGCGCCGCCTTGCTCGCACCCTGCGCGAGATGATGGCCACTACGGCGCTGGAGCACATCACGATCAGTGCGCTGACGAAGAAGGCCGGGGTAACGCGCAACACGTTTTACTACCACTTCGAGGATATTTATTCCCTGTTGGCCTGGATCTACGAGCAGGAAATCATTGTCCAGATGGCAAAATACGCGCAGATCACCGAGTGGCAAAAAGCGCTGCGCATGCTGCTGGATTACATCGACGACAACCGTTCTTTCTGTGTGGCCTCGTTCAACTCGGTCGGCCGCGATCTGCTGGAGCAGCTGCTCGCGACCGTCGCCGAATCCCTGGTCCACCGAGTCGTGGTGGACGCCGATTCCAACCTGCCCAAACCGCTGACGGATGATATCTGCAACTTTTACGGGCTGGCCATTGTGGCACAAATCATTCAGTGCTCATGAAAGGGCTGGCGGAGCCCAAACAGGCCATCGTCCATCGCTGCGACATCATGCTGACCGGCGCGGTCCAAAACGCGATCCACAACGCGAATACATTACATTGAGATTTTTGGGCAATCCCCCGGGTTGCCTATTTTTTTTGCGCTGCTTTTCCCCATACACTGTAAGCGTAAACAGAAAGGTGGTCCATCTGATGAAAAAGAAAACACTACTGTTTGGCCTGGTTGCCGGCGTTCTTGCCGGTGCGACCGCATACACCTTGAAGAAGCTGGACTGGTTCCATGACGATGCGAAAGATTACGCGATTTTTGAATCGCAGCGCCGGTGATAGTCGCGCTTCGGGCAGGCAACGCAAGCGTGGCTAGCCGGCCCACTAAAATCACCTGTCCGACGCAGCTCAAACGAAAGGAAGTTTTCACATGATCAAACATAAAGCAGTTATGATTGGTGCCGGCCTGGCCAATATGGCCGCGGCGGTGTACCTGATTCAAGAAGGCAAATGGAACGGCGACGCCATCACCTTCTACAGTCTGGACGACCACGGCTCCAACGACGGCAGCGCCGCCACTGACCAGGCCGCAGAATACTGGAACAAGGAGCACCCGCTGGACAACACCAAGGGCTATATCGCCCGCGGCGGCCGCATGCTGAACTACCGCACCTATGTGGATCTGATGGATCTGCTGAGCCGCGTGCAGTCCGTCACCGAACCCGGCATGACCGCAGCCGAAGACACGCGCGATTTTGACAGCAAGCACCGCACCTTCGACAAGGCCAGGCTGTTGCGGCGCGGTGAAGGCATCATCAACGCCTCGCACCTCGGCCTCAACAACCAGGACCGGATGCTGCTGACCAAGCTGGTCATGATGCCGGACAAGGACGAGGAGCAGCTCGACAACGTCACCATTGCCGACTACTTCCAAGACGACCCACACATGTTCACCACCAACTTCTGGTACATGTGGGAGACCACGTTTGCCTTCCGCACGCAGAGCAGCGCGCAGGAGCTGCGGCGTTACATGCACATGATGCTGTATGAGTTCACGCAGATCGAGCACCTCGTCGGCGTCAACCGCACGCGCTACAATCAGTACGAAAGTATCATGATGCCGCTGATCAAGTACCTGCAGGGCCAAGGCGTCAACATTGTGCTCGACAAAATCGTCTCTGACTGGACGTTCAAGGACTCCAAGATGCAGGACGAGATCACCGTCACCGGCCTTGAAGTCACTGATGCTAACACAGGCGACGTTGAACATGTCGATGTTGATGAGGACACGGCGGTGATTTTCACCAACGGCTCCATCACTGACTCGGCCACCATTGGCGACTACCACACCCCGGCCCGCGAGAACATGGACTACGGCATCGCCGCCAGCCTCTGGAAAAAGGCCGCAAGCCGCTTCTACAACTTGGGCAATCCGGATAAGTTCTTCGCCGACCGCGATGCCTCCGAGTGGGTCAGCTTCACCCTGACCACCAATGACCACCTGCTGCTTAACGAGATCACGCGCATCACCACGCAGGTCCCAGGCAACGCCCTGAATTCATTTCTGAGCACGGCGCCGATCACGCCTCTCGGCCAGCCCGATGTCAACATGTCCATTGTGGTGCACCACCAGCCGCACTTCACCACGCAAAAGCCAAACGAAAGCGTCATTTGGGGCTACTTCCTGTACCCGCGCCGCACCGGCGAGTTCGTGCAGAAGCCGTACATCGAAATGACCGGTGAGGAAATGCTCAAGGAGCTGCTCGGCCAACTCTCAATGGTCGATCCAGGCCCAATCAACATCAAAGAACACGAGCAGGCAATCATGGATTCGGTAATTAACTGCATTCCCGTATACATGCCGTATGCCTCGGCGTTATTCAACAACCGCGCCAAGGCTGACCGGCCGCTGGTTATTCCGGCCCACTCAACCAACCTCGCGTTCACCGGTGAGTTCGCCGAGCAGCCGTACCAGATGGTCTTCACTGAACAAAGTGCCGTCCGTTCCGGAGAAATCGCCGCTTACCACTTCGCCGGCATCCCGATGAGTCATTTGGTCAAAACGCCGCGGTACGACAAGGACATCCCCACCCTGCTGCGGGCCACCAAGAAGATGTTCGAATAACCCCGCTGGTTTGGGGGAACCAACTGGCCCAATTACCGGTCGTCATTGTGACGGCCGGTTTTTTGTGGGGTTTTGCACCACGAAAAAAGCGGTCCTCATCACGAGAACCGCCGCGCTTGATTACAGAAATTGAGGATGGAACTTGAAGCTGATCTCAGGGTCTGGCGCCAAGTCGGTCAGACTGAGGTGGAAGGCGTTTTGCCGGTCAAACCGCTTGGTGTTGCCGGCCACAAAGATGTAGACATCCTTTGTGTTGATCTCAAGCTGCAAGGTTTCGCCGTTTTCGATCGGCAGGCACTGGGCAAAGCCGTTGAGCATCACGTACACCGTCCCACCTAGCCGATTCTTCTCGCGGGTGATGGTCAGGGTGTGTGGCACAGTGAGCCGCTCTTCAGCGCTCGCGTCGTGCGGCTGGGCATCAAACCGCCGGCCGCAAACCAGGCACTGCACCTCGATGGGTTTAAAGACGACTGGCTGCACCGAATCGTCTTCCATCACCATATCCATCCGCAGCTTGCGGTGCGCCAGGCGAACCGGCACAAAATGGTCGGCCCCGCAGTGCGGGCAGGAAAGCCCAGCCAAACTTGGATATGTGATCGCACCAATATCATCAATTGGCGCGAACGCCATGTCTTGCGAAATCATGATAGCCCCCCTGACTCGCCGTATGCGAGCCGCCGTAATTTGAAAACGAGAGCTAGCATACTGCTTGCCTCTGGCAATGTCAAGCATTCGGCTCAGGCCGCACCAGAACGGGGCTTTTGGCCACTTTCTCCCCATCAAAAAAAAGGCGGCTAAACAGTCGCCTTTCTAAAGCTAGCTGACCGTCCGAACGAGCCCTAAGCTGCCTCAGTCCGTGGCGATATCTTTTTGGATGACGATGCGTTCATATAGCCACACCGTCAGAATATAGTAGATGGCGTACAGTAAGATGAACAGTCCAAATGGCAGGGCCAGGTGCGCGTATGGTTCCTGCAGCAGCCCAACGAACATCTTCAATCCAAACAGCACGTGGATCACACCAAGCAGGCCGGGGAACAAGAACAGCGCCCCGATTTCCTGCCGCACGGATTTGCGCAGCAGGCCTGGCCGCACCCCAATCTTTTGCAGCATCAAGTACCGGCTTTGATCGTAAGACGCACCGCTGAGGATCTTGAACATCAGCGTCGACGCGAGCATCGCCAGGAACGCAATGCCAAGGAAGAAGCCCATGAACGCCATGCCCGAGAAGGCCCCGTTGATCATGTCGTAATAAGTAAATTTCTGGCCGTAAACGGCGCTGCTTTGCTTACCGTACTGCGCAATAATCGCCTTGTTCAGCGCCGCCAACTGATCATAATTGGCCGTGAAATCATCCAATCGCCAGGTGTGTGCCGTGGCGACCGGACTGTCCAGCTTGGCAAACGCCGAGGCGCTCAGGACAGCAGGCTGCTTGCCTGCGACTTGCTTGGTCATAAACTGATCAAACTGACTCTCGTAATCACCGGCCTCCTTGGCAAAGTTCGCGCCGGTAACTTTGGTGTATTGCACTGGGCCGCGACCGTACTGTGCAAACAGCAGTGGGTGCTGATCCAGCTCGGCGGCATTAAAGTAGATGTGCTTTTTGTCCTGTTTGAGGTGGTAGTTGACCTGTGCCTTGACCCCGGTCAGCCGCTTGGCCTTGGCCAGCGTGGCCGCGTTGGGATCCACCACCACGGCATCGTAGCCATTCTGCTTGGAAGCCAGGTCCGGAATGTCATGCTCGAATCCCAGCCCCACGGTAATGGCCCCAAGCGCCAGCGCAAAGAGGATTGATACCACTGCCAGGATCCGCGTGTAGTCACGAATGCGAAAGCTCAGCTGACTCAGCGTGAAGGTGTGCAGTCCCTTGGCCGCAAAGCGCTTGTTTTTTTTCAGCAGTCCAATTAGCCAAACCAGCAGAGAATTGAACAGAAAGTACGAACCCAGCACAATCGCGACGAGTGCGATGGCAATGCCCGCCAGTACCAGCTTGGCCAGCTGACTCATCGCCCAATAGCCAATCGCCAGCAGCACCACCGCCAAGACCGCCTGAACTCCAAGCACCCACTTCTTCGTCTTGAGCCGGTTCGGCGTCGTCGCCGCGTGCAAGAGGTCTAGCAGCGGCGTTTTGAGCAGATTGTGCGCATTGATCAGCGCCCCGACCACAAACATGAGTAGGAAAAAGACAAACGTCCACAGAATCGCCGGTGGCCAAACGACCGAAAAGTGCGTTGCCGGCGCGTGCAGCTGAGCCATCAGCACGTGCCCGGCCACGCCGGTCAGGCCCATGCCGACCAGAATTCCGGCCACGGCAGCCAGCACGCCAACCGTCACGGTTTCAATGAAGATCAGCTGGGCAATTTTGCGACTCTTGGCGCCCAGCATCATGAACATGGCGTAATCGCGCTGGCGCATGCTCATCAGAAAACTGTTGGCGTAGACGATGTACACCGTCGTGATGATCACGAGCAGAATCTCACCAAAGCCAAAAATGAACGAGGTCATCCCCACCATGGTGTTGGCGGTCAGAAACGCCTTGTTGGTCGCGAGGCTGAGAAACATGTAGAACACGGCGCTGCCGATCACCAGTCCGGAGAACAGGACCGCGTAATCGCGAAAGCGGGAACGAATCCCGCCGAGAGCTAATTTGCGTAACATCTTCCCGCCTCCTTACTGCTGGAATGTGCCCAGGGTCGTCAAAATCTCTTGGTAGAACTGCTCTTGCGTCTTTTCGCCGTGCACCAGCTCCTGGCCGATCTGGCCATCCTTAATGAACAGGATGCGCTTGGCGTAACTTGCCGAAAACGGATCGTGGGTGACCAACAAAATTGAGACGTGCTGCTGCTCGTTCAGCTGCGCCATCGTGTTCAGCAGCTCCCGGGCGGACTGGGAGTCCAAGGCCCCGGTCGGCTCGTCGCCAAACAGGATCGCCGGCTGCTGCACCAAGGCGCGAGCGGCCGCGACGCGCTGCTTTTGACCGCCGGACAGCTCTGTTGGGTAGTGGTCGAGCACAGCATCGATGCCCAAAGTCTGGGCGATTCGGGTCACGGCTGCCTGCTGCTGCGCACTTTTGACGTTCTGCAGCGCCATCGGCAGGGCGATGTTTTCGCGCGCCGTCAGGTTCTCAAGCAGGTTGAAATCCTGAAAAATGAACCCGACCCGCTTGGCCCGAAAATCGGACAGCTGGTTACCTCGCAGCGCGGTGACGTCCTGGCCGTTGATCGCGACGCTGCCGGAGGTTGGCCGGTCCAGCGTGCTTAAAATGTTCAGCAGCGTGGTTTTCCCAGAGCCGCTGGCCCCCATGATGCCGACAAATTCACCGGGCTGTACATCAAACGTGATGCCTTTCAAGGCCTGGTACTGCTTTTCGCCGCGCTTACCATAAGTTTTGGTGACATCCTTAACGCTGACGACTGGTTGCTCTGCCATGTTGATTCCTCCATTTGGGGCGAGTGCCCCCTAATTTGTCCATGCCAATATCGTAACGTAAAACGCCTTGCTGTGACCTTACGTTTTACGGCCGAACGCTAACAACTCTGTAAGTTGCTTAACCATTTCTCAACATATTTTCTGAAATGGCCTAGAATTTTCTGAAAAGTCGGCTAGAATTAATCAATAGTGTCATAAGTAAACTATGCGCCAGTACCGCACAGTGCACGTGAGGAGAGTGGTCATGGCTCGCAACAAAGCCCCCGGCCCTCAGCTTGTCGAACGTTACTGACAACTGAGGAGTAATCATATGAATAATGAATTAGACGAAAAAAAATCATTACATTCCGTGGTTCATCATTGCGCTGATGGACTTCGTCACCGTTATTGGCTTTGACGATATTATTTATAATTTCCGTAATCAGGGGCTGGTCGCCCTTTTCACTTGGGTGCTGATGACGTTCTTTTACGTCATCCCGTACAACCTAATCGTCGCGCACATGGGGTCGACCTTCTCTGACGAAGGCGGCGGCATCACGTCCTGGATGCGCCGGACCAATGGCGACACGGTCGGCTACTTTGCCGGCTGGTTCTACTGGATCACGGAACTGCCTTACGTCGTGGATGTGGCCAATTCAGTCATCATTTCCGCCGGCTGGATCCTCAACGGCGACGGCAACATCCAGTCCCACATGGGGAACGCGTGGTTCGGAATTCTGTCCGCCTTCGTGTTCGTCGTCTTCATCTGGCTCGAGCACCTGTTCAAGAACAAGTCGCTGGAGGTCATGTCCACCATCGGCGGCATCGCGATGTTCGGGATGACGGTGATGTTTGTCATCATGACGTTCGTCGGCCTGAAACAGGGCCGGCCGATTGCCACGCACCCGTTCAACCTGCAGGCGTTCATGCCCAAGCACTTCTGGTCCTTCCGCTTTCTTTCCACGTTCGGCCTGTTCGTCTTCGCGATGAACGGTTCGGAAATGGCAGCCCCTTACACGGGCAACATGAAACACCCGAGCCGCGATTTTCCCAAGTCCCTGAAAATGATCGCCATCATGACCATGTTCCTGACCCTGTTTGGCACCTTCAGTCTGGGCGTTTACTTTAATGCTCACCACCTGCCAAACGACCTCAAAATGAACGGGAACTACTACGCGTTTCAGCTGATTGGCCACCAGTTCGGTCTGGGCAACACACTGCTCTACACCTTCACAGTCACGCAGCTGCTGTACGACCTGGCGCAACTGGCCATTCTGCTGGACGGCTCGACCCGAATCTTCCTGGCCGACGTGAACAAGCGCTTCCTGCCCAAGCAGTTGACTAAGAAGAACAGTGACGGCCTGCCGATCAACGGCTACTGGCTGACCACCGCGATTTGCGGCGTCATTATGGCCCTGGGCGGCCTGCTGCCGAAGATCAACGACATCTTCAACTGGCTGCTGGATCTGAACGGCATCGTGTCACCGTTTGCGACTTGCTTCCTGTTCTGGGCGTTCATGATGCTGCGGCGGCACTCCGACCGGTTTAAAACGCCGGAGTACACCTACATCAAATCTGACAAGCTCGCCTTCTTGGTCGGCCTGTGGATGTTCAGTGTCACATTCATCCTAGCGGTCATGGGCTTTTTCCCGACCGACTCTGATCCCAAAACCTTTGCGACCATGCTAACGTTGAACTTTGCAGTGCCGGCCGGCATGATCATCCTCGGCTTCATGATGCCCTGGCTCACTAAGCGGCAACAAGACCGCGGCACTGCGTTCGGCGTGCGCGGCTGGCAGATCATCACCATCCTGCTCGCCATTGGGGCCGTGGGCGCGGTCAGCTATGGCATCGACGTGCGGCTGTTTGCCGGACTTGCGACCCTGCCTAAGCTGGGGTTGGTCATCGTCGCCGACCTTGTGGCAGTCGGCTTGGTCCTTTTGATCACGCGCAACGGGCGCAAAGGCGTTTCCGCCGCCTAAACCTGCACATTCATGCAACCCCTCAAGGGCACGCCGCCAATCGACAGCGTGCTCTTTTTGCGTTGACTTCAAGTATGACCAGACCATTTTTCAGCAGTCTGAGCCATTAGCGGACACTCGGAAGCCCGATAAACCACACACGTAATTTTGGGTGTTTACTGAAAACTAATATAGGGTAAAATGGGTAAGACAAAATTGTCTGACTTGGAGGAGCCCTATGCGTAGAAATAAAGCCCCGGGCCTTTGAGCGCTGACCGCACACTGTCACACTCGGAGGATAAAATGGATACTAAAGACAAAAAAAGAATACATTCCATGGGTCATTGTTGGCCTAATGGATTTCGTTACGGTCATCGGCTTCGACGACATCATTTATAACTTTCAGAATCAAGGACTCGTCGCCGTCACCTCATGGGTGCTGATGACGTTTCTGTACGTGCTGCCCTATAACCTGATTGTGGCGCACATGGGCTCGACCTTCGCGGAACGCGGCGGCGGCATCACCTCATGGATGCGTGAGACCAACGGCGACACGGTCGGCTACTACGCCGCCTGGTTCTACTGGATCACCGGCCTGCCTTACGTCGTGGACGTGGCCAACTCAGTGGTCATCTCGCTGGGCTGGATCATCACCGGTAACGGCAACATTCAGGCCCACCTCGGCAACGCCTGGTTCGGCATCACCACCGCCGCGATTTTCGTGGTCTTCATCTGGATTCAGCACCTGTTTAAGAACAAGTCGCTGGAAGTCATGTCGACCATTGGCGGCGGCGCCATGTTCATCATGACCGTACTGTTTGTGGTGATGACCTTTGTCGGTCTGGCCAAAGGCAACCCGATCGCCACCCACCCGTTCAACTTCAAGGCCTTTTTGCCGAAGGACTTCTTCTCGCTGGGCTTCCTGTCCACATTCGGCCTGTTCGTCTTCGCGATGAACGGCTCGGAACTCGCCGCGCCGTACACCGCGGACATGAAGCACCCGGCCAAGGATTTCCCCAAGGCCTTGAAAATGATTGCCATCATGACCATGTTTCTGACCCTGCTCGGCACATTCTCCCTGGGCGTGTACTTCAATGCCCACAAGCTGCCGAATGACCTGAAGATGAACGGCTCCTACTACGCCTTTCTGCGCATCGGCGAGCAGTTCGGCCTGGGCAAGAGTCTGATGTACCTGTTCGCCGGCGTGCAAGGCATTTACATGCTCGCCCAGCTGGCCGTCATCCTGGACGCGTCAACTCGCGTGTTTCTGTCCGATGTCGCGAAGCGCTTCATGCCGCGACAGCTCACGAAAAAGAACAGCGACGGCCTCCCAATCAACGGCTACTGGATGACCACCATCCTCTGCGCCTTGATCATGGCGCTGGGCGGCCTGCTGCCCAAGATCAACGACATCTTCAACTGGCTGCTCAACCTGAACGGTATCGTCTCCCCGGCTTCCACCTGCTTCCTGTTCTGGGCCTACCTCATGGTCCGGATTCACCCGGAACGCTTCCCGAAGCCGAGTTACACGTACCTGAAAAACCGCCACGTGGCGATTTTCGTCGGTGCTTGGATGCTCGGCATCACGGCGCTGCTCGCGCTGCTTGGCTTCTTCCCAACCGACGCCACCGCTGATACCTTCGCGTTGCAGCTGGCGATGAACATCATCGTCCCAATCGGCATGGTCGTGCTCGGCTTCATGATGCCGTGGATCGCGAAACGGCAGCAAAGCGGCAACGCGTTTAAACCGGCGACCTGGAACCTGATCACCATTGTGACAGACGTTGCACTGATTGCCTTAGTCAGCTACGGCTTGGCCACCAGCATTTTGGCAAGCGCACCGAACGTGCTTAAGTGGGGCGTCATCCTCGTCATTGACGTCATCATGGTTGCCGTCACCTTGTCAGCGACCCGCAACGGCCGTCACGGCATCGTCACTGAAGAGAATTAATCGAGATTAAAATCAAAATGCAAGCGTCTTGATGAAACATCTGAGTAGCAAAATGACCCCACTGGCAACTAAACGCCGGCGGGGTCATTTTTTCTAAAGGATCAGCGTTTGCGTGCCACAGCCCAAGTCCGCCGCCGGACAATCAGCCCGGTGAAGCCGACAGAAACGGAAGCAACCAGCATGACAGGAATGGATTCATAAACAGCACTAGCCTTGGTTTGAATCATGCCAGTCTAACTGCCAGTGGTTTGGATTCGGCGGGCAAACGGTGGCCGCTTCATGAACATCACGACCTTCAGCAAAATTTAATGCCCCTGTCTGATTGGCACGGGGACTGGGACGTTTGTTTCATGGCGCACGAAGACGGCTAGGGTTAAAGCCCCAAGGGTCAAGGTACCGGCGACGATCAATGTGGCATTCAGCATCCAATCACCTCTTTTCACCAGTATGCACTGCCAAACGGCCGCTTTGCATCTCAAACGCCTCGCCAATCTGCGTGTTACACTGGAGCTATTGGAGGGATGTGCCCATGACATCTTACACGCTGATTTACAACCCAGAAGCTGGCCGCAAAGGCGGCTCGGCAGTTGCCGAACACATGGCCAACCGGATCAAGGCGGCCGGCCACGCGGCCACACTGCAGCCGACCAAAGCGCCAGGTGACGCCACCGACTTGGCATATCATGCGCAAAGCGATGTCGTCGTCGCAATCGGCGGCGATGGCACCATCAATCAGGTTGCCGGCGGCTTAGTCAAGCGCCGCAACCCGCCGCGTCTTGGTATCATTCCTCAGGGCACCGTCAACAACCTGGCCAAGGTCCTGCGCATTCCGCTGATGCCGGACCTCGCGCTGGTCAACCTGCTGGAAGGCACCCCGCACGACTTGGACATCGGTATCGTCAACGACCGCGTCATGATTTCAACATTGACCCTCGGCGTGCTGGCGAATGCCGCGGTGTCCGTCTCGCAAAAGGACAAGCAGCGCTTTGGCCCCATTGTCTACCTGACCCGCGGCCTGAACTCGCTCAGCCGTAATCAGCACTGGCACTTGAAGATTACCGGCAAAAATACAACGTGGGAACAGAACACCAGCTTTCTGCTCGTCACCATGACCAACTCGGTCGGCGGCTTTCGCAACTTTGCGCCGCAGGCCAAGCCCGACGATGGTTTGTTCCACGTGTTTGTGGCGCCGAAGCCGTCACTCAGCGGCTTTTTGCTGATGCTCCCGTATTTCCTGACCGGTAATTTTGCCAAACTGCCCGGCATGACGTACTTCGCGGCAGACCGCCTTATGATTGAAACCGAACCCGCCAACCCGAAGCTCAAAAGTCGTATCGACGGAGACCCCAGCGTCGGTCTGCCACTGCACATGCAGGTGATCTCAGGCAAGGTTCAGGTCCTGACCAAGCCGGTGGAGCCGCTTGGTGAAAAACTCGGTAAGCTGGCCCAAGCAACCGCCACGACTCCGAAGCCGTGATTGGCTGGAACTGACTAATCGTGCTAAACTGAAGACATCTATAAGGAAAGGAGCCGACTTGCGATGCGCTTAAAGAAAGCAACGCCGACCAATGACTAATTGTTTTTGCGCTGCTTGCAAGTCGGTTCACCCCGTCTGGGAAGCTTAGTGGCTTCCCTTTTTTTATGAGCTGCAGCAAACAGCGCCCAATGGAGGATTTATGCAAGAAATACCTGAAAAAGTGATTATCGCCGGGATCTCCCGGATGCAAGAGAACTTCGACTACTCGATGCAGGAACTGAAAGAACTTGCCCTGGCCCGCCACTACGACGTGGTCGGCGAGTCCCGGCAGAACTTGGACCGGCCAACCGGTGCGACCTACTTTGGGTCTGGCAAGGTCGATGAGGTCGCCGAACTGGCCCGCGCCAACGACGCCACGACTGTCGTGATCAACGACGAGCTAACCCCATCGCAGCTGCGCAACCTCGAAAAGGAAATGAAGCTGCACGTCGTCGACCGCACCCAGCTGATCCTCGACATTTTCGCCTCCCGTGCGGCCAGCAAAACGGCCCAGGCGCAAGTCGAAATTGCCCAACTGCAGTATGCGCTGCCGCGGCTGCACCCATCGGCGAACAAACTCGACCAGCAAGGCGGCGGTGGCGCTGGTGGTTTAGCCAACCGCGGGGCCGGTGAAACCAAGCTGGAAATGGACAAACGGGTGCTGAACAAACGCATCGCTCGCCTGCGCCGCGAACTCAAGGACGCCGACGTCGGCGAAGAAGTGCGCCGCGCCCAGCGTAAAGAAAACAAGTTGCCTGTCGTCGCCTTAGTCGGCTACACCAACGCCGGCAAATCCACGACGATGAACGGACTGCTGGACCGCTACACCGACCGTGGCGCTGACAAACAGGTCTTTGAAAAGGACATGCTGTTTGCGACCCTGGACACCTCGGTGCGCCAGATCAGCCTGAAGGACAACCGCAAGTTTCTGCTGTCGGACACCGTCGGCTTTGTGTCCAAGCTGCCGCATAACCTAATCGATTCTTTCAAGGCCACCTTGGCCGAAGCGGCAAACGCCGACCTGCTGATCCAAGTGGTCGACTACCACGACGAGCACTATCCGGAAATGATGAAGGTCACTTCCGACACCTTGAAGAGCATCGGTATCGAGAATATCCCGATGATCGAAGCTTACAACAAGGCTGATCTGCGCCCTGGCACCCGCTTCCCCGAGGAAAACGGCAACACGCTGATTTACTCAGCCAAGGATCCGGCATCGCTCGACAAGCTGGTGCAGATGATCACGGCGCGCGTCTTTTCAGATTCCGCCGTGCACACCTACCTGATTCCGTTCGACAAAGGTCAGCTGGTCGACTTTATCAACCGCGAAACCGGTGTGATCAATACCGAGTACGTGGAAACTGGCACGAAGGTCAAAACCACCGTCAACCCGATCCAGGCTGGCAAGCTGCGTCAGTACCTGGTTGAAGAAGACTAACTTCACATTGCTGACTCGCTTTGACGGGTCAGTTTTTTAGCGCAAAACGGCCAGTGAGGGCAGAAGCCCCACTGGCCGCTTTGTGCTTTTGGGAAGAAGCAAGGCCTAATCTTCGCTGCCGAACGCCTCATACGCCTGATCGCGCAGAGGGCGACCGGACAGCTTTGCAATCAGCGTACCGCCGATCAGGCCGATCAGCATGAACGGCACAAAGTCCATCGAAATGTTGAACAACGGAATGTAGGTGCTGGCGAACGCATCGATTCCTTTGAGCAGCGAAAGCGCTGGAAAGGCCGTGTAAAGTGAATGCAAAGCGTCAAGAATGGCCGGGATCAGGGTCATGAAGACCGTCGTCTTGTAAATGATCGGGTTTTTACCGATGAACGGGTGCAAAATGCCCAGCGGAATCAACACGATCGCCAGCGGATAAAGCAGCATCAGCACCGGCGTGGAGAGCGTGATGATGTCATTCAGCCGAAGTTGGCAATGATAAACGAACCTGTGCAGGTCAGTGGCAAGAACCGCTTGAACCCAACCTTCGGAAAGCGGTGACCCAGGTCCTGCGACAGCGAGGTGACCAGCCCGATGGCGGAGGTCAGGCATGCCAGCAGCGTCATCGCCGCGAGCAGGCCGGTGCCAATCAAGCCGGTGTAGTGGGTCATGATCGAGGTGAATGCCGGACCGCCGTTGGCCGACAGCTTCGTGAAGTTCAGCGACAACACGCCCAGCGCGATCAGCAGTGCGTAAATAATGGCTTCCAGCCCCATCGCCAGCACGCCGACCTTCGCAACGTCCTTGGAACGTTGCAGCGGCTGGTTCACGCCGAAGAAACCAAGCGCCGTAACGATGGTGACGCCAAACCCCAGGCCGGCCAGTGCGTCCATGGTGTTGTACCCTTGCAGGAAGCCATTGGTGAGGTTGCTGCCGGCCGCGGTGGCGTGTGTCGCGTGGAGCAGTGTACCGCCGTCCCCTTTGATGACAAAGGCGGCGATGAAGGCACTGGAAAGCAGCAGGAGCAGCAGTGGGTTCAGAATTTTGCCCACGTAATCGGTCATTTTAGACGGCTTGCGGGAAAAGAAGTACGCCGCGGCAAAGTACAGCGCCGAAAAGCCGAGCAGCCACCACCGGATATCCGCTTGGGCAATAAACGGCTGAACTGCCATTTCAAACGCGACCGTCGCGGTGCGCGGGGTGGCGATCAAAAGGCCCAGGCTGGCATGGGTCGCAATCAGGAAAAAGAGTGCAAAGCCGTGGCCAACCGGCCGGGCCAAATGAAACATCAAATCAGACTCAGTCATCGAAATGGCCAAAATAGCGAGCAACGGTAAAAGCACCGCCGACAGCAGAAAACCAACCGTTGCCGGGACCCAGTTGCCCCCTGCCAGCTGACCCAAATGAATCGGGAAAATCAGGTTGCCGGCCCCAAAGAACAGGCCGAACAGCATCGATCCCAAGGTGATGTACTGACGCTTGGTCAGCTTTGTGTCGCGTTTTTCCATAATCAAGCCTCCAATAAAGATTGACGAAAAGTCGCAGGCTAAAGGCCGCCCTGAAGACAGGAAAAGCGCCCCTAGCAATAAAAATTGCTAAGGCGCTTGCGCGTGTTACCACCTTAATTCGCCTAGTCGTCACCAACTAGACCTCTAAGCGTACGGCCGATCACTCGGCGATATGCCATTGCTGTAATGGGCGCAATCCCAGGTGCCACTTCCGCAGTCGCCGCACCAACTCATAGCCTACTTTCGCTGACTGACCATCACCACTTCTCACTTGCCGCGGCTCACTGACATGGCGTCCTCAGTTACTCTGCTACTCTTCGTCTTTGTTGCTAGTCATATTAGATTAGAATCCGATAAGTGTCAAGCCCTAATGTGAGAAAAAGATGAGATTCCGTTTGGACTAGTTGCGCTTAAAGGCCACTGTCTTAATTTCAAAAGGCTTTAGGATCAGCGAGAAGGTCTCATCCTCACCAGCAGTCAGCGCCGCCACCGGCGATTCATCCAGTTGCACTTGCTCGGCACTGGCAAAGTCGAAGGTTGGCTTGACCGTAAACCGGGTGTCCCCCGGTGTGTTGTTGTGCACCCGCAGGATCACTGCATTGCCGTCTTCGCTGGCCTTGATGGCGTCGACCTGAACTGCGTCTGCATTGGCAAAGGTGAACAGCGGCTTCAACCCACTGGCGGCGTGTTGGCGCACGACCACCGGATCGTTGAGCTTAGCTGCCTCTTCGGCCACTTGGCCCTCAATGAAGTCACCGCGGTGCGGCAAAAGACTATAGGTAAACTCGTGCAGCCCCTGATCGGCATCGGTGTCCGGGTACACCCCACACTTGATCAGCGAAAGCGACAAACCGCGGTCGGTCGCCGCATACCCGTACTTGCAATCATTGAGCAGCGCCACGCCAAAGTTGCGCTGGGACATGTCGGCCCACTGGTGCCCCACGACCTCAAACTTAGCTTGCTCCCAGGACGTGTTACGGGCCACGGACCGCTGGATGTTGCCGAACTGAATGTCGTAGGTGGCTTGGTCGGTCAGGACATTCAGGTCAAAGCTGGTGCGCAGCAGCAGCTCGTGCTGGTGCCAGTCGGCCGTCGTCTTGAAGTCCAGCCGCCGCGACTCATTAGCCAAAATCAAGGTCTGCGTCACCGTCGACTGATCAAACTGGTACTTGAAGACCACGCGGTAGCCAGCGTCTTCCTGGTAGGTCGTGATCGACTCCGCCGAAAGTACGCGCGACTTCTCCGGGTAATCCGCGTCGATGTTCCAGTTGGAAAATGAGGTCGGCCGATCTTCGTAAACGGTGAGGACATTGCCCAGGCCGCCAGTTTTGATGGCTTCCCGGTCGTTATCCTTGTCAAACACGGAAGTCAGCTGGCCTGCCGCGTTCCACTTGACCAGGTAGTGCGGGGTTTCGATTTGATTGGCATTACTTTGCATTGCGGCTGGCGCTTCGCCCGTTGGCGTAAAGGTCAGCGCCGTCGTTCCGAAGGCCGGAACGGTCACGTCTGGCAGCAAGTAACCGGCGCCTTGGCGCTTGGCTTCAACCGCAGTGCCGTCAGCCGTCTTGAACTCACCCTGACGCTTTTCGGGGACAAAGGCCTGCGTTGTTGCACCCAGCAGCGGGTTGCTCAGTTCGATGCCAGTGGTTTCTGTCGTGCGGTCGGCGATAATTTTGGCCACGAGGTCAAAGGCCTCGGCGTACAGCTTGTCGACGTCCTCATAGGCCTCGCCAATGGCAGAACCCGGCAGCACGTCGTGGAACTGGTTGCGCAGCAGAATCTCCCACGCCCGGTCGAACGCCTTCTTCGGATAAGGCGTGCCTTTTTCAACTAAGGCCGTAGTGGCCAAAATTTCGGCACGACGCAGGGCCAGTTCAAGCTTGCGATTGTTGCGCTTAGTCTTCGCCTGCGAGGTGTAAGTCCCACGATGGAACTCCAGGTACAACTCCCCGTTCCACTCCGGGTAGGTCTCCTCGTTGTCCTTGACTGACTGCTCCAGGTCGCTAAAGAAGTCAGCCACGGTCTTGTTCTTTGCGTGAGGCAGGCCAGGCAGTTTGTCGATCACGTGCAGGTTTTCGATCATTTCCTTGGTCGGGCCGCCGCCGCCATCGCCGAAGCCATAAGGCATTAGCAGCACGTTCGACTTGTCCTTGTCCTTGTACTCGTGATAGGACCCCATCACCACATGCGGCGAGATTTCACCGTTGTAAGTGTAGTTCCAGACCTTGGACTGCGAGTAATCCTCAGTACGTTCAACCGTCGTCAAAAATTGTGTCAGCACGCGGCTGCCATCCAGCCCGGTCCACATGAACAGGTCATGCGGCATCCGGTTCGTGTCGTTCCAGGAGATTTTAATGGTCACAAACCGTTGAATGCCAAACCCCCGCATGATTTGCGGCAGGGCATAGGAGTAGCCGAATACATCCGGCAACCACATCACGGTTTGCTTGTGGTGGAACTTTTCCTCAAAGTAGCGCGTCCCGTACAGGAACTGACGTACTAAGGCTTCGCCGCTTGGCAGATTGGTGTCCGGCTCCAGCCAGGTGCCACCGTCTGGTTCCCAGCGGCCCTCAGCTGCGCGCGCCTGGATCTGCTTGAACATCTCCGGGTCGTCTTCCTCAACAAATTTGTGGACCTGCGGTGTCGAGTAGAAGAATTTGAAATCAGGGTACCGGTCCATCAGGCGCAGCGCCGTCGCAAACGAGCGGCGCGCCTTTTCACGCGTGTGCCGGTAGCGCCACAGCCAGGCCACATCAATGTGGGTTTGACCAATGGCGTCAACAGCAAAGTCCAACTTCTGGTTTGGTGCTTGGCGATGAAGTCATCGATCAAAGCCAGCGCATGCTCGGCGTTCTTTTCCGTTTCTGCAGGTGTGGCCGTCGCCCAGAAAAAGCCTTTAAAGGCGTGCTTGACCAACCGAATGTAGCTGTAACGCAGCGGATTGTCCTCGCTGAGCTCAGGGATCAAGTTCACGATGTTGCTCAGGTAACGGTAGGCCTTACGCACGGTCCGGCGCTCCGGCCCACGCTGAGCAGTGGTGAAGACGTAGTGCTGGCTCTTTTTGGGCCCGCCGCCTTCAAGCCCCGTCCACATCATGATCTGAATATCGACAGTCTGGCCGTCGTACTCAGGGCCGAGAAAGACCTCTTCGTGATTGGAATCAACCGCCTGACGCGCCTTACCGTTCAAAAATAGCAGCGATTCAAATCCCGAGTTATTGCCTTCGCCGGTCCGGCCCAGATCCAGCCGCAACACGGTTTGGCTGGCCTCGCTCGCGTGCACTTGCACCTTAAAGCGCAGCCAGTAGTAATCGTCCCGGCCCGACCACTTGTCGCCGATCTTGACGGGCTGCCAGTCGGCGTCTGCCGGTGGCACGTCCCGGTGATCCGCCCGCGTTTCGTGCCAGATCGACATGCCCTCAATGTCGGTAAACCCGGCGTAAATCGCCTGATGCAACAATCTGACTTGCTGATTGGCCTTGCGTTGATTAAATTCCTCTGTCATTGTTTGCCTCCTTGCTCACATTGGTGCAAGTATAGCGCATCCAAATTTAGGTGAAAACATTGACATTTTATTTTAATTTGTTCCAAATCAAAGCAATCGTGCCGATGGCCGCCGAGGGCCCTCCCGACCGACTCATGCGACCGCCAGCTCGCCTGAAGCAACTAGGCTAACTACGGTCAAGGCGGGCGCCCGTAGTTGAGAGTATTTTTCCGGAAGCGGTTGACATTCGTGGCCGACTCGATATGCTGGAAACGGATTCAAATATATTAATATTTTAGATTGTCGTTGCCGCAATTTCCCAGTGGTTAAAAAAATCTCACTATTTAAGGAGTGATCCGCATCATGACAAAGACCATAATTATTTATAATCAACCCGCGCAAAAGTTAACGAATCAGGACCCAACGACCGGTCCAGTCGACTTGAGCAGTATTGGATTATCCCCCACCGCCGATTTGACTGCTTTGGTTTCACCCGACACCTTTGCTTTGGTGTATGACGGCCACCAATGGCACAGCCAAACTTACATGGCATGGGAAGCCCTGCGCATTAATGAAGCCTTGAGCGTCACGCGGGGTCATTATTCCCCGGAAACGCAGGCCATCCTGACGCAGTTTGTGGCCAGCATGGACATCAAGTATCAAGGCCAGAAGTCATGGGTCGAGTTGTTGAACGAATTAGGGACAGCAATCGACGCCCTTAATTAGCCGGCTGCTGCGAGGGCCACCCCCTCACACTACCGGTTTTGCCGATCCCAGCGGGCGGCTTCTTGCCAGGTATCACTGCTTTCAACGCACCCAAAAGGAGGCAAACAAAGCGGCTCTTGAAGGCCCGACACTCTCCTGCCTCAGGTGAAAAACAGGCTCAGACATAATCAACCTAGTCGCGTTCCACATAGCAACGCCCAGACACACAAACGCCCCTGCATCGCGATTCGTAGTGCGAATCGTGATGCAGGGACGCCTGCGTTTTGGGCTAAAACCGCTTTGTTGCTCAGCCTCTTTTTGGTTAATTCAGCTTGTGGTCGATCACATGCGAGGCCACCGACAACGCGTAATTGACGACAAAGTAAAGCAGCGCCAGCGCCACAAACATCGGAATCGTGTAATTGACGTTCTGGCCGTAAATGATCTGGGCGTGCTGCGTCAGCTCCGGCAGCAGGATGATGGTTGCCAAACTCGTGTCCTTGACCAGCGAAATAAACTGCGACACGATCGGCGGGATCATTTTCTTGAAAGCTTGGGGCAAAATGATCTGCGTCATCGCCTGCGTGTAGGTCATGCCATTGCTGCGGGCCGCTTCCATTTGACCGACAGGCACGGCGCCGATCCCGGAACGAATGATCTCAGCCAGCATGGCGGACTCAAACACCGTCATCGCGATGATCGAAGCTGGAATGACCGACAACCGAATCCCAATATTTGGCAGCGCGAAGTACGTGAAGAACAGGATCAGCAGCAGCGGCAGGTTCCGGATCAAGTCAATGATGAAACCAACAATCGCGCTGAAGTACTTGATTTTGACGTAACGGGCAACGCCTAGCAAAGTCCCGATGATAAAGCTGAAGAAAATCGACACCACGGAGACTTCCACGGTGACCCACAGGCCTCGCAGTAAGTAGGAAAGGTTGACCGCCGAATACGCATTAATAAAGTTTTGCATGAGCGTTCATCCCCTTCCTAGGCCCGTGACCAGTGTTTTTCAAGGTACCGCATCGCGTACGACATCGGCATGGTGATCACCAGGTACAAGACCCCGACTACCAGGTAGGTGTCAAAGGTGTTGAACGTGGTGGCCGCGATGATCTTGCCTTGGTACATCAGGTCAAAGCCCGCCACGAAGGCCAGAATACTGGAGTTCTTGACCAGATTGATGAACTGGTTCCCTAGCGAGGGTACGACGATCTTGATCGCCTGGGGAAACACGATGTGGACCATGGCCTGCGTGTAACTGAGCCCGTTGCTGCGGGCCCCTTCCATTTGCCCAGTCGGCACCGCCTGGATCCCGGCGCGCACCGTCTCAGCAATGAAGGCGGAAGTGTAAATCGTGAGCCCAATGGTCCCGGCGGTGAAGCCGTCCATTTGCACAACGAACTGCGGGACGATGACGTAAAACGCCATGGTGATGACCAGCAGTGGAATGTTGCGGATAAACTCCACGTATGCTTTGCCGATGAACCGCACCCATTTTTTTGTGGGAGATCTCAAGCAGTGCAAACACGGTGCCGATGATCAAGCTGGCAATCAGCGCAATGATCGAGGACAACAGCGTGTAACCCAACCCTGAGATCAGGGTGCCAAAGTTATGGGTCAGAATCTCAATCATGGCTGCACCTCCTTGATGTCAAAGCCCGGCACATCGCTGAACCACTTCTTGAGCAGGCGCTCGTATGTTCCGTTTTTCTGCAGCGTCGCCAGCGCCTTGTTCATCGCGCGGGTCATGTTGGTTTGTCCTTTGTTCATCGCGATCCCGTACGGCTCCTTGGTGAAGGTACCGCCCACGACGACGTAATTCGGGTCCTGCTGCGACATCCCGTACAAGATGCCGTTATCTGTGGTCAGCGCGGCACCTTGGTGGGACTTCAGCGCCGTGAACGCCTGCGAGTAATCGGTCAGCTGCAAGACGCGCGCATCCGGTGCCGCTTTTTTAACGTTGTCCACCGAGTTTGACCCTTGCACGCCAATCACTGTGGTGCCCTTTTTCAGGTCTTTGACCGACTTGATCTTGCTGCCCTTGGGCACCAGCAGCGACTGACCAGCAGAAAAGTAGCTGTGGGAAAAATTGAGCTGTTTCTGGCGCTCCGGCGTGATCGACATCGTGCCGATCACCGCGTCAACATTGCCGGCTTTCAACATTGGCACGCGGGTGTCCGAGGTGACCTGAGTCAGCTCCGCCTTGCCGCTCTTGCCGAGAATCTGCTTGGTCAGCGCCTTGGCCATGTCGACCTCGAAGCCTTGAATCTGACCGGTTTTCGTGTTCATCAGTCCAAACAGCCGGGTGTCGGCCTTAACGCCCCAAACGATTTTATCCGTCCGCTTCGCGCGGGCCAAGGCATCGCTATCCGCAACGGACTTGCCGCAGCCGCTCACCACCAGGAGCATGGCGAGCGCAGCAAGCAAAAGGCCGAGGCGGCGAATTCTTTTAGCCATAATCTCCCCTCCTAGTGGTTCAAGATCTTACTGATGAATTCCTGAGCGCGCGGTTCCTTAGGGTGATCAAAGAAACCAGTCACATCCGACGAATCCTCCAAAATGCGGCCGTCTGCCATAAAGACGATCCGGTCGCCGACGCGCTTGGCAAAGCCCATTTCGTGGGTGACCACGACCATGGTCATCCCTTGCTTGGCAATTTTCTGCATGACATCCAGGACGTCGCCGATCATTTCGGGATCTAGGGCAGAGGTGGGCTCGTCAAACAAGATCGCGCGGGGATTCATCGCCAAAGACCGGGCGATGGCGACCCGCTGCTTCTGACCCCCGGAAAGGCGGCCGGCAACTTGGGCGCCTGATCCGCCAAGCCGACCATATCCAGCAGGTCCATGGCCTCCTTCTTGGCCTTCTCCTTATCCTGCTTGAGCACCAAAGTGGGGCCTAACGTGATATTCTCCAGCACGGTCTTATTCGCGTAGAGATTGAAGTGCTGGAACACCATGCCGACGTTCTTACGAATGCGGTTCATGTCGGTCTTCTTGTCTGCCAGGTCGAAGTCATTGACAATCAGCTGTCCCGACGTGATGCGTTCAAGACCATTGATTGTCCGCAGCAGCGTACTTTTCCCCGACCCTGAGGCCCAATAATCGTGACGACTTCACCACGGTCGATCGTCAGGTTGATATTCTTTAGCGCGTGAAACTTTCCGTAGTACTTCTCGACGTCGTGAAATTCGATCATTGACATCGTGATTCCCCCTTTACGCAAACAGAATTTACCGCACAGTGCTTGCGTCTAGAATACCGCGTCAGCGCAACCGTTTGCAAGAAAAATGAATTGCAGACTAAGTGTCGTGACACGGTTGTACCGCTGATAATGCTCTATCAGTATATTGAGCGGCTCACCTATCATGCCGATTTGAGCCATGATAGGTGGACGACTGTTAGTAATTTGAGAACAAACCAAAGTAAACAAAAACGCCGCTCCGTCTGACAGAATTATCATATGTATTAAATAATTCTACCAATATTCAGGCGCGACGCAACTGCTTTCTACCTGGTCGTCACTTCAGGCCGCGGCGTGTATGCAACTTGGACGCTGATCGAATACGGCGCGTGCTCGGTCAACAAGCCGGCGCGGCCCGGCCGCTTCGACTCACCGCCTTGCAGAAAGACATGCGCCGCGGCTAACTGGTAGTCCTTTTCCGCTTGCTTCACCGGCATGAGGCCGACCTGAGTGATTTCACCCAACGCCACGGGCTTCAGCGCGTTGACGCCGCCATAAACCGTTAAATGACCCCGCTCTTGGCTGAGGCGGAAGTACGGCAGGTCAAACGGGCCGCCCATCGCAGCCACGGGCTGGTGCGTCTTCTGCGCCACGCGCTGAACCGCCCGCTCATCCAGCCCCTGATAATTCAGACTCAAGGCGCCGGTTTGGACGAGCTCATCCACCAGTGCTTTTAGGGCCTGCTGCTGGGCATCGGAACTGATCACGGTCGTCGGCAGCAGCTGCTGGTCCGCGAACAGCCCGCTGGCGGCGCCGGACTGACTCTGCCGAGTCAGCGCTGATTCAGCTTCCTTCATCCGTTCGGGATTGCCGCCCAGCAGTTTCTCGACCCTGGGCGAAATATCAAATGGCACTGTTTTGTCAGTGTAGTAGTACACCACATTCAGCACGACAAAATACAAGAGCACCACAAACAGCAACAGAAACAGCACCCCTTTTAAGCGGTAACCGGGGTAGCGCAGGCAGGTAATGGCCAAGTACAGAATGTAAAAGTTGGCTGCGCCCGCCACTACGGTGAAGGCCTTACCCTTCGCCTTATCCTGAATATTAAAATAACCGAGTAACCGGTTGAGCACGTCCAGCGCCGTCAGCATGCGCTCACCTCCTTATTCATTCGTGTCATTGGTCTCAGTCTTGCCATCCGTCGTGGTCGCCGGTTGCGAGCTGGCACTACTGCTGCTACTGCTGCTTGCCGCCGGCTTACTGCTGGTGGTCGAACTGCTAACCGCGCTGGATGACGTCGCCTTGTCCGCGCCTTCCGTCTGCGGCTGGCTAGAAGAAGACGCCGTGCTGCTGGAAGCTTCCGGCTTGCTAGAAGAAGCCGCTGGTTTGCTGCTGGAAGCCGGCGCCGCGCTGCTGCTAGACGAATCGGTGCTGCTGTCCTTGGCCTTCATGCTCGACACCAATGAGCTCTGGGCCGCCGGCGACTTCGGCGTACTACTCGGATTCACGGTGTTATTGATCCAATTGTAACCGCTGATCAAGACGATCAGCGAAACGATTGCTGCCGGTGACAGCAGCGGTGGTGTGCGATAGGCCATTGCTGGTCCTCCTTTTCAAACTTGCTACCTTGATTCTAACGTAAACTTCCGCGCCTGACCCTAAAGAAACCTGAAAAGCGCAGAATCGTCCCATTTTGCGCACTAAAAAAATCCCGCCTGAACGCGGGATTCTCACTTGTTGAGCTTCTTGGCGCAATCCGCACACAACCCGTAAAGTTCAAAATTGTGGCTGGCAATTTTGGCCCCCGGCAACTGGTCCTCAAAGTACGCCAGAGGACACATCTTGACCTCCTGGACCCGGTGACAGTTGGTACAGATGAAGTGGTGGTGGTGCGGGTGCTGGAAGTCACACTGCAGTTTGACAATGGCTTGCTCGTTTTCCACGTCACTTTCCAAAATCCCGAGTCGTTCAAATTCCTTCACGTTGCGATAAATCGTGTCGTGAGAAAGTCCCGGATACTCCCCACGCATGTACTGATCCAGCTGGGTAACCGGCACAAACCTGCCACTTTGGTCAAGGTAAGCGACCAGGGCGCGGCGCTGCTTAGTGACACGCATGCCGCTTTGCTTCATTTTTTCAATTGCAATCGCTGCCTGAGACATGACGACCTCCGCTTTCTAAATCGGATTGATTACGATTAAAGCTAGCTTATCACAACTGCTGCCGACCGGCAATTAACCCGGGGTCACCGCCGTATCGATAAGCTGCGCCATGAACACGTCAATCTGGCGACAGGCCAGCGCCCAGTCATCATTTTTAATCTCCGTCGCCACCGCCGCTAACCCTGCAGGCAGCCGCAGATCACGTTTATACTCGGGCGAGGCCAGCCGCTTTTCAATCATTGCCTGGGGATCGCCGCGATCAAGCAGCGCTGCCTGAGAATGCTGGGGTCCTCAATGGTCAGGTACAGCACCGCGATTTTATCTCCCAGCTGCCGGGCGTAAGTCAGCGCCCCTTTCGTGTCCAGCACGATCGACACAAAGTCCGCCTGCGCCCAGGCCTGGTTGAGGGACTCAAAGGAACTGCCGTACTCGTAGCCCGCGTATGTCACATGCTCGATGTAGTGCTTGGCGGCAAAACTGGCCGGCGTCTCGAAATAGTAATCCACGCCGTCAATCTCGCCCGGCCGCTGCGGCCTGGTGGTGTGCGTCATCACCCGATTCACCCCGTAGTGCCTTTTCAAATAGGAAGAAACGGTTGTCTTGCCGGTCCCCGTCGCGCCGGTGATCACAATCAGCTTGTGCTGCATCGATGACCCTCCTTCATAGTTACGCCTATTTTACCCTAAAAAACCCAATCAAAAAAGCCGGCAACTTGCCGACTTCAGTGAGTGAATGTTTAACGCTTTAGATCCGCCGTGCGTTAGTTGGCGTCCATGAACCAACACTCTGCGTCGTCACGGTTTGGCCAGCGTTTGGCGCGTGAACGAAGGTGCCGCCACCGATGTAGATGGCCACGTGGTATGCTGGCGCGCCCCAGAACAGCAGGTCGCCTGGTTGGAGGTTGGACAGCGAGACAGAAGAACCAAGCTGCTGAAGCTGCGAAGCCTGGTGAGGCAAGCTGCCAAGACCAGAAAGCTTAGCGGCGTAAACGACAAGCCCGGAGCAGTCGAAGGATGAAGGACCAGCAGCGCCCCAGACGTACGGCTTGCCGCGCTGCGCCAGTGCCGCCGCAACAAAGCCGGACATGTTACTGCCGTAATGAGCGGCCGGCGTTGCCGAGGCAATGGTCGCGGTTGCGGCCGGTGCAGTGTGATGGCTAGTTTGAACGACGCTTGCAGTCTGCGTCTTGCTCTGCGTCTTTGTTGTTGCCTGAGCCGGTGCCGCCTTAGCAGCCTTCGCCGCGTTGGCCTGCGCAACCAGTGCCGCAGCAGCGTCAGCCGTCGCCTTGGAAACTGTGTTCTGCAGATCAGTCAGCTTAGCTTTGTTGGCCTCGACCTGAGCGGAGAGGTCATTGGCCTGCTTCGTCGCGCTGGTCTTCATGGTGTCAAGCTTAGCCTTATCGGCAACCAAGGTTGCTTTGCTGGTGACCAACTGCTGCTTCTTGGCTTCCTGATCAGCCTTCAGTGACGCAACCTTGGCTTTTGCCTCCTGAACCGCCGTCAGAGCTTCCTGACTGGCCTGGTTCAGTTTGTTGACGGTGAAGCCGCGAGAGATCAAATCAGACAGATCTTTAGCGTTCAGCATGAAGTCCAAGTAAACGTTACCGGTGACAGAATCACCGACCTGCTTTTGTAGGGAGACCAACTGCTTCTTCAGGACCGCTTTGCGGCTGTTGACTTCGGCAGTGGCCTTGGCAATCTGGCCGTCATAATCCGCGATCTTCGCCTGGGCAGCATCGATGCTATCCTGCGTTTTTTTGAATCGAGACGACTTTGTCGGAAATCTGGTTGTTGATCTTGCTGACGTTGACCTGGGCATCCTGCAACTTAGCCACAAGCGCTGCGGTCGCCGACTGGTTCTTGGAAACGGCACTCTTGGCGTCGCTGACGGAATCAGCAGAAACAATCGTTCCGGTACTTAAGGTGCCGGCACTAAGCAGTGCAGCCACCGCGATAACTGATAAGGTTTTGGAAAATTTCATTAAACATTCACTCCTCAATGAATTAACTGTAGTCTAATGTACCAACCGAACGTTACAGCCGTGTTACAGCAGCGTTAACAATTAAAGTCCGTCATGGCGCGATTTGGCTGCAGTGTGACAAACGACACATTCCCCCAATTTGGAGCCGTGTACACCCACATTTGGCCTGAAAAGGCAACAGGAAATATTCAGATTCTAGCCACCAAAAAAAAGCCCACAATTTATTTGCGGGCTTTTCCGATTCTATCACTGCATTAGATCCGGCGAGCGAAGTTTGGCCGCCAGCCATTAATGCTGGCCGTGTGAACATGATCGCCTGGCTTCGGCGCGTGGACATAGGTGCCACCACCAACATAAATGGCCACGTGATAAGCTGAGCCAACGCCACCCCAGAAAAGCAAGTCGCCTGGCTGCAAGCTGGACAGCGAAACCATCTTACCCATTGAGCTCAGTGCCTGCGATGTGTGATAGGTGCTGAAAGCAGGAATTCCTGCGGCGCGGCCGGCAACATAAACCAGCCCGGAGCAGTCAACCCCTGCAGCAGTCTTGCCGCCGTAAACGTAAGGCACACCTTGCATGGCCAGTGCGTTTGCTACCAGTGACCCACCGTGAAGTGATGGCGCAACTGAGCGTGAACCAGTCGTGGAAGGCGCAGCAACCGCGCGCGTCCGGTGCGCGACCTGCACTGCGACACTTGCTGACCCAGTTGTCTTAGAAACCTGGCTCTTGGTGGCCGCAGAAACGCTCTTGGCCTGCGGTGCGGCTGAGTCAACTAGCGCCTTCGCAGTTGCCGCAGTGGCTTTGTTATTAGAAGTCGCAAGCGCAGTCAATTTAGCCTTATTCGCATCGACCTGCTTCTGCAACGAAGCCGCATCGGCAGTGGCCTGCTTGGCCGCCGCGTCAAATTGGGCCTTAGAAGCGGTCAGTTTAGCCTTGCTGGCAACCAACTGCGCTTTTTTTCGCGGTTAGTTCCTGACTCAAGGTCTTCGCCTTGGCCTCGGCATCCTGGACCGCCTGCAAGGCTTCCTGGGAGGCTTGGTTCAGCTTGTTCACCGTGAACCCGCGCGAAATTAAATCTGAAAAGTCCTTGGCGTTCAGCATAAAGTCAAAGTAAATATTGCCAGTCACTGAATTGCCGACCTGCTTTTGCAGGGAAATCAGTTGCTTTCTCAGCACTGCGCGCCGGCTCTTGACCTCGGCGTCAGCCTTTTTGATCTGGCTTTGGTAAGCCGTGATCTTAGTTTGCGTGGCGTCAATGGCTGTCTGCGTCTCATCGATCTGCGTCACCAGGTTGGACGCGTCATTGGACGCTTCATGACCTTGTTTTGCGCGGCTTGCAGTTTTTGAATCAAGCTTGTGGATGACTGACTCGCATTATCCGTTGAAGAAGCAGCAGACACCACGTTCAGCGACACCCCACTCACACCGATCAGTGCTGCAACCCCCAAAGAAACAACGACTCTCCCAAACTTCATTCTCGACACACTCCTCCGAAATTAACTAGCTTGACCATAGCAGTCACAGATTACAGAGGCGTTACATAGTCGTTAACAAAGTAAGTCAGTTTGAACACGGCCATTAAAAAAAGCTTCGGCAACCACGCCGAAGCCAAAATGAGTTATTGCTCTGCAGGCTGATGGACCGGTACGACCTCGATGTGCAGCTGAAACGCCTCGGTGCGGTCCATCACTGCGATGACAAAGTGGTCATCGGCAAACCAGCTCACTGAAAGCGAGTCTCCAGTCGCCTCTTCCAGCTGATGCAACTTTGGCGACTGGGCCATGGCAAAATTCAGGACTTGCTCCGCCAACTCGTGAATATCCGGAAGCGGACAGGCGGCAAGCTCTGCATTCAGCAGGCGCAAGGCCTCCTTGCACGCCGCTTTAAAATTGAGCGGTTGCAAGCTGTCCTGGCCTGAATAAAAGACTGACAGCGATTGATGTTGGTAAGTGGCGCCGATCACCGAATAAGCCATGCCGTTTCCCCCTTTTTATTCAGTATAGCATCCTGACCGGCGCGCGCTCCCTTTCGGCGACGAAAAAGGCGGCACATTGGCCACCTTTGCTTCTATCGATTGAGTCCCCGGCTACTTCTGAATGCGCACCAGGAAGTACTTCTTTTTCCCGCGGCGCACGATCGTAAATTCACCAGCAAAGTGAGCGCTCGGATCGACCGTGAAGTCCAAGTCGCGCTGCTTGGTCCCGTTAATAGTGATGGCCCCATTTTGGACATCCTCGCGCGCCTGGCGCCGCGACGACTCGATACCAGTCGTATCGACCAGCCAGGTCACAATGTTTTCAGCAGTCCGTGGCGCCGTTTTACTTGGAAATTGCTTGAAGCCCTGCTCAATTTCTTCGGCAGTCAGGTCCTGGACATCGCCAGAGAACAGCGCGGCAGAAATGGCTTCGGCCTGGTCGACGGCTTTTTGCCCGTGAACAAACTTGGTGACCTCTTGGGCTAGCCGGCGCTGCGCTTCCCGCTTCTCCGGGTGCGTCTGGGTCGCTTCGACCAGCTGCTGGATCTCGTCTTTAGATAAGAAGGTAAAGAACTTCAGAAACTTCTCCACGTCCTTGTCGTCCTGGTTGAACCAGAACTGGTAGAACTCGTACGGTGAAGTCTTCTCCGGGTCGAGCCAAACGGCACCGCCGGCGGATTTGCCAAACTTGGTGCCATCAGCTTTGAGCATCAACGGGTTCGTGAGCCCGTACACCTTGGCATCCGGGCCTTCGACCTTATGGATCAGGTCGATGCCAGCGGTAATGTTGCCCCACTGATCGGCGCCGCCCAGCTGTACCTGCACGTCCTCGGTTTGGTACAGCTTCAAAAGTCGATCGACTGCAGGATCTGGTAAGTGAACTCGGTGTAGGAGATCCCATTTTCCAGCCGGCTGGCGACAACTTCCTTGTTCAGCATCTGGTTGACCGGGAACAGCTTCCCGTAGTCACGCAGAAAGTCCAGCAGGCTGAGTTTGCTGAGCCAAGAGTAGTTGTCGACGATGCGAAAATTATCGGTGCCAAACAGGCGCTCCATTTGCGCGGTCAGCTTTTTCTTGTTCTCATCGATGGTGGCCATCGTCTGCAGCACCCGCTCAGAGTTGCGGCCGGACGGGTCGCCAATTGATCCGGTGCCGCCGCCGATGACGATCACCGGTTTGTGTCCCATCAGCTGGAACCGCTTGAGCATCATGAACGGGATCAGGTGACCGACGTGCAGCGAATCGCCGGTCGGGTCCGTCCCCACGTAGATACCAACGTGCTTTTCCGTTGTGAGCTTGCGCAATCCATCCTCATCGGTGATCTGATTCAAAGCTCCGCGCCACGCCAGCTCGTCTAAGATATTCTCTGTCATCATGTTCCTCCTTAAAAACTCTGAACAGGAAATTAAAGTCACGACCGAAAAAAAAGCCCCCGCTTGCATCTGCAAACAGGGACGGAAAAATTCCGCGGTACCACCCACGTTATGGCTAAAGCCATCACTCTTGATGAATAACGCCATCACTCGTGAGCCGCACTGCGAAGCTGTAATTCGTCTAGCAGCGAAGGCCGGCTCTCATCACCCGCCGACTTTCTGAGGCATCCACTGCACAACTACTGAACTTCCGGTCGAAATATTGACTCTAGTGTCCCACCAGCCACCGGACTGTCAATCCTCATCCACCGTTTCCGCCGCCCGGGCCCGCAGCGCCGCCGTGATCCGTTCCAGTCGCTGAATCGTATCGTCAAGCGTTAAGTAGTAATAAACGACATTGCCTTCTTGGCGTGACCCCACCATGCCAATATCGTGAAGTGTCTTCAAGTGGTGTGAGGTGGCTGGTTGCGAAAGCCCGATTTTCTTCGCCAGGTCATTGACCTTGACCCCTTTGCTGTCGCCGCTCTGCCCCAAAATCATGAGCAGCTTCTGCCGGTTTGCGTTAGCCAGCGCATTCAGATGGCCAATATCCGCTTTAAACTCATTCAAAGCAGCCTCGTGGGCTGCTGTGTAATTTGTCAACACCAACACCTCCAAAGTATTATTGCTTTTTATAATACTCCTTTTCTTTCCTGTGTCTTGACATTTTATAAAAAAATCTTTTCTTTACCGATGACTTTAGCAGTCACAGCTTGAAAACGCTTGCTGATGGAAGGATAATAAAACTAGTAGTGTGCCGGCTCGCGGCACTAGGAAAAGAGGTTCTCCCATGACAGCCACATTTCAGTTTGACGGCCTGGGTGCCAAGAACACCCTCATCATTTACAGCGGCGGCGAAGCTGGCACGTTCGATAAAAGCGTGGCCTTGGTGTCCGCGTACGCCAAGCTGTTGTCCTTCTACGACCCAGACTCACTGCTGACGCAAATCAACCAGCAGGCGGGAATTGCGCCGGTGCAGATCCCGGTCCGCCCCGTGTTTAACTTGATTGCTCGCGCCGTGGCCTGGAGCAAGCGCGGCCTTGGGTACAACGCGTTGATCGGCCCCTTGGTCGCACTTTGGCGGATCGGATTTGACGATGCAAGCGTCCCCGCCTCCGACCAAATCAAAGCGCGCCTTGCCTTGACCGACCCAGAACAGGTCATTTTAGACTCCGAGGCGCAAACCGTGTTTCTTAGCCAAGCCGGGATGTCGCTGGACCTTGGCGGCATCGCCAAAGGCTTCATCCTCGACGAACTCGCCCGGCTGTGGGCCCGGCGCGGTGTCACCGGCGGTCGAATCGACCTTGCCGGCAACCAGGTGCTGATCGGCAGCGGCGAGACGGGCGTGCCGCTTTGGCAGATTGGCCTGCCTGACCCGCGCACGCCGAAGAACCCCCCGATTGCCACGCTGACGACCGCCCCGAAGGCCTTAGTCACCACCGGCATCTACTTCCGCCACTTCGACCGGCAGGGCCACATTTACCACCATCTGCTGGATCCGCAAACCGGCAGTCCAGTGGAATCCGACATGGCCAGCATCACGGTCGTGGCAGATTCCGCGGAAAAAGCGGATGTCCTGTCCTCAATTGGCTTTTATGCGGGCCTCCCTGATGGCATTGACCTGATTGAAAACGAAGGCGCCGAGGCCGTGTTCATCACCAAGGACACCCGGATCAGCCAAACCGGCGGGCTGCGCGAGACGCTGATGCCGGAAATGGACCATTAAGATCAAAGCGGCTGCACCATGAAGCAGCTTTAGCGCAAAGCACAAGCGCTCCTGGGCCACGGTTTCTTTTTGGAATCGCGGACCAGGGGCGTTTGTGCACTTGGGCGTGGCGATATAAGCCACCACTAGGATATTTTGACTTGACTTCTTTTTAGTCCAGCAACTGAAGCACCTGACTGTGGGCGGGAATCTTTGTGGTGCGCAGCCGCACCTGCTGGTCGGCGCTCAAGTAGCGCAAGTCGGCCTGAGCGCGGGAAAAGGTCAGCGGCGCTTTCGTGGGGTTGAACAACGCCACGAGCGTCTGGTCGGCACTTTCCCGCACAACGCCAAGACCAGCGCCAAACGTGAAGCCAGTAAACAATGCGGCCGCCTGCAAAGCAGGCTCCTGGCGCCATTTTGCCGCCTGCGCATAGAGGTTCAGCACCGTCTGGTTTTCACGCCGCCAAGGATAGTACTTGCGATTCGCCGGATCGGCGCTGCCGGTCAGCCCGACTTCATCGCCATAATAGCCGACCTGGTTACCTGGCAGCACCGTCCACAGCAGCACGGCCTGCGCCAGCGCGGTGAGATCACCATTCAGGACCGTCAGCACCCGCGGCGTATCGTGCGTGCCCAAACTGGTGAAATTGGAATTGAACACCGCAGCAGGATAATTCTCGCGCAGCGAAAGCAGCTGCTGAAGCACCGCGGCAGCTGACTGTCTGCCCAGCACAAACTCCAAGATCAGCGTACGCTGCGGGTAATTCATCACACTTTGGAGCATATCTCCCATCAGGTACGGGCGTCTGGTCCCGTATGCCACCTTATTGGACGCGTCTCCCAGACTTCGCCGATCACCACCCGGTCCGGGTACCGGTCTAACAGCTGGCGGATCTGGCGCAAAAAGTCCAGATCGAGCTCATCGGCCACGTCCAGCCGCCAGCCGTCGACGCCAAGGCCGGTCCAGTAACCGAGCACCGAATCGGGCCCACCGGCGATGAACTGGTGAAACGATTGGCTCTGCTTATTGATAGCGGGAAGATCCATCACTCCCCACCAACTCGAGTAATCATCCGGAAAATGTTTAAAGGTGAACCAATCCGCGTACGGACTAGCAGCGTCCTGGGCCGCACCAACCGTTGGGTAATGCCCCAGCGCGTTGAAGTAGCGCGAGTCTCGCCCCACGTGGTTGAACACCCCGTCCAAAATCAGGTGCATCCCCCGCGCGTGCACGGCTTGAACCAGGGCCTTAAAGTCGGCCAGCGTGCCGAGTACCGGATCAATTTTGAAGTAATCGCCGGTGTCGTAGCGATGATTGCTGGCGGCCTCAAAAATTGGGCTCAAGTAGAGTGCGGTGAACCCGCGTTGCTGAATCAGGTCGAGCTGTTGGCTGATGCCCTGCAGATTACCGCCGTAAAAATCCCAGCGCACCACCTCGCCGGCGCCATCCTTGACGTAATAAGGATCGTCTGTCAACTGGCCGTATAAAAAAGTGTTGGATTTTGGCGCATTGACGTGGCCATCGGCGTTGCCGTTATTGAAGCGGTCAACAAAAATATGGTAGATTCGCGCGTTTTCGTACCACGCCGGCACTGTCTCCTGCCGGGCCACGACCGTGAGCTGATACCAGGCGGCCGCGGCTTGCTCCTGGTAGGCAACTGAAACGCCGCCAAGGCCGGTGCGAGTTGGCGCCAAAATCTGCGTGCCACGGGGGCCGACCACGACAAACCGGTAAAACCACAGGCCAGACGACAGTGGTGGCGTTGCCCCTTCAAACGCGTCTGCGGTGTGCGCCAAGTTCGTTGACAAAGCCGCCTGCCCGTCTTGACGCAGCATTAGCATCACGCTGTCAGCATCAGTGCCACGCACGGTGAAATGCAGGGCAGTGCCTGCAGTCACTGCGCCGCCCGGCTGGCGGTCCAAAAACGAATCGTATTCCATCAGCCCTCCTATTCGTCAGCCGGCTGGGTCGCAGCACCTGCCAAATTTCACGGCCGTAGTGGGCCACCGTGAAGTCGGCCGCAAACTGCCCGCTTGCGGCAATGCCCCTCAAAGCCAACTTGCCCCACGTCAGCGGTGTCAGATACAGATCATCCAGCCGGCGCGAAGCAGCCAGATAGCTTTCAAAGTCGGCCAGCACGAAGTAATTGTCGTTGTACTCAAGCAGCTCATCCTGAATCTCGCGGCCCTCACTGGCAATACCGGGAATCGACCATCCGTCAGCATGTCGACAATTTGGTGAAGCAGCGGGTCCTTTTCGTAGAGCGCCCGGGCGTGATAGCTGTGGTCACGCTGGACGCGCTCGACCTGCTGAGCAGTCAGCCCAAACACCGCCATCGTGTCTTGGCCAGCGGCGTCTCGGATCTCGATGTTGGCACCGTCCAGCGTGGCCAGCGTAATGGCCCCCGTTGCCATCAGCTTCATGTTTGAGGTGCCGGACGCCTCGGTCCCCGCCAGCGAGATCTGCTCTGAAACATCGGCCGCGGGAATGATCTGTTCAGCCAAGCTGACCCCATAGTTTGGCATAAAGGCCACCTTGAGTTTGGCGTTGACCGCAGGGTCGTGGTTCACCAGATCAGCCACCGCGTTGATTAGCTTGATCACGGCCTTGGCGTACTGGTAGCTAGGGGCCGCTTTGGCCCCGAAAACATGCACCCGTGGCGGCCGGTCCGCTCCACCTTTGATTGCCAGATAAGCCTCCAGAATGCCGAAAACATGCAGCAGCTGGCGTTTGTAGGCGTGGAGGCGCTTGATCTACACGTCGAACATGGCGGAAGGCGCGACGGTCAACCCCAACTGCCGCTGAATGAGGTCTGCCAGGCGCAGCTTATTCTGGTGCTTGGCCGCCAGCAGGGCCCGCAAAAACGACTCGTCGTTTTCAAACTGACGCAGCTGCGTCAGCTGCAACGGGTCACGCCGCCACGCTGACCCAATTTTTTGGTCGATCAAATTGGCCAAGGCGGGGTCGGCGAGCTGAACCCACCGCCGCTGTGTGATGCCGTTCGTCTCATTTCTAAACCGCTCCGGAAAAATCTGGTACAAGTCCTTCAGCACGCTCTGCTTCAGCAGCTCCGAATGAAGTTTCGCGACCCCGTTGACAGAATGGCTGCCGATCACCGCCAGAAACGCCATGCGCAACTGCCCGTTCGCCAGCGGCGCCGCATTGTTGATCAACAGCTCACCGTAGCGCCGAGTGTACGCCAACCGAAATCGTCGATCGACCTCTTGCGCAATTTGAAACAGCCGCGGCAGCAGGGCTTCAAACATCGACTGGGGCCAGCTTTCCAGCGCCTCGGTCATCAGGGTGTGATTGGTGTAACTCATGGTGGCCACGGTTACCCCCCAGGCCTGGTCCCAGCTCATTTCCTCTTCATCCAGCAGAATGCGCATGAGCTCGAGCACCGCCATCGCCGGGTGCGTGTCGTTGATGTGAATCGCGACAAAATGCGGTAACACCGCCAAATCGCTGTGGAACCGCTTGAAGTGGGTCACGATGCTTTGAATGCCGGCGGACACGAAAAAGTACTCCTGACGCAGGCGCAACTCCCGCCCCGCCGAATCCGAATCATCGGGGTAAAGAATCTGCGTGATCTGATTGACCCGCGCTTTTTCCGCAAGGTTGTGGACGCGGCCAGGCACCGTTTCGGCGCGCCAAAGCCGCAACGTGTTGACCACGCCGGTGTGGTAACCAACCATTGGCGTGTCGTAAGGAACCGCGAGGACGTCGTCGGTGTCGTGGTAAATGGCCTGCAGACTGCCGTTAGGCCGCGGCCGCAGTTCAACTTGCCCGCCGTACTTCACGATCACCGCCCGATTTTCCTTGCGCGTTTCCCACATGTCCGGATCGCGCAGCCAGTCGTCCGGCAGCTCGACTTGGTAGCCGTCGACGAACCGCTGCTGAAACAGCCCGTACTGGTAGCGAATGCCATTGCCGTTGCCGGCCATCCCAATACTGGCCATACTGTCCAAAAACGCGGCCGCCAGCCGGCCCAGCCCACCGTTACCCAGCCCGGGGTCGGCCTCCTGCGCATAGATTTTGGCCGGGTCGAGTCCCAACTGGTGCAGCCCGGACTCCACCGTGGCTTGATTCCCAAATTCAGCAGATTCGACGCCAGCAGCCGCCCGGGCAGAAACTCAATGGAAAAATAGTACACCTGTTTTTGCTGCGTCCGGTCGTAATGGTCCTTAGTGGTGGCCCAGTCTTTGGCGTAATAGCGCTTGACCGTCACGGCCAGGGCCTGGTACTGCTGCTGCGGCGACAGCTTCTGCAAGTCGTCAGCAAACAGCGCCAACGCATTGTCCTCAAATTCGTGCACAAATTGCGCGGTCGTCAGTGCCATGCGTTTTCCCTCCATTTTCTACAGCTGGCGGTAGGTTGCAAGGTAATCCTTGGCCGCATGCGTCCAATCAAAGTCCTGGGCCATGGCCTGCTGCTGCAGCTGCAAGTACACCTTGGGTTGATCACGCCAGATCTTGGCCGCACGCACCAGTGTCTCGCCCAGCACTTGCGGCGTAAAATCGTAATACGAAAAACCGGTGCCGCGGCCAGTGGTCGCGTCGTACGCCTGCACGGAATCGCGCAGGCCGCCGGTTTCGTGGACAATCGGCAGCGTGCCGTAACGCATGGCCATCATCTGCGCCAGCCCGCTGGGCTCAAAGGCACTGGGCATGACGAAAAAGTCGGCCCCACCATAAATTTTTTGGGCCAAGCCTTCGTCGAACCGAACCAGACTGGCCACTTTGCCGGCAAAGCGGTCGCGCAGGTGGTTGAAGCCCTCTTCCAAATCACTGTCGCCGGTCCCCAGCATGACCACCTGAAGGTCTTCGCCTGGGAGCAGCTGCGCCAGGGCCATCAGCAGCTGATCGACGCCCTTTTGCCGCGTCAGCCGCGACACGATGCCAAACAGCGGCACACTGCGCTGCGGCAGGCCCACCGTTTTCTGCAAGTCGCGCTTATCCTTGGCCTTGTCCCTGACCGTTTTCGCCGAGAACGGCACCTTGAGATTTCTGTCCTTGGCCGGATCGTACAGTTTGGTGTCAATGCCGTTCAAAATCCCCGCAGCTTCCAGTTCTGACGACGCAGGCTGCCGTCGAGCTGCTGGCCAAATGCCGGGGTCTGAATCTCCTGCGCATACGACGGGCTGACCGTGGTGATCAGGTCAGCAAAATTGATTCCGCCTTTAAGCCAGTTGACTTGGCCGTCCTGAGCAAACCCGTCGTCGTTGAAATACTGCCGCCCAATGCCGAAAACCGTGTCCAGAATGCTGGCCGGGAACCACCCCTGAAACTGCAGATTGTGAATGGTCAGTTCCGTTTTGATGCCTTGGTAGGCCTCGATCCAGGCGTACTTGTCGCGCAGCAGCACCGGAATGAAGGCAGTGTGCCAGTCGTTGACGTGCAAGACGTCGGGAATAAAGTCCAGCACCTGCAGCATCTCAATAACGGCCATCTGGAAAAAGCCGAAGCGGCCGCCGTCGTCCCAGTAGCCGTAAAGCCCGTCCCGGCCGAAAAACTCCTCGTTGTCGATCAGGTAGTACGGCACGCCGTTCAAGTTCAGGGTCTTCACGCCGACGTACTTGGCATGCCCGCCCACCTGCACCGTAAATTGCGCCAGATTCTTCAGCTTGGCCGCGTATTGCGCCGGCAGCAGTTGGCCATAAAAAGGCAGGACCACGCGCACATCGACGCCGGCTTTGTGCAGCGCCTGGGGCAGCGCATAGGCTACGTCGCCCAGCCCCCCGGTTTTATAAAACGGCGCGCCCTCCGCGGCCGCAAATAAGACTTTAGTCATTTTGTGTCACCTCCAAGGAATCCTCCCTGCGAATTCTTTCTGTCAGCGGCTTGATCAACAGCGCCCCCATTGCTGGCAGCACCACTTCGACACTATCCGGCTGGCCGCGCTCAGGCTGACCGCGCGTACGCAAAATCCGCTGCAGGTGCGTCCAAGTGCCGCCGAACCGCGCGCTTTCGGTGTTCAGCACGATTTCATAGGTCCCGGCATGGGGCACCGGGACGATGAAGGCATCACGCTGCTCTGGCAAAAGGTTCAGCACCACGATCATGCAAGCCCCCGCCTTACCGCGCCGTTCGTACACGATCACGTCGCTGCGATCCCCGATGGTGATCTGGATCCCGTCTGCTTGAAAATCTTTCTGCCACAGCGCCGGCGTGCCCTGATAGAGGTGATTCAAGCAGTGGTGAAGGTCTGCATTTTCGCGTTCAGCGGGTCCTTTAAATCCACCCACTCCAGCTGGCTCCAGTCGCGCCACTCGAGGAACTGCCCCCACTCGCTGCCCATAAACAAAAGCTTTTTCCCGGGAAAGGTCATTTGCCAAACGGCCATGGTGCGCAGGTTAGCAAACTGGTTGTACCGATCCCCCGGCATTTTGTGCATCAACGATTTTTTCCCGTGCACCACCTCGTCATGAGAAAACGGCAGAATGAACTGCTCATTTTGCATGTACACCCAGGAAAACGTCAGCTGATCGATGTGCGCTTGCCGCGCGTACGGGTCGGTACTGAAGTACTTCAGGGTGTCGTTCATCCAGCCCATGCTCCACTTGTAGTTGAATCCCAGCCCACCGGCAATGATTGGCGCGGAGACCTTAGGGTAGTCGGAGCTTTCCTCCGCGATCATCAACACGTCCGGGTGGGCAGCGAATACTTCAGTATTGAGCCGCTTCAAAAAAATCCGTGCCTTCCAGGTTCTCGCGGCCCCCGAAGCGATTGCGATCATGCGCTTTGCCGGCATCGTAATCCATGTACAGCATGTTTGACACGGCATCGACGCGCAGCCCGTCGAGGTGGCACCAGTCCAGCCAGAACATTGCCGAAGACAGCAGAAAGCTTTGCACCTGCGCCTTGCCCAGATCAAAGTTCCAGGTGCCCCACCGGACATTATCGGCACGGTGAGGATCAGCGTACTCAAAGGTCGGCGTGCCGTCGAACTGCGCCAGCGTGTCGGTGTTGCGGATAAAATGGCCCGGCACCCAGTCCATGATCACTCCCAGGCCCAGTTGGTGCGCGGCGTCAATGAACGCCAGAAAATCCTGGGGTGGCCCAAACCGGCTGGTCGGGGCAAAATAACCCATCAGCTGATACCCCCAGCTGGCGTCCAGCAGGTGCTCCATCAGCGGCATGAGCTCCAGGTGCGTGTAACCCAGTTTTTTCACGTAAGGCAGGATTTCATCGATTGCCTCTAGGTAGGTCAGGTAACTGCCGTCCGCGTGCCGTTTGAACGAGCCAGGTGCACCTCGTAAATGTTGAGCGGCCGGTCGTAGGAGCGATGCGCACCGCGCCCGGCCAACCAGGCGCCATCCCGCCAGACCCGCCGCGGCAAGTCGGCCAACCTAGCCGCGGTGCCGGGCTTTTTTCGAAGGCAAACGCGTACGGATCGATCTTCTCGACGATTTCGCCAGTGCGGGTCGTCATCTGAATTTTGTACAGCTGTCCCGCCACGCCTTGGTGCTCGCCCCGCCAGCAGCCCGTCGCGCCCAACTTAGATAGGGGCACCGGCTGCCAGCCCGAGAACTCGCCAACAACCGCAACGGCTTGCGCGTGCGGCGCCCACACCAAAAACTGCCAGTCATCAGACCCGACTCGATGCGCGCCGAAGCGCCTGAAACTCTGATTATCCTGACCACGGTTAAACAAGTACAGCCACTCGGCAAGCTCCTCGTCCATGCCTTCGCCCCCTTTTCACCGCGAGTATACCATGTAAGCGAAATCAATAGAGAAATAAGGACTCGCGTATGGACGGGCTATCAAAATGAAGGCACGACAAAGACACCACTCCTTTCGAAATGGTGTCCCGTGCCACCGAATCTCCCCGGTGGCTTTTTATTGCGAGGTCATCCCCCGCCTGCTATCCCCGTTGCGTTACCGCTTCGGGTCGCTTTGTTAAGTTAGGAAAGTGATAGCAGCATCCTGCCATGCGTCCTGAAAGGACCCCATACGTTGAGGTATGGTCTTCATAGCCAACCAGCTGGCGGCTCAGCACGCCGGGTCAACCTCACAGTGAGGTCGGAGTGCCCGGTAGTTGGCGAGTGGTGCTGATGGGGTTGTTCCTGCCCCACCCACTCGTCATCCAAAGATAGTATTGCACACAATGAAACCGCTGTCAACTATTTATTTTGACCAAGCAAAAATATTTTTCCGGCGACCTTTTCGGCTGACCAAATCGCAGACAGCAAAACAGCCCGCTACTTTTGCAGCGGACTGCTTGTTGGTGTTAATGCCACCGGTGATGTTTGTCAATCCGATTGGCGACCCGTTCAGGATCGCGAATGGTTTGGACAATTTCATAGATAAAGTACGCGCAGATGGCAAACGTCGAAAGGGTCACAATGCCCCAGCCGAAACGGCTGATGTCATTGATTGCCAGCATCAGCATCAATACCGCACCAGCGATACTGATCCAGATGCGCCGTGGATTGCCAGCGGCAGGTTTCCTTTTCTCCATGTCTACCCTCCTTCGCACGTTTAACTAAGCTTCAGCAGAATCTGCTTCGTCCATCTTGGCTTCCTGAGCAGCAACCCGCTCGGAAATCTTCATGAATGGCAGGTAAAGCAGAACCCCAACGGCGATGACGATGATCTGAACAACGACCGCACGCCAGTCACCAGCAGTGGCGAGCCAAGGGCCGATAATCGGCGGTGTGGTCCAAGGAACCAGAACAACCATTCTGGAGATCAAGTTGAAGTACGTTGCGTAGTAACCGATTAACGTCCCGATAATTGGGAACAGAACGAACGGAATCATCATTGGCAGGTTAAAGACGATTGGATAGCCGAAGATCATGGGTTCGTTAATGTTGAAGATCCCAGGCCCGAGAGACAAAGCCGCGACCTGACGGGATGACTTTACTTTACTGAACAGCAGGATCGCGATGATCAGCGAAATGGTGGAACCAGAGCCGCCGACCAAGGTGAAACTGGAAACAAAACTGGTGTTGATGATGTAAGGAATCGCCTTGTGAGCAGCATAAGCCGCCATGTTCTGGTTCATGTTGATCAGAACCAGCGGATCGAGCAGAGAGCCGGAAAGGACGGTCTGGTGAATCCCGAAGGTGAACAGCAAGTTGGCAAAGAAGTAAATGACACAGTAGCCAACCAGACTAGTGTTAAACCCACGCAGAGGCTCCTGAATCCAGGTCTTGATCAAACCGATCAGGTCGGAGTTGAAGATCCCGGAAAGCAGCGCGGTGATGATCGCGAAGCAGGACATCAGGATCAAGGCCGGAATCAAAACACTGAATGACGCCGAAACAGCCGGCGGAATGTTTTCGCCCAGGTGAATCTGCAGTTTCTTAACGTTGGCAAGCTTGACAAAGATGGTCGTGGCAACCAAGCCAACGATGATCCCACCAAACATGCCTTGGGTGCCTGTCCACAGTGTGGAGTACCCACCGGTGACTGTAACGCTCTTGCCGGCCAGTGTGGTCAGCGGCACGGATTGTGGCATAACGATGAACGTGCAGGCCAGTGACATCGCAGCGGCAGCGATGCCGTTGTCGAAGTTCATATTCTTAGCCAGGCAGTACCCAATCATTGGTGCGACCAGGACACCGGCGACGTTCAACGTCCCATTAGTAATGGCGTTGCCGAACACCTGCCATTTGGCAAGTGTGGCACCTTTAAACAACCAGACGAACACAGTGTTGTTAAGCATTGTGCCCAGGCCGGCGATAATGAAGACCGGCAGGATGACAGCGAACGCATCACGCAATGAGCGCAAATACAGCAGGTTGCCAAACTTGACCGCGATCTCCGTAAACTTGTTCAAGAAGGCATTGTTCTGCAACTTCTCGGACGAGGTCTCTTTGGCCATAAATAATCCCCCTTTTTCATACTGATAAAACACGGAAAAAATAGCTAGATGCTTTAACTCAGATCCGCACCATTGGTTTCGATCACGTGCTTGAACCAGGCGTATGACTTCTTCGGGACCCGCTTAAGATCCTTCAGATCTGAGTTGGTGCGGTTGACATAGACCATGCCGTAACGCTTGTCCATGTTGCCGCTGGAGCTAGGAATATCGATCAGGCCCCAGCCGAGGTAGCCGATGACCTTGACGCCATCTTCATACACAGCATCCTTGAGCGCTTGAATGTGCACGCGGTGATAGTCGATCCGGTAGTCATCCTGGATCTCCTTGCCGGTGTAGTGCTCGCGAACGCCGATCCCATTTTCAATCGGGAACATCGGCACGTGGTACTGATCGTAAACTTTGGTGAGAATGTCGCGGAAGCCGAGCGGATCAACATTCCAGCCCCACTCGTTGACCTGCAGCCCGGGCACTTGCTCGGAGCCGTAGTCGAGATAGTGGTTGACAATCGTGTTGATCGGCACCTTGTCGGAATTGATCTGACCGGACCGGTAGTAGGAAAAGGCGATGAAATCGCTGTTCAGCTGCTTGAATGCGGCCTTGTCGGCGTCGGTAAAGTCCATGTCGATGCCATGGTTCTTGACGAAGGTCATGACTTCCGTGGAGTACTGGCCGTTAATGAACACGTCCAGCAAATTCTTGTTGAAAAACTCATCGATCTGGCGCGCGTAGAGAATGTCGCGCGGGTTGGAGCTGGCCGGGTAAACCTCACTGTAGGCGAGCATGCCACCGATTTTGGCGTTGGAATGCTCGTGCAGGTAATTGGCGACCTCGGCGTGGGCGACCATCACGTGGTGGGAAATGGTGTACAAAGCGGAGTCGCTCCGTTCACCATCTAGGTCACCCGCGATGCGGTACGCGTCAGGCATAAAGTAGAGGTTTTGCTCGTTGAACGTGATCCAGTACGGAACCCGTTTTGCGAACTCATCGACCATCTTCTTGCCGTAGCGCACAAACGCCTCAACAACATGGCGGCTAGCGAAACCGTTATACTTCTCGGCTAACGCCAGTGGCATGTCGAAGTGGTACAGGCAAATCATCGGGGTGATCCCGGCCTTGATGAGCTTATCGATCAAGTCGGAATAGAATTTAATTCCTTCCTCGTTGAAGTCGCCATCGCCGGTCGGGCAGACCCGGCTCCAGGAAATCTGGAACCGGTAAGCATTCATGCCCTGATCGGCCATGAGCTTAATGTCCTCGTCGTAGCGGTGGTAATCGTCAATGGCAACGTGCCAGTCCGAAGCGTCCTTCGAAGCTGGGCGGTCGTCGTACACCGACTTGCCCTTGCCGCCTTCATTCCAGCCGCCTTCTGTCTGCATGCTGGAAGTGGAATTGCCCCATAAAAATCCGTTCGGTAAAGCTTGACTCATACTGCGCAGCCTCCTAATCATTTCTTGGATCCGGTTACATTATGGCGCTTTCATTTGACCGTGTAAACACTTTTTTTTATATTTGTGTATACTTTTATTTTGAAAAGAGGAAACAGCTGACCTTTCAGGCGCTGTGTCGTACAATCAAAGTGAGAAGATAAAACAATAGGAAGGGGACGCTTGCATGTACAAATACCAGCAGATCGCGCAGTCGCTCCTGAAGATGTTCACTGATGGCACGTATGCCCCTGGCGCGCTACTCCCCGATCAGGAGCAGCTGGCCAAGCAGTTTCACACCACGCGCATCACGATTCGCAAGGCGATCCAGCTCCTGATCGTCGAAGGCGTGGTTTACTCGAAACGCGGCGCCGGCACATTTTGCGCAAAGATTACCAGCCAGCCCGCAAAACGAAATTTCCCCCATCGATAAACCGTTAGGGACCACAGCCACCAAACCGGGCCATCAGGTCACGAGCAAGATTCTCGGCTTCACCGCACGCATGCCTAACGAGCGCGAAAAGGACGCTTTGGTCATCTGCCCCACGGATCCGGTTTACGTCATCGACCGGGTCCGCTATGTTGACCAGAAACTTTTCTCGTACGAGCACACAATCATGCCCACGGCGGTCATGCCGATCACCGAGGACATCTTGCACGGCTCGATTTACGCCGCGCTGCGGGCCCACGGCATTTCGATTGCCGGCTCGCACCGCACGGTTTACGCCATCAAGGCCACCGCAACGGACGTCAAGGCCATTGGCGCCAAGCGCAACGACCCCGTTTTGGTGATTCAGCAGGTCAGCTACACGATTGAAGGTGAACCGTTCGAGTTTTCGGAGAGCCACTTTCCGTATCAAACCGCCAGCGTCACCGCTGATGTCGAACTCGACCCGCGGCAGCCAGCCAAATAACCAGCTGAGGCATACAGCTTGTTTCGCCCAAAACGCAAGTACCGCTGCGCCACGATTCGTTTTTAAAATCGCGGTGCAGCGGTATCTGTGTGCTTGGGTGTGGCTTTATGGCCCGCGCCGATGTCATTGATGGATATCTGATGGATATCTCGCGCCCTTATTTCGTGGCCGATCACGCTGGCTGCGGCGTCAAGTCAGACGTTTTCAAAATGGTCCGGTTTTTGCCAATCACCAGTGGCGCCTCAGGCTTGCCCTCAAGCTGAAGGTTGGGGCCGATCACCACGCCCTTGTCGAGAATCGCGTACTTGACGGTCGAGCCGGTAGAAATTTTGGCGCCTTGCATAACGATGCTGTGGTCAACGGTCGCCCCTTGGTGGACCACGACACTGCGCGAAATGACGCTGTGCGTAATTTTGCCTTCAACGTATGCGCCGGTGCCCAGCAAGGCGTCGCTCACTTCTGCACCACGGGCAAAGAAGGTCGGCACCTCGTTTTTACTTTTCGTCAACACCGGCACTGCCGAGAACATCAGCGACTGGTAGTTCGCATCGTCCAGCATCCCCAGACTGGCCTCAAAAAAAGCGTTGCATACTGGAGACGCGCGCCAAATAGCCGGTGTACTCAAAGGCATTCGCGTTATTGGCCAGCACGTAATCGCGCAGCAGCTCCGGCAGCGTCACCAGGGTCTGAGAGCCGGCGGCAACGTCTAACAGATCGATTAGATCCGCGGTGGCGAGCAGGTACGTATCCATGAAGGCCGGCACCGTGTCACTCAGACGCTCGCGGCGGTCTTTTTTGGCGCAGGATCGCGCTGGCGGTGCCCTGCTCGGACAAAGTCAGCGTCCAGTCGTCCGGGGTAATGTCTTGCGCCGGCAGTTTCTTGTACACCAGCGTGATCGGCGCATCGCCGGCCTGGTGATAAGCCAAGACAGCCGCGAGATCGACTGACGCGATGTTGCTGCTGCCGATGATCACGGTGTAAGTCGAGCCGCTACGGCGCAGAAAAGTTGTGTAGTCATCGTAGTAGCGCTGGCGCAACGCGGGATCGCTGTAGTCGCGCGTGGCGATGTACGGAAACATGAACACCCCGCCCTGAATCAGGTCAAGGTTCCAGGAAGCCCCATCGCGAATATGATCTTGCACCGACCGCGCCGACTGCGGCATGAACAGCCCGACGCTGTGGACTCCGGCATGAGTGACCGCACTGAGCGGAAAATCGATCAGGCGGTAGCGCCCGGCAAACGGCAGCGTGCCGACCGGCCGGTTGGCGGTCAGCGGCAGCAGCGCCTCGCCATCTTCATTCAGGTCGATGACGGCGCTCAGTTCTCCTTGTGTCATGCTTTCTCCTTTCTGCCCACGGCTTCCCCGTACCCGACAACGGCGATGCCTTCGGGCTTGCCGATCACCTCGCCGTTATCCCCAACAATGGCATTCTCGCCGATGATGGCGTGGTCGATGGTGACATTTTTGCCGATGGTGGCGTTGGGCATGATCATTGAATCCTTCACCGTACTGCCCTCGCCGACACGCACACTTTGCGACAGCACACTGTGATCCACCGTCCCTGCGATGTAAGAACCGTCCGTGAGCATCGAGCGCGAAACTTTCGCCGTTTTGGTCAGAAACATCGGCGGCAGCGGCTCGGTTTGCGAAAAGATCCGCCAGCTGCGGTTAGCAATGTTCAGCGAATTGGTCGGCGACAGAAATTCCATATTGGCCTCCCACAGCGACTGGATCGTCCCGACGTCCTTCCAGTAGCCATGGAACGCGTACGCGTATGTCGGCTCGTTGTGCGCCAGGTACGCTGGGATCACATCGTTGCCGAAGTCCTCCATTTTGCCGTCTGTCGCATAGCTTTCGGTCAGGTAACGGCGCAAGGTCGGCCAGTTAAAAATGTAAATGCCCATCGAGGCCAGATTGGATTTGGGTTCCTTAGGCTTTTCTTGAAATTCGATAATGCGGTCCGTGTCATCGGTGTTCATGATCCCAAACCGCGGCGCATCTGCCTTGGGCACCGGCATCACGGCCACCGTTAGCGCCGCCTTCTTCAGCTTATGGGCGCGCAGCATCCGGCCGTAGTCCATTTTGTAAATGTGATCGCCCGACAGCACTAGGAGATAGTCCGGATCGTAGGAGTCGATGTAGGCGATATTTTGGTAAATTGCGTGCGCAGTGCCTTCGAAAAACTTTTCCCCTTCGCTGGACGCGTACGGCTGCAAAATCGTGACCCCGGCGCCGGCAACGTTGAGCCCCCACGCCGCCCCATTTTGGACGTGGCGGTTGAGCTCAAGCGGCTGATACTGCGTGACCACCCCAACGGTATCGACCCCGGAGTTGGCCAAGTTGCTCAACGTAAAATCGATGATCCGATAACGGCCCCCAAACGGCACAGACGGTTTCGCAGTGGTACGGGTCAGTTTGCCCAAGCGCGTCCCCTGCCCACCGGCTAGGATCATCCCCAACATTTCAGTGCGCATATTGCTCTCCCTCCTTGGCGGCGAGGCCCCTGCCTCCCAGTGAAACAGCACGCCTCGCGGATTCAATTGAAGCGTAGCACCGATTGAAGCGCTTACCTAGCAAAACGACTTGACCAGTTTAAAACTCCCGCCGGCGCTCAACCTGCCTGCCATGCCTCTTATTGCCTGGCCGGTCGATAAAAAGTTTTGTGACACAATTGGTTAAAACTGTTGCAACCGTTTTCTTGAGATGATACATTGTAAACGTAGTAATTGCCTACAATCGTTATTAAATCCACATAAGGAAGTGCGCGATCATGACAAACACAGTTCCCGCAAGTGTTGCAATGCTGAAGTGCTTGAGGCTTGGGGTGTCAAGCATATTTATGGCTACCCAGGCGGCTCGTTTAACTCCACCATGTCCGCCTTGGAGCAGGAAAAAGCGACCATCAAATACATTCAAGTGCGCCACGAACAGGTGGGCGCCCTGGCTGCGAGTGCCGACGCCAAGCTGACTGGCAAGGTCGCCGTGACTTTTGGGTCCGCCGGTCCCGGCGCCACTAACCTGCTGACAGGCCTTTACGACGCACGCGAGGATCACGCGCCGGTCCTGGCCTTGGTCGGCCAGGTGCCGCACGACAAGATGAACTACAACTTCTTTCAGGAGTTTGATGAAGGCCCGATGTTCGCGGACGTTGCCGCTTACTGCCGGACCGTCATGACCCCGGAAAGTCTGCCTTACGTCGTCGACAAAGCCATCCGTGAAGCCTATAAGAACCGCGGCGTGGCCGTGGTCATTATTCCCAACGACTTTGGTTACGCGCAGATTCCGGATGTGCCATACAAGTCCACCAGCGTCTGACCGCAAGCCGCAGCCCGAGCCACTGGCCACCGACGCGAGGTTGACCAAGTCTTGGCGATGGTCGCGGCGGCAAAGCGCCCGGTCTTTCACGTCGGGCGCGGGATTCGTCAAGGCGGGCCCAAGCTGATCGAACTATCCCAAAAGCTGCAGATCCCAATCATTCAAACCGGTTTGACCAAAGGCATGATCGACGAGGATTACGAAGGAAACATTGGGTTTGTCAACCGCGCCGGTTCAAAGTCGGCCAACGAAATCATGGACATTGCCGATTTGGTCATTGCGCTGGGCGCCGATTTTCCGTTCGCCAACAACGTCTACACGCGCCACGACTTCAAGTTCATCCAGGTGGATAACGACGAAGCCGAGTTTGGCCGCCACCATTACATCGACCTGGGCATCTGGAGTGATGCGACCCAGTTCGTTGAAAAAATGCTGACCCGCGCCACGGCGGTCGCCCCGACCCCGTTTTTCAAGGCTGCCGTGGCCGACAACCGTAACTGGCAGGGCTACCTTCAAAAACTGGCCACCCGCGAAACCGCCCCACTAGAATTTGAACCCCTTTACCAGGCACTTAACCAGGTGACAAATCCGCAAACCGTGGTCGCCCTGGACGTTGGCGACAACACGATCAACCTGCTGCGCTATTTGAAGGTCACGCCGACGAACAAGTGGACCGTATCTGCCCTGTTTGCCTCGATGGGCGCGGGGATCCCGGGCGCGATCGCCGGGGCCCTCGAATATCCGGACCGGCAAATCGTGTCAATTTCCGGCGATGGGGCCTTTTCCATGGTCATGCAGGATCTCATCACGGAGAAGAAGTATCACCTGCCAATTCTCAACATTGTGACCTCGAACACCACCCTGGGGTTCATTCGCGATGAACAGGCCGACATTCCAGGGATGCATGATTACTCGGGAATCGACCTTGAGGATCAGGACTTCCAGAAAATCGCGGCAGGCATGGGCATCGAAGGTGCCACGGTCACCAAATCAAGCGAGCTTGCGGCCGCCTTCGCCAAGGCCATTGAAGTCACCAGCGCCGGGCGGCCGTTCGTCCTCAACGCCAAGATCACGTTGAAGCGCGGCTTCCCAGTCGAAGCGCTGAAGGTGAAGATTGTCGACGGCAGGGTTCAGGAAACCGTCGCGCCGGAGTTCAACGCCAATGACGCCGAACAGTCCGTCGCCACGCTTGACGACCTGTTTGCCTACTACGACGGTGAAGAGCTGAAGCCGCTGCAGTACTTCCTTGATCAGGAAAGGGTTCAGCTTTAGGATCACCGCACTACCCTTTGATTGTTCACACTTTTGCCGAAGTGAGCCGACTGCCTTGGACAGTCGGTTTTTTTCTTGCTTCAACACCTGCCTCCAATCAGCGCCTAATGGCAGCCTGCGCTTTAGTGAACGCGCTTTGAGATTGCGGAAAACAATTGGCGCGCTTAAACTGAGCCTGTTAAGGAGGTTCAAAATGACGACGCTTGCTCATCCCTTGATCACGATCACCAACATTATTTGGAGTTTTGACCCCGCCACAAAGCAGGTGAATGTCCTGCTGATCAAACGCAGCGACCAGCCGTTTGCCGGGTATTGGGCACTCCCGGAAACTGCCATGCGAGAGGGCGAAAGCGCCCATGAAGCCGCTTTGCGCCTCGTTCGCGAGAAAATTGGCTTACGCCTTGACGCCGGTTATGCCGAGCAGTTAGCCACCTTTACGGCTGCCGACCGCGACCCCAGTGAACGCGCGTTATCGTTGAGTTACATGATCTACTTGCCGCAACGCCCGCCCTTGGTGCCTGGCCCAGGTGCCAGCGATGCTGAGTGGTTTGCCTTGAGCCGCCAACCGGGCGGTATCTTTACCTTCAACTACCAGCGGCTTCGTTTTTACTCTTTAAAAGCTGACGAATACCTGACTGATCAAACCCCGACGACCGGCTTGGCGTTCGACCATAATTGGATCTTGACCGTTGCGTGCAGCAGAATTCGCAACAAACTCGACTACCAGCACAATTTTGTTCATTCTTGGCGACAGTTTCACGCTCAAACAGGCCCGACTGATTTTTGCCGAATTCGGCCGCATCGAACCAGACAACTCCAACTTCTTGCGGAACCACGCGGCAATGCTGAAGCTACCGGTGTGACCGCTAAAGCGGGCGTCGGCCGACCGTCAAAAACCTATGTCTTGACACTGCGCTAGCCCAGGCGTAGCGTTACCTTGATTGATAAAAGTAAATTGCACTTTTATTGCGGTGAAAACGGTCATGGTACCGTTGTCTAGATGGGAGAATCAACACATGGGACTTGATTTTGAGCGTGTGGCTAAACCGCTGACTCGGTTTATTGATGAAGACTTGGGAACTGGCGACCTGACTGCACCGCTGCTGGGTGAACGGACAGCCACTGGATCGTTTCTCGCCAAAACAGCAGGTATCCTGTCAGGCAGCCAAATCCCTGATTTCTTGTACCGGCTATTGGGTCATCACGTGACCTACACCCCACTCATTGCAGATGGTGAGAAGCTTGAAGAAGGTACCATCATTGCCCGCGTCGAGGGCAGTATGGCAGACATTCTAGCCGCCGAACGCCTGAGCTTGAATCTGATGCAGCGGATGAGTGGGATTGCAACGGCGACGGCCCAAGCGGTGGCAACACTAGCTGATCCCAGCATCAACCTGCTGGACACCCGCAAAACGGCACCGGGGCTGCGCGTGTTTGACAAGTACGCAGTCCGTTGCGGCGGCGGCATTAATCACCGCTTCGGTCTTTATGACCTGGCCATGCTGAAGGATAACCACTGGGCAGCATTCGGCGACTTAGGTACGGCAATCACCCAGCTACGCCGCGCAATCGGCCCAACCAAAATGATTGAAGTCGAAGTCGAAACCCACGCAGAATTGCTGGCCGCAATCGCTGCTCAGGCCGACATCATCATGTTCGATAACCAAACCCCACAAACCGTGCGGGCTTGGCAGGCCCTAGTGCCGGATACCATTCAGACCGAGGTTTCCGGCGGGATCACGCTGGCAAATTTGCATGCGTATGCGGGTTCCGGGGTCACATCGCTCTCTTTGGGGTACCTGACGAATAGTGTCACCAACCTTGACATTAGTTTTAACCTAGACTAAAAAGTGGAGGCTGAGACACAAAGCGGTTTTAGCCCAAAACGCAGGCGTCCCTGCATCACGATTCGCGCTTCGAATCGAGATGCAGGGGCGTTTGCGTGTCTGGGCGTTGCTTTGTGGAACGCGACTAGGCTAATTTTGTCTAAGCCTGTTTAACACATTTTTCAACTTTACTAAGGTGCGCCAACGACTATTGCTTCACGCAGAGAATATCCGTAAGGTAAAGGCAACAGGGGGCGACAGACATGCGAAAACGGCTGATGATCCTTATGCTGGTCGTGATCACGGCGCTGGGACTCGGGCTGGCACCCGGGCACACACTACACGCCGCCACGGTGCGTCATGTCCCCACCCTGTACCTGCATGGCCATCGCGCGGGCCCCAACGCGATGAATGCGCTGATGCAGACTGCGGAGCGCGAGGACCACGCCACCAGTGTGCTGACCGCCACCGTCAACAACACCGGTCAGGTCACGTTCACCGGCAATTGGCCGGCGACCAGCCACCGGCCGCTGGTCAAGGTGGTCTTCCTGAACAATCGCACGCTACGCTACAATCGCATCTCGGATTGGCTGCGCGACGTCCTGATGGCACTGCAAAAGCAGTACGGCATCACTCGGTATAACGTTGTCGCCCACTCGTTGGGCAACGCCGCCGTCCTGTTTTACGAGCTGCGATACGGCCAATACCAGCAGCTGCCGCAGCTGCAAAAATACGTCGCCATCGCCGGCAACTTCGACGGCATCCCCGGCGTCCACCGGCCGCGGCGCA
>NZ_BBAJ01000004.1 GCF_001311195.1 Lacticaseibacillus camelliae DSM 22697 = JCM 13995
TGGCGACCAGCGCGGTGTTTTGTGTCGCGGATCTTGCTCGGCTGCCTTCCAAGATGACAGTTTTGCCGCAGTGGTCGACTTGTTCTCGCCAGGCGCGTACCACGAATTCGATCGGGTCCTTCGCCCGGGCGGTCGGTTGTTCAAAGTCATTCCGGCGGCAGGCTACCTGCGCGAGCTGCGGCAGGGGCTTTATGCCGGCACGGCCAAGGCTGAATACAGCAACCAACCGGTGCTTGACCGGTTTTTGGCCGCGTATCCTGGTGCGGTCCAGACGCCGCTGACGTATGACTTTCCGGTGACGGCTGCTCAGTTCAGCGATGTCATGAAAATGACCCCGCTGACGTGGCAGGCTGACGCGGCGAAGCGGGCGGCAATGCTTCAGTCGCCGCCGACCAGTATTCACGTGGACGTGTGTTTACTCGAGGCGTCCCGTTAAATGTGAAAACGCTAAGGTTTGGCGCGGTGAAAGCGCTAAATATCAGGCGAGGGCTTGCAAGGTCTAGGCATCGGTGTTAAATTACTCTTAAGCATTTTTATTTCTGGCTTTTATCAGGGCTTGCTTTTGGGAAATTGATAAAAGTTAGCGATGAAAAATTTAACTAACGTACCGTCTCGCCGTGCAGTCACCGAGGTGGTGCGTTTTTTTGTGGAGGTAAGTTAAAATGACCAATCATATTGTGTTGTACCAACCGCTGATCCCGGCCAATACGGGAAACATTGCGCGGACCGCGGCTGCCACCGACAGCGTGCTGGATCTGATCAAACCGCTGGGGTTTTCGGTAGATGACAAGCACCTCAAGCGCGCCGGCCTCGACTACTGGGCCTCGGTGAAGATCGTGTACCACGAGTCGCTTGAGGCGTTCATGGCCACTGTGAAAGCTCCCCAGTATCTTTACCTGGTGTCAAAGTTTGCCGAGCAGACCTATTCCGACGTCGATTACAGCGACGCTGCGGTTGATCACTACTTCATGTTCGGCAAGGAGACGACTGGTCTGCCGGAGCCCTTCATGCGCGCTAATCCGGAAAAGGCGGTCAGGATCCCGATGACGGACAAGGTGCGGGCGTTGAACCTATCTAACTGTGCCGCCTTGGTGATTTATGAGGCCCTGCGCCAGCAAAACTTTGCCGGGCTGGAGCGCAGCCATGTCTATCCGCACGATAAGCTGAAGTAAAGGCGAACGGCGCCGCTTTTTTTCTATTCAAGGCGCCTCGTGTATAATGAGGCTTAGATTCTAAGGAGGCAATTCATGGCGCAGCGGCGGACGAGCAGCAAGCGAAAATCACCAACCAAGCGTAAGCCCCGCACCCGTAAAGTCGACCACACACTCAACTGGGTCGGTTGCGGGCTGTTTGTGGTGGCCGCGTTGGCGTTCTTTAAACTCGGCATTATCGGGACGTTTCTGGCCAACTGTTTTCGGTTGGTGATTGGGGATGCGTACCTTGTCGGGGCGGCACTGGTGGTGCTTTATGGCGCTTGGCTGATTGTTTCCGGCAAGGCGCTGCGGCCGACCGCGCGGCTGAGTTGGGGCGCCGGCTCATCACGCTTGGCGGGTTGGGGGTCATGTCGGGCCGGGCGATGGCGGCCCAAAGTGTCCATGCCCACTTTTTCCTTGCAACGTGGCGGCTGTTGCAAGGGGATTTTGCCTTGCAAGCAACCACCTCGCGAGTCGGCGGGGGATTGATTGGCGCCGGTTTGCTCAATCTTTTTGCGCCGCTGCTGGCAGAAATTGGCGCGATGATTTTATTCTGGGTGCTCATCTTGATCGGCGTCGCCGCACTGGCCGGCGTTAAACCAGCGCAAGTGTTTGCGGCGGGGCACTGGTTGGCCGCCAAGCTCAGCGAAGCAGTCGCCGGCTTGCGCAACCAGTTCGACCAAGGCCGAGACCTTCGCACCGCCAAGCACACCGCCAAGAAAGAAGCGACTGAGGCGGCATCCAAGCCGGCTCACATGAATGCCGCAACTGAGCCTGCACCTCAATCGAGCACTGAGCCCGCCAAAGACTTGCCCAAGCCGGTGGCCGAGCGGCAGCAAGAAATCAAAATCAATGTGCCTCATTCGGAAGCCGCGCAAACAGAGCTGTTGGCTGATGAAAAAGCAAAGCGGCAGACGCCGAGCAGCCGCTGGACACCAGCGCAAGCGCTGGCGACGATTACGTACTGCCGGCGATGAGCTTACTGACGCCGATTCCGGCGACTGACCAGTCAGCCGAGACCGCCAAAATCCGCAAGAACTCGGTCAAGCTCAGTGAGACGCTGCAGTCGTTTGGCGTTGACGTGACCGTGAAGCAGGCCACACTGTCCGAGCATTACCCAATACGAGATTCAACCTGCGACTGGCGTCAAGGTTTCCAAAATCACCAACCTGGCCGATGATTTAGCGCTGGCGCTGGCCGCCAAGGATATCCGCATTGAGGCGCCAATCCCTGGCAAATCACTGATTGGTATTGAAGTGCCAAACCAGCAGGTGGCCACGGTCGGGTTCCGTGAAGTGCTTGAAAAAAAACGCCGGCCCATCCAGGGAAGCCGCTGGTGATTCCTTTGGGCAAGGACGTGGATGGGCACGTCAAGACCTTTGATCTGACTAAGATGCCGCATCTGCTGATTGCAGGGGCGACCGGTTCGGGGAAATCGGTCATGATCAATGTGATCATCACGAGCATCTTGATGACCACCAAGCCCGACCAAGTGCGGCTCATGCTGATCGATCCCAAAAAAAAGTGGAGCTGTCGGTTTATGACGGGGTGCCGCACTTGCTCACCCCAGTGGTGACCGAGGCCAAAAAGGCGCCATCAGCCTGAACAAAGTGGTCAAGGAGATGGAAAACCGGTACGAGCGGTTTGCCGCCGCAGGGGTTCGCAACATCGGGGAGTACAACCAAAAGGCCAAGGCGGAACATGATCCTGACGTGCCGCATTTGCCGCTCATTGTGGTGATCGTGGACGAGCTGTCAGATTTGATGATGGTCGCCGGCAGCGAGGTGGAAACAGCGCTGGTGCGGTTGGGCCAGATGGCCCGGGCCGCCGGAATCCATGTGATCATTGCCACGCAGCGGCCCAGTGTCGATGTCATCACCGGCCTGATCAAAGCCAACTTTCCTTCCCGCTTGGCGTTTGCGGTTTCGTCAGGGGTTGATTCCCGGACGATTCTGGACATGAATGGCGCCGAAAAGTTGCTTGGCCGTGGGGACATGCTTTTTGCCCCAATTGATGCGGCTAAGCCGATGCGGATCCAAGGGGCTTACATTTCTTCCGAAGATGTGGAAGCGGTCGTTAAATCGATCACCGATCAGGTGGCACCGGAGTATGTCGAGGACATGACCCCGAGCGATGAGCCCGAGGAAGCGGCTGCCGGTGACTCGGAAGACGAGCTGTATGACGAGGCCAAGGCGTTTGTGATTCAGCAGCAAACCGCGTCAACCTCACTGCTGCAGCGCCGTTTTCGGATCGGTTACAACCGGGCGGCGCGGTTGATCGATGACCTTGAGGCAAACCATATTGTGGGGCCGAGCGAAGGCAGCAAACCACGCAAGGTGTTTGTCCAACCGGGACAATCACAGGACGAAAGTTAAGGAGTTTTTATGCGAATTCAATTAACTGATGGTGTATTTCTGAATGTGCTTTCAACCAAACAGTTCAAAACCACCCGGGTCGCCGTGCACTTCATCGCGCCTGCCAAGGCGGAGACGTTTGCGGCCCGCACCCTGTTGACCTCCGTGCTGGAAACCAGCTCGGCCCGGTATCCAACTCAAGCTGCCTTGTCCGCTGCTTTGGAAGCCATGTTCGGGGCTAGTTTCGGCATCGGGGTGGCCAAGGACGGCACGATGCACCGGGTGACTGCGACCTTGAACCTGGTGGCGGACCAACTCGCCCAAGTGCCACTGCTTGCCCAAGGGTTCGCGCTGCTTCACGAGGTGCTGCTCAGGCCGTTATTGGTGGCGGGCCAGTTTGACCGGACCGTGTTTGACCGCGAAAGGAAAAACCTGGCTGCGTATTTGGGCAGCTTGGATGAAGACCGCCAGCTGCAGGCCAGCTTGGCAACGCTGCGGCTGTACTTTGAGGGCAACGGTGCGCAAGCCACGCCTAGTTTCGGGACCACTGCGCAGCTTGAGCGGCTGACCCAGGCGGACTTGATGCACACGTATCAGGCGATGATCCGCCATGATCAGATTGAGATCGTGGTCGTCGGTGATGTCACCGAAGAGCAGGTGCGGCCACTAGCTGAGCAGCTTGGGTTCAGTGCCCGGCCGCAGCCGAGTTTCGCACTGAGTTATCGGCAAGCCGAGGCGCCGGTGCGGCAGCAGACGGTCAAGGCGCACGTGAACCAAGCCAAGCTGAACTTGGCTTATACGGCGCCCAGTGATTTGTATGGCCGTCAGTATTATGCGAACGTGGTGATGAACGAATTATTTGGCGGCTCGCCGTTGTCTCTTCTCTTCACGAATGTGCGCGAAAAGGCTAGCTTAGCGTATTACGCCAGCTCTGCATTTAATCCTTTCCGGCAGTTTGTGATGGTGCAGACTGGCATCGATGGCGCTCAACGCGAGCAGGTTCAGTCGTTGATCACGGCGCAGTTGGCAAATTTGGCGAGTGGCGAGTTTTCGGCGGCCTTGCTTGCACAAATCAAGGAAGGGCTGCTTAACGCGCGGCAGGCCGCTTATGATTCGCCGCGCTTTTTGGCGCGGCAGGAGCTGCTTCAGGCGTTGGTCCCCACTCACCAGCCCGGCTATGCGGCTTATGCGGCGGCGATCACCGCGGTGACCAAGCAGGAAGTCATGGCGGCAGCTGCGGCATTGCGGCTGCAGGCCGTGTACTGCTTGGACGAACAGGAGGCGGAGTGATGGAAACGGCGATGGCAAAAAAAGTATTATCCCACGGTTGGGGAAACGTTGGTCACGAAGACCTTGGCGAATGGTCTCCGCGTGCTGTTGGTCCCAAAGCCGGCCTATCACCAAACCTACGCGATGTTTGCCGTCAACTACGGGGGCATCGACGTGCGTTACCAGCCAGCTGGCGTCAGTGAAATGGTGGAAGACCCAGAGGGCATCGCGCACTTTCTTGAACACAAGTTGTTTGAGAAGGAGGATCACGACGCGTTTGACCTGTTTGGCCAAACCGGCGCGTCGGCTAACGCGTTCACCGGCGCCACCAGCACCGCGTATCTGTTTTCGACGTCCACCAAGCTGAGCCAGAACCTCAAGACGCTGCTTGACTTTGTGCAGATGCCCTATTTCTCTGATAAGACGGTGGCTAAAGAACGCGGCATTATTGGTCAGGAGATCCAAATGTATCAAGATGACCCTGGCTGGTTGCTTTACTACGGCATCATCGGCAACTTGTACCCGGGTCACCCGGTTGCCCGTGACGTGACTGGGACCATTGACTCTATCGCCAAGATCACGCCGGAACGGTTATACCAGCCTACCGGACATTTTATCAGCCCAGCAATATGACGTTGACTCTGGTCGGTAGTTTTAACGCGGCGGCGATCATGGCCCAAATCGCCGATGATCAGGCCCAAAAAAAACTTTTGCGCCCAGCACCCCAATCGTGCGCGGGGTCGGCTTTGATGGGGACCTGGCGACGATTCTGCCTTATCGAGCAGCCGATTTGCCGGTGATCCGGCCGAAAAGCGCGATTGGGATCAAAGGGCAAGTGGATGTCCAAGCTGATCTCGAAGGGACCAAGTACAAGTTGGCGATCGAGGTGCTGCTGGAAATGGTTTTCGGCGACTCGTCACCGCTTTATCAGCAGTGGTATGACGAGGGGCTGGTGGACGACTCCTTTGCCGCGGACTATATTGCCGGGCGCACGTTTAACTACGCCACGATCTCTGGGGATGCAGACGACCCTTCCGCAATGTCGGATGCCGTCGCGGCGGTGATCGCCCGCGGTGCCGATCAGCCGGCACTCACGGCCGAGCGGTTTGAACGGATCCTGCAGGCGGCGCTGGGCAAGTACTACATGTCCCTGAATTCCCTGGAACAGACCGCCAATCAGTTGTCCTCTCAGAGCTTCACCGGGTTGAACGCGTTTGAGGTGGTCGATGCGTTGAAGTCATTGACACTAGAAGACGTAAAAGCTGCCGCCGTAAGCTTCTTCGATGTTGACGCAGTGTCCGTCTTTCACGTGCGGCCGGAGGCGAAAGCATGAGCTTTGCGTTGATTATTGGCGCCAGCGGGGATATTGGCGGCGCTTGTGCCAAGCGCTTGGCCGCACAGGCTGGTCGCTCTACCTGCATTACGATCAGCATGAGCGGCCCGTCACAGCACTACTGGAAGAGCTGACTGCTGCCTATCCCAAGCAGGATTTTCTGAAAGTCCAGTATGATTTTACTGATGAGACCCATTTAGACCGGCTCACCAGCCAGCTTTTTGGGGTCGATGCGGTGGTTTTTGCCGCGGGGATGACCTACTACCACTTGTTTCAAGAAACGACTGTGGGTGAGTTGAGCACGCTGATGAAAGTCCATCTGCTGACCCCGATGGTTTTATTGACGAAGTTGCAGGCCAAACTCGCGGTTTCCGGGCGCGGTCGCGTCGTCTTTATCGGCTCCGTGTATGGCGCGGCCGGGTCGGCCATGGAAGTGGCATACAGTACGGTCAAAGGCGCGCAGTCGGCGTTTGCCAAGGCGTACGCGCAAGAGGTCGCAAGCTTGGCATCACGGTCAACGTGGTCGCGCCCGGGGCCGTTGCGACCAAGATGAATGCGATGTTTGATGACGCCACGCTGGCAGCAGTGCGGGCTGAGATCCCGGCAGGCCGGTTTGCAGAACCTGCAGACATCAGCTTTTACGTCGCCAGCTTGTGTGCCCCAGACGCAGCCTACCTGACGGGCCAAACGCTATACGTGACGGGCGGTTGGCTGCGCTAGCAACGCAACTATTTCTTAATTCATGTAGCAGTTTATTCATGCTATACTGAAAACAGTCAATAATAAACTAGCGGGTGAAGAAAACAAATGGACGAAATTGGGCAAAAACTGCGTACCGCCAGAATTGAAAAGGGGTATACCCTTGATGACCTTCAACAGATCACAAAGATTCAAAAGCGTTATTTGATTGCGATTGAAGAGGGTAATTTTGACGCGCTTCCAGGCGATTTCTACGTCCGGGCTTTTATCAAGCAGTACGCCGAGACGGTCGGGCTGGACGCTGATGCGCTGCTGACACAATTTCAGCAAGATATTCCGGACACGCAGCCGCAGGAGTACGTCGAACAATCAGTTGAAAATCGGACTCGCAGCGAGCGGTCGGCGGAAAATTCACCGGTCAACAAGCTGCGGCAGCACGCCTGGCCGATTGCCATCGCCGCGCTTGCCATCGTGATCATCGTCGGGGTTTACTTAGTGATGTGGCACAACTCAAGCTCTCAGCCTAAAGAGACGATTCCGACCAATGACAACGTCTCCGTTTCCAGCAGTAAAAAGACTTCGAGTCGTAAGAAGACCTCCAGCAGCAGTCAAAAAGCCAGTTCGAGCAGTTCTTCCTCTAAGAATGCGGCTTCGAGCAGCAAAAAGACGAAGAAATCAAGTAAGAAACATAGTGGGCTGAAAATTGCGGTGACTGACGTTTCCACCACTCGGCAAACCGCAACGGTGACTAACCTGCCTGCCACGGGCAACAAGCTCAAGGTGGCCGCGACTGATGCCGCCGCCTGGGTCGCGGTGTATGTCAACAACGCGGTGACCTGGCAGGGGACGGTTCAGCCGGGCAGTGAGCACACGGTTGACTTGCCAGACGGCACCACGAATTTTGCCGTTAACTCTGGTAACATGCCTAAAACAACAATCTCGCTGAACAGCAAGAAGGTCGACTTGGGGACCACGACCACGAGTGTCGTGCGGACCGTGACCTTCTCTGCGGCGGCTGCCAGTTCGTCAGAAAGTGGGAACGCACAGTGAATTTACCAAACAAATTAACGATGCTGCGGATCATTTTAATCCCGGTTTTCACGATTCTCTTGGTCCTGGGTTGGCCGGCTGGCAGCTTTGCAGTGGGCAGTGGGAGCATTTCATGGTCCTACCTCTTGGCAACCATCATCTTCATCGCGGCCACGCTCACCGACTTGGCCGATGGCAAAATTGCCCGGGCTCGGCACTTGGTGACCAATTTCGGTAAGTTTGCCGATCCGCTGGCGGATAAGCTGTTGGTGATGACGGCGTTTATTTTCCTTACGGCGGCTGGTATTATCCCAGCCTGGGGCACAGCGGTCATCTTGTGGCGGGAGCTGGCAGTGACCGGCCTCCGGCTGCTGTTGTCCAACGAAGGCGAAGTGCTTGCTGCGGCCTGGCCGGGCAAGATCAAGACGGTGACGCAGGATCTGGCGATTATCTGCTTGTTCCTGAACAATTTTGGCATGAGTTTTCCTTTGGGCCTGATCCTGTTCTACCTGGCGGTGATTTTCACGCTGTACTCAGGCATTGAATATTTCTACAAAAATCGTGGGGTGTTTGCTGATTCGTTTGGCAAATAACCCGAGGCCCGCAGGTAGCTGCGGGTTTTTGTTGTCTGGACGGAAAGGAAGAGTTGCATGAACGCAGAATTGATCGCAGTCGGGACGGAAATGCTGTTGGGCCAGATCACCAATACCAATGGGGCGTTTCTGGCTAAGCAGCTGAGTGATTTGGGCATCGACAGTCTCAACCAGCAGGTCGTTGGCGACAATTCGGCGCGTCTGGACGCTGCCATTGCGCTAGCTGAAAGCCGTGCCGACTTGATTTTTGTGCTGGGTGGATTGGGTCCGACCCCGGATGATTTGTCCAAGCAGACGTTGGCCAAACACTTGGGCGTTGAGCTCGTGACAGACGAACCCGCCATGGCCAAACTCAAGGCATTCGCGACGCAGCAGCATCACCAGATGACGGCAAACAACCTGCTGCAGGCGATGTACCCAGCAGGGGCCACAGTGCTGCCGAACGCGGTGGGGCTGGCCGTTGGGGCAATGCTCGATGTTCAAGGCAGGGCTTACGTGTTACTGCCGGGCCCGCCGCGCGAGTTTGAACCGATGGTGCTCAATGCGCTGGTGCCGGCGCTGCTGAAACGGCTGGGGCACGGCGAGGTGTTGGTGTCGCGAGTGCTGCGCTTCTTCGGCATTGGTGAATCACAGTTGGTGACCGAGCTTGACGATCTGATTGCGCAGCAAACTAATCCGACCCTGGCCACGTACATTAAGCCTTACGAAGTGACCTTGCGGCTGACCGCCAAGGCAGGGTCAGAAGCGGCGGCTGAAGCGCTGCTGGACCCGTTGGAACGTGAGGTGCAAAAACGTCTCGGCCAATACTTTTATGGGTACGGCGATAATAACAGCCTGGCTGCTGAAGTGGTCGCCGCCCTGGGCCGCACCCACACGGTGGTCACGGCAGCCGAGAGCTTGACTGCCGGCGCCTTGCAAGCCGCCTTGGCTGATGTCCCTGGCGTGTCTGACTGGTTTAAAGGCGGGTTTGTGACATACTCGAATCAGACCAAGGCGGCATTCTTGCACCTTGACCAGAAGCAAATCGATGCGGCGGGAGCGGTCAGTGAGCAGACGGCGAAAGCGATGGCTGAAGGCGCACTCAAGCAGGCCGGCGCCGATGTGGCCCTCAGTTTGACCGGTGTGGCCGGCCCTGGCCCTAACCAAGGGGTGGAGGCCGGAACCGTATGGATCGGGCTGGCTGCAAGCGGTCAGCCGACCAGTGCGTCGGTGCATCATTTTCCGGGAAATCGCGCCGCCGTTCGCGGCCGAGCGGTCAAAGCGGCATTATTTATCTTGCTGCGTTTTCTGCAAGGCCGTGAAAAGCACGTCTAAAATAGCGCTTAAAACTTTTCTTCAGGCGGGTCTGCCACGTTGGCAAACCCGCTTTTGCGTAGGCTTGACGCGGTTTCATCAAGTTGACACCAAAAGCGGCAACCGCTACAATCAAGATTGTGTCAAATTGTATAAATTAATAGCATCGTGAAACTTTTTGATGATGCGGAGGTGAAAAGATGAGCTCAGGAATTTTGCTCTCAGTGATCCTCGCCGTCATCGCTTTAGTGCTCGGATTGTTGATCGGCAATTGGCTTCAGAAACGGAGCCATGCGCATACTTTGGATCAAGCACATGACAGTGCTGCAGGAATCATTGAGAACGCGAAGAAAGAAGCCGAGACGCTCAAAAAAAGAACGATTGGTCTCGGCACGTGAGAAAGCCCACCAGTACCAAACTCAGGTGGAAGCCGAGCTTAAGGATCGGCGCAGTGAGGTCCAGCAGTCAGAACATCAGGTGTTGCAGCGTGAAGAGGCGCTCGATCGCCGTGATGATACACTTGACCAGAAGGAAAAGAGCCTGACGGAGCGTGAAAATGACTTAAACGCCCGCCAGCAGCAATTGGAAGCTAAAAAAAGAAGACATTACCGCCACTATTACGAAACAACAGCAGGAGTTGGAACGCATCGCCGGCCTGACCAAGGCGCAGGCGAAGGACCAGGTCCTCACTGAAACCAAGGCTGAACTGGCGCATGAACGCGCCATGTTGATCAAAGAAAGTGAAGATGAGGCAAAGGAGACGGCGGACCGTACGGCCAAGTCGCTCATTGCCGATGCCATCCAGCGCAGTGCCTCTGACGTGGTCGCCGAAACAACGGTCACAACGGTCACGCTGCCTAATGACGATATGAAGGGGCGGATCATCGGCCGCGAGGGTCGTAACATTCGGACTTTGGAAACGTTGACGGGCATCGATCTGATCATCGATGACACGCCGGAAGCCGTCGTGCTTTCGGGGTTTGATCCGATTCGACGCGAAATCGCAAGGATGGCGCTTGAAAAACTGATTCAGGACGGTCGCATTCACCCGGCGCGCATTGAGGAAATGGTCGATAAAGCGCGCAAGGAAATGGACCAACGCATTCGTGAAATCGGGGAACAGGCAATTTTTGATGTCGGGATCCACAACATGCATCCCGATTTGATCAAGATCTTGGGCCGCTTACACTTTCGGACCAGTTACGGGCAGAACGTCCTGGATCATTCGATCCAGGTGGCCAAACTGGCTGGGATCATGGCGGCAGAACTCGGCGAAGATGTTAACTTAGCGAGACGCGCAGGATTGCTCCATGATATTGGTAAGGCTCAGGACCGCGAAGTAGGTGGTTCGCATGTCGAGATTGGCGTGGAGCTTGCCACCAAGTACAAGGAACCGGAAGTGGTGATCAACACGATCGCGTCTCATCATGGCGATGTGGCGCCGACGTCGGTCATTGCGGTGTTAGTTGCCGCGGCCGATGCGATTTCAGCCGCCCGCCCAGGGGCCCGTTCGGAATCGCTGGAGAATTATCTCCACCGGTTGGAGAAACTGGAGCAATCGCCAACTCGTTCAAAGGGGTGGCGCAGTCGTACGCGATTCAGGCTGGACGCGAGGTGCGCGTGATTGTGCAACCGGATCAGTTGTCCGATGAGCAATCAGTTGTTCTCGCCCGGGACATTCGCAATCGGATCGAAAAAGAACTCGAGTACCCTGCCACATTAAGGTGACCGTGATCCGCGAAAAGCGGACTGTGGAATACGCCAAATGAGGCTTACAAAAGCGGATCGTCATCCTTGGGGTGGCGGTCCGCTTTTCTGCTATCAGTTGACGCTGACCCGTGAATTGGATTATCATTTCGTACAGTCACTTGGGGCGCCTGGTGCAATCCGGACGTCGATAAGGAGAGAATAATGACACGGAAGAAAAAAAGCGTCACTGATCGGTATGTTGATCACTTTAGGCATCGTGTACGGCGACATTGGGACCTCACCCCTGTACGTCATGAACGCGATTATCGCAGATGCGGGCTCGGTCGGCGCCTTGACCCCGGACTACATCATTGGGTCGGTGTCGCTGATTTTTTGGACGTTGATGATCCTCACCACGATCAAGTATGTGGTGCTGGCGATGCAGGCTGACAACAATGGTGAAGGCGGGATTTTCGCTCTGTACGCGTTGGTCCGGCGCCGCGGTGCGTGGCTCGCGATTCCTGCGCTGATTGGGGGGGCTGCGCTGCTGGCGGACGGGACGCTGACCCCGGCGGTCACGGTCACCACGGCCCTTGAAGGCTTGAAAAATCAGCGCTTCGGCAGCTTTGTGTTCAGCAACTCGCAGCTCGTTGTGCTGGTGATCACCAGCGTGGTTTTGCTGACGCTATTCATGATTCAGCGGTTTGGGACCGCCAAACTTGGCAATGCCTTCGGGCCGATCATGTTGGTTTGGTTTGTTTTCCTGGGCTTGGCCGGGGTGACGCATATGACGGGTCACCTGGAGATCCTGAAAGCGCTGAATCCGGTTTACGCGGTTCGCATTCTTTTTTTCGCTTGCCAATAAGGTCGGGATTTTTCTGTTAGGCAGCATTTTCCTGGCGACGACTGGGGCCGAGGCGTTGTACTCGGACATGGGTCACGTTGGCAAGTACAATATTTACGCGACATGGCCATTCGTGTATGTCTGCCTGATGCTGAATTACTTTGGCCAAGGCGCTTGGCTGATTGGCCATTATCAGGACGCTGCGTTTTCGGGCATGACGACTCTTAACCCGTTTTACACAATGCTGAACAGCGGACTGCGGCCGTTTGCCATTGTGCTGGCCACTTTGGCCGCGATCATCGCGTCTCAGGCTTTGATCACGGGTTCCTACACGTTGGTGCACGAAGCCGTGGGCCTGAAGTTCCTGCCGCGCATGGCGATCAAGCACCCGTCGACCGAACGCAGTCAGATTTACATTTCTTTTGTGAACTGGTTCTTGTGCTTGGTGACCCTGAGCGTGGTCTGGTTCTTCCGGACCTCTAAGGCGATGGAGGCCGCATACGGACTGGCGATCACCATCACGATGCTGATGACGACCATCCTGTTGTTCGAGTTCCTGTCCATGAAGATCAGGCGGCTTTACGCGGGCCTGATCGCCGGGTTCTTTGGCCTGATCGAAACGGTTTTTCTGATCGCTAGCATGGTCAAATTCCTGCACGGTGGGTATATCACGTTATTCATCATGTTGCTGATCCTGACGCTGATGGCCGTGTGGTACTTCGGCAATAAGATTCGGGAGCACTATCAGGACGAAAGCGAGTACGTGGTGCTGACTGATTACGTCGATCAGCTGACCGAGTTGTCTGCGGACGACTCAATCCCGACTTACACGACGAACCTCGTCTACATGACCAAGGTCAAGGAAGGCTACCGGCTAAAACGGTCCACGCTTTATTCAATCTTGGACAAGCGGCCTAAGCGCGCCAAGGTCTACTGGTTTGTGACCGTCAACGAGACGGACAAACCGGTTGAAATGCGTTACACGGTTGACATGCTGCACACGCGTAATGTGATCTCTGTCCAAATCTACTTAGGGTTCCGCATGTCGCAGCACGTGAATGTCTACATTCGAAAGATCATCAATGACTTGCTGAACGCGAAGGTGATCGACCCGCAGACGCCGAAGTACACGACCGTCAAGAATCGTAACGTCGGCGACTTCAAGTTTGTCATTATTCGCGAGCAGGCGCAGAATTTACTGACCACCGAGAACATTCCTGGGTGGCAGCGCAGCCTGATTGGCGGCCGATTGTGGCTGCAGAACATCACGACGAGCCCAGCCAACTGGTACGGCCTCGAATTTGCCAACGTGGTGGAGGAAACCGTGCCGCTGTTCATCAGCGTGCCAAGGACCGTGGCCTTTTCTAAGCATCAGATCATGAATGCCAAAGCAATGCGGTTGAAGGCCGTCGACCGGGTCAAAAACAGTCCGATTCAGACGCAGACAGAGATCATCAACTCCAAAGATGATCCAAGCCCAACCGCTGACGATAAAGACGATCAGTAAGCAAAAATCCCAGGCGACCGCCTGGGATTTTACTGTGTCACGGGAATCAGGGATGGAATCAAGTGACCGCTTTGCGGGGTCACTTTGCCCGCCGTCAAATCGAGAATACTGCGGCTGACGGCTGCCGCCTCACCGGCGGGCACGTTGACCTTCAGCGTGACGACGACCTGATAATCACTGGCAGAGATGGCTAGGCTTTGCTCAGCCAGAAAGTGGGTCACGCGGTCGAGCAGGGCGTAGGGCACACTGAGTGTCAGCTGGCGCATCATGCGGCGTTGACTAATGCCTGCTTGCTGAACCGCGGCGGTGATGCTGCCCGCATAGGCGCGGATCAGCCCACCGGCGCCGAGCTTAATCCCGCCGAAATAGCGCGTCGTGACGGCGACGACATCATGGAGTCCCATTTCTTGCAGTGTGTGCAGCATCGGCACGCCGGCAGTCCCTGCCGGCTCGCCGGCGTCGCTTGCCCGCTGAATGTGGTCATCATCGCCTAGCAGATATACCGGGACGTGATGATTGGCCTTAGGATGGGCCGTCTGGATACGCGCGATGAACGCTTTGGCTTCGTCTTCACTGGCGACTGGGGCGACGGCGCAGATGAAGCGCGATTTTTTTAATGACCTTTTCAGCCTGACCGGGTTTGGTCAGTGTGTAATAAGTGGCTGCCATGGCGTAATCTCCTTTGAGGTGAAACCAATGATACCAACCGGAATGCAGCTGAGCGATGAAGAAGTCAGCGCAGCGGCGGTAACTGAGTCAAGTTTAGCACAGGCCGAGGTCGGACCAGGGATTGTTGAAGGAGTTTGCCAGCGCTGCCGGCAGCGCGCTTGGTCAGTCTGCCGGATGGACGTCAGTATTGTCGGGCCTGCATCGGTTTGGGCCGAATCACCAGCACCACCCGGCTTTGGCGCTTTCCCAGCAGTGCTAGTGAAGGTGGCCGGTTGACTTGGACGGGCACGCTGACGCCCCCTCAAGCGGCCGCCGCGCAGGCCGCCATCGCTTCCGTGGCCACTGGCCGCGATCACCTGCTGTGGGCGGTGACTGGGCCGGCAAGACGGAGATGCTGTTTCCGCTGATTGCGCATGAGCTGGGACTGAATCATCGGGTAGCAGTCGTCACCCCGCGCATTGACGTGGTCCTGGAACTGGCACCGCGGCTTCAGGCGGCGTTTGCAGGGACGAGCATGGCAGTGCAGTATGGCGGCACCCCTTGGCCTGAGGCACCGACTTCGCTGTTGGTCGCCACCACGCACCAACTGTTACGCTATTATCACCATTTTGATCTAGTCATTGTCGATGAGGTGGATGCTTTTCCGTTCAGTCAAACGCCAATGCTGGCAGCTGCGGTGGCGCAAGCAAACCGTGGCCCCACGGTTTATTTAAGTGCAACGCCACCGCGGCGTTTAAAAAGGGCGGCCAGGCGTGGGCAGATGGGGGTCAGTTTTTTTGGTGCGGCGGTTTCACGGGTTCCCGTTGCCAGTGCCAAAACTGGTCGTAGCCCCGCTGAAGCAGGTACCGACGAAACTCTCAAACGCGGTTTTGGCCCTGCTGAGGGTTGGCACTCAAGGCCGGCAGTGCCTCCTGTTTGTCCCCCGAATCGAATGGCTTGGGCCGCTGGCCCAGGCGCTGAGTCAGGCCGGCTACTCGGTTGAGACGGCCCACGCGGCAGATCCCGACCGGGTGGCGAAAGTTCAACAGTTTCGCGATGGGACCTTCACTGTCCTGGTGACAACCACGATCTTGGAACGCGGGGTCACTATTCCGCGTTGCAGTGTGCTTGTCTTGGCCGCAGATGACCGGCAGTTTGGCGCCAGCGGCTTGATTCAGATGGCAGGGCGCGCCGGGCGCAGTCAGGCCAGTCCCGACGACCCGGTTTGGTTTGTCGGCCGCCACATGACCTTAGCCATGCTGGTTGCGCGGCATGAGATCCAGGTGATAAACGGGCGAAAGCATGAGGTGCCTATTGTGCAATCAGCCACTACGAGACGACCAGCCGCTGGCCCGGCTGCTCAGTGGCCAGACAACGCGGCTGCCCGCGCTTTGCCGGCGGTGTTTGGCTCAGTTTGAGTTGATCGACCAGCAGGATGCGTGCCCTGGCTGCGGCCGCGGCAGCTCATCAACGCTTTGTCAGGACTGTCAGCGGTGGGCGGCGCAGGGGGAAACGCTGCTGCACCATCGCGCCTGGTTTCGCTACACCGCGCCGATGAAAGCATTTATTCAGCAGTACAAGGGCCTAGGCGACTACCGTCTGCACTCGGCGTTTGCGGATGTCTTGCAACTGGCTTCTCGAAACCAGGCGTTAGTGCCGATCCCCAGTGAGCCCGGGCACTACGCTCGGCGCGGGTTTGATCCGGTGCTGGGCTTGTTTGGTCACTTGCCTTTGGCCTTGTGGCTCACTAAGGGGGAGACGGCAGTCCCTCAGGCGCAAAAGACGCGCGCCGAGCGCCTGGTCACCGCGCAAAGTTTTACGGCTCATCTGCCGGCAGTGGTGCCACCGCGGATTGTCCTGCTAGATGATTTGTACACGACCGGGCGGACGTTGTATCACGCGAAGGCGGCCCTGCGCGCTGCGGGGTATCAAGGCGAAGTGATCAGCCGCTCGCTGATCAGATAAATATTTGTTTCACCGCGGTCAGTTCGATATAATAAAGTCGAAGGGTGAAAGGGCTTTACCAGCTCATTTACCTGTGTGCAACGAGTTGCACGGATGAAAGGGGAGAAGTTTTATGCTCACATACAACGTTCGTGGCGAAAACATCGAAGTCACTGATGCCATTCGCAGTTATGTTGAGAAGCGGATCAGCAAGCTGAACAAGTTCTTCGAAAGTTCAGTCGAGGCGATCGCGCACGTCAACTTGAAGGTTTATCAGGATAAAACCGCCAAGGTCGAAGTGACCATCCCATTGTCTTATTTGACTTTGCGGGCTGAGGAAACCAGTCCGGATCTGTACGCCAGCGTCGATTTGGTCACTGATAAGCTGGAGCGTCAGGTGCGTAAGTACAAGACCAAGATCAACCGCAAGTCGCGTGAAAAGGGCTTTGCACCAATCGATGTGGCACCGGAAGGCACACCAGCACCAACTAGTACCGATGACAACGAGGACGATTTGTCCGTCGTTCGGACCAAGCGGGTATCGCTGAAGCCGATGGATTCGCAGGAAGCCATTTTGCAGATGGACATGTTGGGGCATAACTTCTTCATCTTTGAGGATGCCGATACTAACGGCACCAGTATCGTCTACAAGCGCCGCGATGGGCGTTACGGCCTGATTGAAACTGACGAGTAAACGTCAGTAGGACGCGCCGCAGATCTTTAAGATCTGCGGTTTTTTTGGCTAAACGTGTAAAGACCCAGGAACAATGATAGAATAACTTAGATACTGTCAGAAGTATGCAAAGTTGGATGACAGGAGAGGATTACTGAATGGCAAACGTATTAAAATCTTGGGTCGAAAGCGATAAACGCGAAGTCAACCGTCTCGGAAAAATTGCCGATCAGGTGATGGCTTATGAGGATGAGTATGCTGCGCTGAGCGATGAGGACCTGCAAGCGAAAACCCCTGAGTTAAAAGCCCGGCTAGAGCAGGGCGAGACCCTTGACGATATCTTGCCGGAAGCGTTTGCGACTGCCCGTGAAGGCGCCAAACGCGTTTTGGGTCTGTTCCCGTTTCGGGTTCAAATCATTGGTGGGATCACCCTTCACGAAGCAATATTGCCGAAATGAAAACCGGTGAAGGGAAAACCCTGACGGCCACGATGCCTGTCTACTTAAACGCGTTAGCCGGCAAAGGCGTTCACGTTGTCACCGTCAACGAGTACTTGTCCGGCCGTGATGCCACTGAAATGGGCGAGCTCTATAACTGGCTTGGTCTGACCGTTGGCCTCAACACCCACGACTTGTCGTCTGAGGAGAAACAGGCGGCGTACAACGCCGACATCACTTACTCGACGAACAGTGAACTGGGGTTTGACTATTTGCGTGACAACATGGTTGTCTACAAGCAGCAGATGGTTCAGCGGCCGCTGAACTACGCCATTGTCGATGAAGTTGACTCGATTTTGATTGATGAAGCGCGGACGCCGCTGATCATCTCTGGCGGGGCGGAAAAGTCGACGGGGCTGTACATTCGCGCGGACCGGTTTGTGAAGACCCTCAAAGAAGAGGACGATTACAAGATCGATTGGCCGACGAAAACCGTTGCGCTGACTGAAAACGGCATTCGCAAGGCGGAAAAGATCTTCGGGTTGAAGAACCTCTACGACACTGAAAACACCGCCCTGACTCACCATTTGGATCAGGCGCTGCGGGCTAACTACATCATGCTCAAGGATATCGACTACATGGTCCAAGATGGCGAAGTGCTGATCGTTGACCAGTTCACCGGCCGGGCTATGGAAGGCCGGCGTTTCTCCGACGGCCTGCACCAGGCAATCGAGGCCAAGGAAGGCGTCGAGATCCAGGACGAAAATGCGACCATGGCCACGATCACGTATCAGAACTTCTTCCGGATGTACAACAAGCTGGCCGGCATGACCGGGACGGCGAAAACCGAAGAGGAAGAATTCCGTGAGATCTACAACATGGAAGTCATTTCGATTCCGACTAACAAGCCGGTCATCCGGGTGGATTCACCCGACATTCTGTACCCGACTTTGGATGCGAAGTTCAAGCGGTGACTCGGGATATTAAGGCTCGTCACGCCAAGGGCCAGCCGATCCTGGTCGGGACGGTGGCCATCGAATCTTCCGAGCGGCTGTCCAAGCTGCTGGATGAAGAAGGCATTCCGCACAGCGTCTTGAACGCGAAGAACCATGCCAAGGAAGCCGAGATCATCATGAACGCGGGCCAGCGCGGTGCGGTCACGATCGCGACCAACATGGCCGGGCGGGGGACCGATATCAAGCTCGGCCCTGGCGTCACGGCCGTTGGCGGGCTGGCAGTTATCGGGACAGAGCGGCACGAGAGCCGCCGGATCGATAACCAGCTGCGTGGCCGCTCTGGGCGGCAAGGCGATCCTGGCGCGACCCAGTTTTATCTGTCGCTTGAGGATGACCTGATGAAGCGGTTCGGCTCGGAACGAATCAAGCAGATGCTTGACCGCTTTAAGTTGGATGACGATGAGCAGGTGATCCGCAGTCGAATGATCTCGCGCTCCGTTGAATCTGCGCAAAAGCGCGTTGAAGGGAACAACTACGATACGCGTAAAAATACCCTGCAGTACGATGACGTCATGCGCGAACAGCGTGAGGTCATTTACAAACAGCGGCAGCAGGTGATCAACGAAGATGAGACCCTCAAACCGGTGCTGATGGCCATGATCGATCGCTGCATCACGCGCATGGTGCAGGCGCACACCCAAGGCGAGAAGGCCGAATGGGAACTCGACAAGATTTACGATTACGTGACGACAAACATGGTCACGGATGAAGACTTCAAGAAGAGCGACCTGGCTAAGCGCTCAAGCGATGAGATCATCAAGACCCTTGAGCAGTTGGCTGAGGACAACTACACCAGCAAACTGAACCAGCTTGGCGACAAAGCCCAAATGTTGGAGTTTGAAAAAGTCGTGATCCTGCGCGTGGTCGACAGCTTGTGGACAGAGCATATCGATGCGCTTGATCAGCTGCGGCAAAGTGTTGGCCTGCGCGGCTACGGGCAGATGAACCCGCTGGTCGAGTACCAGGAAGAAGCGTACCGGATGTTTGAGGAAATGATTGGCAACATGGACGACGGGGTCACCCGCCTGTTCATGAAGGCACAGATTCGTCAGAACATTCGTCGTTGATCAAGACGCCAGGGCAGACAGTAGTCGCCTTGGCGTTTTTGACGAAATCACGGATCGGGAAAGGAACGACACGATGGAAATCGCTGAAATACGCACCACGCTCGCTGAAATGCGGGCCAAAATAAATCACTTTAGGGGGTCGCTTTGACCTCGATGCCTTGAACGAACGCATCGCTGAAAACGAGGGGCGGATGGCCGAACCAGGATTTTGGGACGACCAGGAGGCCGCACAAAAACTGATCGATCAAAACAATCAGCTGAAGGTCAAACACGACAACTTCATTGCGTTGCAAAGTAAACTCGATGATCTCGACGTGGCGTTTGAGCTGCTTCAAGAAGAACCGGACAAAGAACTGCAGCAGGAGCTGGAACACGACATGGCGGCCCTGCAGGACAAGCTCAGCAAGTACGAAATGGCGCTGCTTCTCAATGGTAAATACGACCATAACAATGCCATTATCGAAATTCACCCCGGCGCCGGTGGCACTGAAGCGCAAGATTGGGGCTCAATGCTGACGCGCATGTACGAGCGCTGGGCGGAGCAGAACGGCTACACCGTCGAAGTGGCGGATTATCAGGCCGGCGATGAGGCCGGCATCAAAAGTGTGACGCTGCTGATCAATGGTGAGAACGCTTATGGCATGTTGCGTTCGGAAAAAGGGGTGCACCGGCTGGTCCGCATCTCGCCGTTTGACGCGGCGGGCCGGCGGCACACGAGTTTTGCTTCAGTCGATGTGATGCCTGAGTTGGATGACACGATCGACGTTGACCTGCGGCCGGAAGACATCAAAATGGAGGTCTTCCGCTCCAGCGGGGCCGGTGGTCAGCACATTAACAAGACCTCCAGTGCGGTCCGACTGATCCATATTCCGACGGGCATCGTGACCTCGAGTCAGGCTCAGCGCAGTCAGTTTCAGAACAAGGCGACTGCGATGGCCATGCTGAAAGCCAAACTGTATCAACGTGAACAGGAGAAAAAGGCGGAACAGGCCGCGGCTATCAAGGGCCAGCAAATGGATGTGGCGTTTGGTTCGCAGATCCGTTCCTACGTTTTCCACCCGTACACGATGGTGAAGGATCACCGCACCAACTACTCGACCAGCAACGGTCAGGCGGTGATGGACGGTGCGCTTAACCCGTTTATCTATGCCTATTTGCAGTGGGAACTCGCCAGCGCCAACCCGGCGTAATCAAATGTAATCTGGCTGCAATCAGTCTGACGTATTGCTTTGCTATACTCAGCGATAGTGTTTTAAATAAAGGAGCGAAGTCATGATTCAGATGAAAAACGTGATGAAGCAGTACGACAATGGCGTCATCGCGATCAAGGATTTGAGTTTGACCGTCGACCCGGGGGAATTTTTGTACGTGATCGGACCCAGCGGTGCCGGCAAGTCGACCGTGATCAAGATGCTTTACCACGAATTGAAGCCAACGCATGGCACCATCCAGGTCGGCAATTACGACTTGGCCAAAATGGCGCCCAAGGAAGTGCCGTATTTTCGGCGCGGCATCGGCATTGTCTTTCAGGATTTCAAACTCCTGCCACGGCTGACGGTGTACGAGAATGTCGCCTATGCGATGCAGGTGGTTGAGGCCAAAGAGGCAGACATTAAGCCGCGCGTGCTGCATGTCCTCAAGCTGGTAGGCCTGGAGCAAAAAAAATTCGGCGGTTCCCTAATGAGTTGTCCGGCGGCGAACAGCAGCGGGTCTCCATTGCCCGGGCCATCGTGAACGCGCCTGACGTCGTGATCGCCGATGAACCGACGGGCAATCTGGATCCGGATACCTCAGAAGGCATCATGGACATTTTAGAGAAGATCAACTCGGAAGGTACCACTGTGATCATGGCGACGCATAACCGCGAAATCGTCAACGAGCGGCCGCACCGTCTGCTGGAAATTGCCGGCGGCCGGCTGGTCCGGGACGAGCAAGGAGGCAGCTACAGCGATGAAAACTAATATCTTTATGCGTCACGTGAAGGACTCACTCAAGAGCCTGAAGCGTAACGGCTGGATGTCAGTGGCTGCAGTGTCCGCCGTGACGGTGACGCTGCTGTTGGTGGGGATCTTTCTGGCCCTACTGATGAACGTGAACCGAGTTTCGACGCAGGTCGAAAACGATGTGCGCGTCCGGGTCTACATTCAAAAAGGAACCAGCAAAAAGCAGCAGGCCAACCTGAAGCAGAACTTGGAAGGGTTAGCCAAGGTGAAGAAAGTCACCTACCGGTCAGCCAGCCAAGAACTGAATTCGATTGTTGGCAGTTACGGCTCGCAATGGGCCATGTTTCGCGGGGATCAAAACCCCTTGAACAATATTTTCATGGTCGATACCGATTCTGCGAAGGACACCATCAGCGTGGCCAAACAGGCGGAAAAAATGCCTCGCGTGTCAGAGGCCACATACGGTGGGACAACGGCCAAAAAGCTTTTCCGGACGGTGGCCACGATTCAGCGGTGGGGTGCCTTCTTTATGATCCTGTTGCTGTTTGTGGCAGTGTTCCTGATTTCGAACACGATTCGCATCACGATTTTGTCGCGCAGTGATGAGATCAAAGTCATGCGGCTGGTCGGGGCGACCAACGCCTATATTCGGTGGCCGTTCCTACTGGAAGGCGCGTGGACGGGGCTTTTCGGCTCGCTATTGCCTATGCTGATCGTCGATTTTGGGTACAGCCTGGTGGCCCGTAACGCGCATTTCACCGAAGCGGCTAATGGTTTCTCGCTGTATCCGAACATGCCGTTTCTACTGTGGCTTGATTTGGGGATGGCCTTGATCGGCGTGATCATTGGCGGCCTTGGCTCAGTGGTCTCGATGCGCCGGTACCTCAAAGCTTGATCAATTAATCCGCTTACAACCGTTTTGCCATGAGGCAGGACGGTTTTTTGGTAGTCCTGGGCTTTTGGTGCGCAGAAAATCCATGCTATACTTACGATGAATAGTGAGGAAGGTGCGTATGGGACATTTGCTGGTCACGATATTTCTGAGTCCGGTAACGGTGTGTGGGTTACTCGTGGCACTTTTTTGGCGCGAACATCGGATCAGGCAAGAACGAGCGGTGTTTGGGACCAGTATCGACCGTCACTGGACGAACTGGTGGGCGGGCCTGCTTGGGGGATCGGCTGTGGGCTGATTCTCAGTCTGATGTTGGTCCTCTTAGGGGCAACTTTGCCCCAGCCCGTCATGCTGATGTCTGGTCTTCTTGAGGTGCTGGCGTTGCTGCTCTCGGGGCTGGGGTTTGCGCCATGGTTTTTGGCGCTTGCCGGTCTGATCGTGGTGCTGCCGGCCTGGTTCGGGCCAGTGCCTGCCCCTGCGCGCTGGCTGGCGGTTATGTGGCCATGGTCGCGCTGGTGTGGTTGGCCAATGCGCTGCTGCTGCGCTTTCTGAATCCTGCGGTTGATGTGCCCAAGCTGCGACCGGGCAAGCGTGGGGCGCGCATCGCGACTTACAGTCGGCGGCAGTGGTACTGGCTGCCGTTGGTGCTGCCGGTGCCTGGCGACTGGCTGCAGGCGTTTGGGTGGTGGCCAACTTTGGGCATCGGGGCGACTCGTTTTGCCTTGGTTGGGCTGCCGCTGATTGTCGGCGCGGCCTTGACCACCCGCAAGCAGCTGCCGACGCGGGCCACCGATGCGTGGGCGTGGCAGTACTTGGGGGCCGGACTGGTTGCCTTGATTGTGGCCGGCTTGGTGTACTGGCGGCCGGCCGCCGGTCAAATGGCCATTTTTGCTTTGGCGGCGCTGGGCTGCATTCTTGGGCTCGCCAACTGGGCGGCGACCCGGCGCGGCACTGGCCTGATTTCACAGACCAGCACCGGGGTTCGAATCGTGGCGGTGCAGCCGGACACCCCGGCCAGCAAGATGGGTCTTGTCGCAGGCGACATTGTCCTGACCTGCAACCATCAGGCCGTCCACACGGAAAATGAACTATACGCGGCGCTCCAAACGTCTCCGACCTACTGCCGGCTGAAGGTGATGCGGCTTGACGGCGCCATCCGACTGGCCGAAACAGCGGTTTTTAACGGCGTCCCGCACGAACTGGGAATGATCACATTTGCGGAGGAACAAGCATGAAAAAGATTCTTGTCGTCGATGATGAACCAGCAATCGTCACCCTGCTTCAGTACAATTTGGAGAAGGAGCACTACGACGTGACCACTGCGGAAGATGGGGATACAGCGCTCAGCCTGGCTCTGCAGCAAAGCTTTGATTTCATCATTTTAGATCTAATGCTGCCCGGCCTGGATGGGCTTGAGGTGACCAAAAAGCTGCGGGCCGCCAATTTAGAAACACCGATCATGATCCTGACGGCCAAGGATAGTGAAACGGATAAGATTGTGGGGCTGGAGCTTGGCGCTGATGACTATGTGACCAAGCCGTTTTCGCCGCGTGAAATCATTGCGCGGATCAAAGCCATTGAACGCCGCGTGGATAAGCCGCGCCAAAGCGGGCCTAAACCGCCTGCGCAAGCATTGGTGGTGGGTGAGCTGACCATTGACCCCGAAAATTACCGCGCCAGCAAGGCTGGGGTCCGCTTGCAACTAACCCCCAAAGAGTTCGAACTGCTAGTGTACTTTGCTAAGCGGGTGGGCAAGGTGCTTTCCCGCGATGCCCTTTTGAATGGGGTCTGGGGGTTTGAGTATCCGGCCGAAACGCGGATGGTCGACATTCAGGTCAGCCACTTGCGCGATAAAATCGAGAAGGATCCGAAGCATCCGGATTACATCAAAACGGTGCGCGGGTTCGGTTATCAGATGGAGGCGCCTCATGAGTAAGCATGTGCGTCGAATTGCCTGGGTTAGCATACTCGCTATCGCAGGCTTTTTTTTGCCCTGTGGGTCGCCATTGATCGCGTGTTGTACACCCAGCAGGGGACCCACTTGGCGGCGCTTTACCAGACGTTCAGTGACGATCAGCCTGGCACTGCCTCGACCAAGCAACTGGCGATGGACAACCACGTGACCTTTACGGTGCTCAATGGCCGGGAAAGCGGCACGCGGGCCAGGCTACTGACGAAACTGGTGGATCAGCAGCGAACGATTCTCGGCCACAGTACGACGATGACAGTCAACGGCCAGTCGGAGCAGGTTTACGTTGGCCGGCGCCACAATCAGTTCGTCGGCGTCTGGCAAAAAAGGGCAACGCTGTTCAGCGTGGCGCCGGCGGTGGCCTGGGGGATGATTGGGGTGGCGATTCTTGGGCTGGTCGCACTGCTCGCTTGATGGCGCGGCGTCACCGGTACTGGACGGGGCATTTGGCGAAAATGACCAGCAACCTGGCGCGCATCGAGGCCGGTGGTGCCCCTGAACCAATCATTCTCACGCCTGATTCGCCGTTTTTGGCGATGGGGAAGCAAATCGAGTCGCTTCACGCGGCCACGCAAACCCTGCAGTCCCAGGTGGAGATCCGCCAGGCCACGTTCGGCCGCCTCATCGATCATCTGCCGCTTGGCGTCATGCTGCTGGATGCAAACCGCCAGGTGCTGCTGGCTAATTCCGCCATGGCGGAGTTGGTCGGGCACCCGATTCAGGAGACCAAGCACGATTATTTTGACGACATCAAAACTTACCGCCTGGCGCGCATGATCGAGCATACTTACCGCAATCAGAAGACGCACCATAAGGAGCTGACCATGCTGAACACGCAGAAGTCGGTCGATGCCAGTGTGATTGCCTTAAACCGCGGCACTGCCGAGCTGCAGGTGTTAGTCATCTTGTACGACGTGACCTACCTGCGCCAGGTCGAGCAAATGCAGCTGGACTTTGTCGGCAACGTGTCGCACGAGTTAAAGACGCCGGTGACTGCGATTAGCGGGTTTGCCGAGACCCTGCTGGCCGGCGCAAAAGACGACCCCAAGACGTTGGACCAGTTTCTGCAGATCATCTACGACGAAAGTTCTCGCCTGACCCAGCTGATCACCGACATTCTGACCCTTTCCCGGCCTGATTCAGGGCAAGCTCAGGCCAAGGCAGTGAACGTGCTGGACCTGGTGAATGACGCGCTGAAGAGCCTGAAACAGCCGATTGCCGAAAAAGGGCTTGAGGTGAAGACGGATGTGCCTAAAGACCTGACCATCACCACTGTCCCTGCTAAATTTTCTCAAGTGGTCAGAAACCTCTTGAACAATGCGGTGTTCTATAATCGCAAAGACGGCGTCGTCACCGTGACCGCAACGGCGGACGAAAAGAATCTGAAGCTGAGCGTCCAAGATACGGGCATCGGGATCGCGGAGAACGATCAGGAACGCATTTTTGAGCGCTTTTACCGGGTCGATAAAGCCCGCAGCCGCCACAATGGCGGGACCGGCTTGGGCCTTGCCATTGTTCACGACATGGTGATGCAACTTGGCGGTGAGGTCACATTGGCCAGTCAGGTGGGCGTTGGGTCGACCTTTACGGTGAGTCTGCCGTTGGCTGATTTACCCAGGTTTTACAAATGATGCGGCAACAATTTACATCACATTGATACACTTTTCTTGTTATGGATTAACGCGAAAGCAACCACAACTGGGCCGATGACGGTCGTGGAGGGGTGAACATGAAAAAGCGCCATTTATTGTTATTCGCCTTAGCCGGACTTCTGGCCTTGGCCGGGTGTGGGACGAGTCAGAGCAGCGGCGAGTCGATCACGGCGGTCGGCTCAAGTGCGCTGCAACCGCTGGTGGAAGCCGCGGCTGAGCAGTATCAGACCGATCACACAGGCGTGTTCATCAACGTGCAGGGAGGCGGCACAGGGACCGGCCTGTCGCAGATTCAGCAAGGCGCAGTGGAAATCGGCAACTCAGACCTGTTTGCCGAGGAAAAGCCTGGGATCAACGCGGGCAAACTGGTCGATCACAAGGTGGCGGTCGTGGGCATCACCCCCATTGCCAACAAACAGGTGGGGGTCAAAGACCTCACCGTCGTCCAGCTCCGGCGTCTGTTCACTGGCGAGATCACGAATTGGAAACAGGTCGGTGGCAAAGACCTCCCAGTCGTCGTGGTCAACCGCGCCCAGGGGTCGGGGACTCGTGCGACCTTTGAACGGTGGGTCCTTGGTGATCGCCAGCCGATGCCGGCGCAGGAGCAGGACTCGACCGGGATGGTCCGGTCGATTGTGGCCAGCACGCCAGGGGCCGTTTCTTACGTGGCGTTTTCCTATGTTGATGCCACGGTCCAGGCATTATCGCTCAGTGGGGTCAAGCCGACGGACCAAAATGTTACGACGAACGATTGGCCGATTTGGTCTTACGAGCATATGTACACCAAGGGTCAGCCCAAGGGCTTGACCAAACAGTTCCTGGCGTACATCCAAAGCCCGCAAACGCAAAAGCGGTTGGTCGGCAAGATGGGTTATATCCCGATCACCGCGATGAAGGTCACGCGGGATGCCAAGGGGAACGTGATCGCCGAGCAGGGGGAAAAGAACAATGGATCCAATTAAAGCGGCAATGCTTAAACGCTCCCGTTCTGCCAAGCTTGAGCGGCGGGGGAAGCTGATCAGCCTGTTTTGTATCAGTCTGATCGTGATCGTTGTGGTCGCGATTTTCTTCTTTGTCGCGTCCCGCGGGCTGGCCACTTTTTTTGAAGATAAGGTGAACCTGTGGTCGTTTCTCAGTAAAAGTGTTTGGTCGCCCTCTGTGAAGGATGCGCACGGTAATCCCCAAGTTGGGGCGCTGCCGATGATTGTTGGCTCGTTCGGGGTGACCTTCCTGTCCGCGGTGGTGGCCACTCCTTTTGCCGTCGGTGCGGCGATCTTCATGACGGAGATTTCACCTAAGATGGGCAAAAAGATCCTCCAGCCGGTGATCGAATTACTGGTTGGCATTCCCAGTGTGGTATACGGCTTCATCGGTTTGTCGGTGGTCGTCCCGGCGATTCGCCACGTGTTCGGGGGCACCGGCTTTGGGATCCTGGCGGGCACTTTTGTTCTGTTTGTCATGATCCTGCCGACGGTGACCTCGATGACGGCGGATGCCTGAACGCCGTGCCGCGCTATTACCGCGAGGCCAGCTTGGCGCTCGGCGCCACGCGCTGGCAAACCATCAGTCGCGTGGTTTTGCGCGCCGCCCTGCCAGGCATCCTGACCGGGGTCGTCTTCGGCATGGCGCGGGCGTTTGGTGAGGCGCTGGCGGTGCAGATGGTCATCGGGAACGCGGCGCTTTTGCCGCACAACTTGATCAGCCCGGCCTCGACCTTGACTTCAGTTCTGACCTCCGGCATTGGGAATACGGTCATGGGGTCGCTGGAAAACAACGCCCTGTGGTCGCTGGCGCTGTTGCTACTGCTGATGTCTTTGGCCTTTAACCTCGTGATTCGGTGGATCGGGAAGAAAGGAGAGATGAAACGATGAACGCCAAGCAAAAAGATCGGTTGGCCACCGCGGTGCTGTACGGCATCGCCGTGCTCATCGTTTTGATCCTTGCCAGCCTGCTGGGCTACATTTTGGTTGAGGGGCTGCCTCATGTGTCATGGCACTTTCTGACTAGTCCGGCCAAAGCGTTTGAGGCTGGCGGTGGGATCGGGATTCAGTTGTTCAACTCGTTTTACTTGCTCCTGCTCGCGATGCTGATCTCGGTACCGATTTCACTTGGCGCCGGCATTTACCTGGCCGAGTATGCCAAGGCCAACCGGCTGACCGACATTATTCGCACCGCAATCGAGATCCTGAGCTCGTTGCCGTCGGTGGTGGTTGGGTTGTTCGGGTTTCTGGTCTTCGTGCTGCAATTCCAATTTGGCTTCTCAATTTTGTCCGGCGCACTGGCGCTGACGATGTTCAACCTGCCGCTGCTGACGCGGAACATCGAGGATTCTCTTCGGCAGGTGGACTTTGCGCAGCGCGAAGCGGGCCTGGCCCTGGGCCTGTCACGCTGGGAGACCGTGATTCACGTGGTGATTCCCGAGGCGCTGCCGGGTATCATCACGGGGATGATTCTCGGCGCCGGCCGGGTCTTTGGCGAAGCCGCGGCGTTGATTTACACCGCTGGCCAAAGCGCGCCAGCCCTCAATTTCGGCGACTGGAATCCATTAGATATTGCCAGCCCCTTGAATATTTTCCGGCCGGCTGAGACGTTGGCTGTGCACATCTGGAAAATCAATTCAGAGGGCATTCAGCCCGATGCGGCCGCGGTGTCTGCCGGGGCCAGTGCCGTGTTGATCCTCGCAGTGTTGCTGTTCAACGTCTTGGCCCGTTTTCTGGGGCAACGCCTGTACAAAAAAAATGACCGCCGAATAAGGCAGAAAGGTCGCCACATGAACAATTATTCTTTAACCGATACCTTTATCAGGCCATTTGACGACAATCAGGAAATCGCCCTGGCAACGCATGACGTCAAGGTGTTTTACGGTGACAATGAGGCCCTTCACGGGGTTTCCTTACCGTTTGAACGCTACAAGATCACTGCCTTGATTGGGGCTTCCGGCTCCGGCAAATCCACTTTTCTGCGGTCGCTCAACCGGATGAATGACACCATTGAAGGCACGCGGGTCACCGGCCAAATCATGTATCGCGGCGTTGATATCAACTCCCAGCAGGTCGATGTTTACGAAATGCGCAAGCACATCGGCATGGTGTTTCAGCGGCCCAATCCGTTTGCCAAATCGATTTACGACAACATCACGTTTGCTCCGCGCCGCTTTGGCGAGCACAATAAGGAAAAGCTGGATCAGTTAGTCGAGCAGAGCCTTAAGGACGCTGCACTTTGGGACCAGGTGAAAGATGACCTCAACCAGAGTGGGCTGGCCCTTTCCGGCGGCCAGCAGCAGCGGCTGTGCATCGCCCGCGCCATTGCCATGAAGCCTGATATTTTGCTGCTGGACGAACCGGCGAGTGCGCTTGATCCGATCTCCACCTCGGTCGTGGAAGACACGTTGCTGCAGCTGAAGGCACACTACACGATCATTATCGTGACGCACAACATGCAGCAGGCGGCGCGAATCAGCGACTACACCGCGTTCTTTTATTCCGGGACGGCCATTGAGTACGATGAGACCAGAAAAATTTTCACGCGGCCAAAGATTCAGGCGACGGACGATTATGTTTCTGGCCACTTTGGCTAGCAGGAGGCGCCCATGAAAAATCAAGTGATCACCAGCAAAGACGTTCACTTGTTCTACGGCAAGTTTGAGGCACTGACGGGCATTGATCTGGACTTCAATGAGCACGAGATCACGGCCATGATCGGCCCCAGCGGCTGTGGCAAGTCGACTTACCTGCGGATCCTGAACCGCATGAACGACCTGATTCCAGGTGTCAAGATCACCGGGGAGATTCGGTTGGAAAATCAGGATATCTACGCGCCGGACACCGATGTGGTCGCCTTGCGCAAACGCGTGGGGATGGTGTTTCAGCAGCCCAATCCGTTCCCGTTCTCCATCTACGACAACGTGGTCTACGGGCTGCGCCTGGCCGGGGTCAAGGACCGCGCGACGTTAGACGCGGCTGTTGAGGCCAGTCTGAAGCAGGCGGCCATTTGGGACGAGGTCAAGGACAACCTTCACGACAGCGCGCTGTCACTTTCCGGGGGCCAGCAGCAACGGGTCTGCATTGCCCGGGTCTTGGCCGTGCAGCCGGAAGTCATTTTGCTCGATGAGCCGACCTCGGCGCTGGACCCAATTTCTAGCACCCAGATTGAAAATATGCTGCTGGAGCTGCGCGATCAGTATACAATCATCATTGTGACGCACAACATGCATCAGGCATCGCGAATTTCCGACAAAACCGCGTTTTCCTTCAAGGTCGGTTGGTCGAATTCGATGACACGAAAAAAAATGTTTCTGAACCCGAAGGAAAAAGAAACCGAAGACTACCTGAGCGGCCGTTTCGGCTGAGTTCGGGCCAAGGAGGGAATCGTCATGCGGCGACTATTTTCAGATGAGCTTAATGACCTACACGCACGTTTTTCGGAGATGGGCATGATGGTCAACGAGGCCATTTTTGACTCGGTGAAGGCCTTCGTTAATCACGATAAGACGCTGGCCCATGCTGTGATCGATCACGACTTTCACATCAACAAGCGAGAGGTGGACCTGGAAAAACGCAGCTTTGAGATGATTGCGCTGCAGCAACCCGTGACGTCCGATTTGCGCATGATCGTGACAATCATGAAGGCGAGTTCCGACTTGGAGCGCATGGGCGATCACGCCGTGTCCATCGCCAAGTCCACGATTCGCGTCAAGGGTGAGACGCGAGTGCCTGAAATCGAGCAAGTGATCGCGCAAATGGCGGCCGCGGTCAAGGAGATGGTCGAGCAGGTGCTCGATGCCTACGTCAAGGAAGACGTTGATGCGGCCCGGCAAATCGCTGAGGAGGACCACGGCATTAATGATTTTTCCAGCCAAATCTACTATCTGTGCATCGACGAAATGACCCGTGATGCGGATACCATCGTTGGCTCGATGGATTATATGTTGGTTTCCTCGTACCTGGAGCGAATCGGCGACTACGTGACCAACATCTGTGAGTGGATCTTGTACCTCAAAACCGGCAAGTTGCTGGAACTCAATTCGAATGCGAAAGAAGACGGCTTCTAATCTGCATGAAAGGCGGGGAAACCGCCTTTTTTCGTGTCCTCTGCCCGCCTCCTGCGCCTTGGGCTGGGGGTAAAATCAACCTTAGGACCTATGCATTTTTGGCCAGGACCGACCATACTATAACTACAAGCAGTAGTCAGAAACCCTGGAGGTAAATCTCATGAATGAACGTGAACGGATCCTAGACTTAGTTAAACAAGGTGTGATCACGAGTGAAGAGCGTTGGTCCTCTTAGAGAACCTGGCCAAGAAGCAGAGCGCCCCACAGGGCAAGCAGTCTCAGCCTGACGCGACAACCGGCCAGACGCAGGCGGCGCCTGACGAAGACTCGGCCCTCACCAAACTAAATACTAAAATCGCGGAAGTCAGTGGCAGTTTGGACGCCACGAGCAATCAGATCAAGAAAACTCAGGCCAAGGTTGCCGCGAACAAGGAGCAGATCATTGTGCTCGACACGATGGAGGACCTTGACACGTTGACCGCGGCGAAATACGAAGAGCGCGGGACGTTGAAGCGGGAAAATGCGCAGTTAGGTGAGAAGTTGGTGCAACTTGCTGATCAGCAGGAACAGCTGCGTCAGACGCTCGCGGATCTGCACCGCCAGAAGCGCCAGCTGACTAAGCAAAGCCTTGCCGGCATCTTGCCAGACGACTGGCAGGATCAAACCAAGGATGCCTTGAACGATTTAGGCAAGACCGTCAGCGTGACGACGAACCAAATCGGGTCGATGGTCAAGAAGACCGTCAGCTCCGTTCTTGATAACGTGGATTGGAAAGACGTGAACATTAAGGTCCCGGGGCTGGCGACAGAGAAGTTCAGCCACACCTTTAGCTACCCGGACAGTCAGGCATCGATCATCGACGTTAAGGTGGCCAATGGTGATGTGACCCTAGTAGAAGGCGACGGCCGCGATGTGGTCATTCAAGCCGACATCAAGCTTTATGGTAAAATGGCCGGCGAGTCGCCGCTCCAGTCGTTTCTCGACCGGAGTCGGGTCGAAGTGACAGATGATCACCTCATTTTCCAAGTGCCGAACAAGCGGATTCAGGCGGATCTCATCATTACCGTGCCCAAGCGCGATTACGACCATGTTTCGCTGCGACTGCTGAACGGCAACCTAAAGGTCAACGCGCTTTCTGGCAAGGACTTTTTCGCCAAGAGCACGAATGGCGACCTGACGTTTTCAGGGTTGACTGCGGTCATGCTGGAAACCGAGGGCGTCAATGGCAGCGTGAAGGTCAACGGCCAAGTTCACGACTTGGTGGTTGACGCCGTCAATGGCGACATTAAATTTAAAGGCGACGCGAAGACGCTGGAACTCAAGACCGTTAACGGGACGATTCGGACCACACTGGTGAGCGACTTCAAAGCGCTGACAGCAAGCTCAGTTAACGGTGATGTGAAGCTTGCCATGCCGGCCAGCGTTGCGGTGACCGGCGAGGCGCGGACTCGGTTTGGCAGCATTAAGAGCCGAATGAGCGGCGTTGAAGCTGATGCGAAGACCAAAGCGCTGTCGCTTGACCGGCCTGGCACCGGCGCCGGCACCTTGAAGGCCAGCGTGTCCTCAGGCACGATTCAGCTCAAAGACACCGACTTATCGAAGTAAAGGGGTGACATGATGCCACTGTTGTTCTTACCAATCATTCTGATCATTGTGGGGATCGTGTTAGTCCTAGTGATTGGGTTCAGCTTCTTCATTGGGATCGCCTTGTTGCATATTCTGATCTGGCCGGTCCTGATTGGCTTGCTGATTTGGTGGCTGGTCCGGCGGCAGTCAGGCCACACCAGTCGGTCGCGGCGCCACGATCACCGCGACTGGCAGGAATACATCAAGCCGGGGCCGAAACCTGCCCAGCACGTCAAGGAAGAATCTCATCATGAGCGGCAGGCGCACCATGATGACTGGAGTGATTTTTAATGGGTTTTATCCGCAAAGTCATTTTGACCATGGTCGTGTTCATTGTTTACGCCGAGCTGCTGCCCAATCAGCTGTACGTGGCTGATTGGCAGGCGGCGCTCACCGGGGCAGTGATTCTCGGCCTGCTGAACGGGCTGCTCAAGCCGATTTTAAAACTACTGACCTTTCCACTGACCATTCTCACCCTGGGGCTGTCGCTGCTGGTGCTTAACGCGCTGATGGTCGTCTTGATGACTCAGGTCGTGCCGGGGATCACGTTTTTTCAGCTTTGGTAGTGAATTGATTTTTGCTTTGGTGGTCAGTATCGTAAACGCGACGCTGGGTGAGCCCAGAAAGGACCGCTAAGCTAGAGCCAGGCAGGATTGCCTGGCTTTTTTCTGATGGGCGCGGCCCTGTTAAGTTGCCAGCAGTGATGATACACTATTAACAATGAGTGAAAGGCGGGGTGGATCCAATGGCAGACCAAGTCTCAGTCAAGCAGCTGGTCAAAGACATTAACTTACTCGTGTATAGTGGTGAACCGTACTTAGCAGAGCGCCAGGTGGTCGTCAGCGATATTTCGCGGCCAGGCCTCGAGCTGACCGGTTACTTTAACTATTATCCCCATGAACGGATTCAACTTTTCGGGCGCACCGAAAGTGCCTTCGCGCGTAACATGACCGCTGCCGAGCGGCTGGTGATTCTTAAACGCATGGCGGCCGAAGATACGCCGGCGTTCTTGGTGTCGCGCGGGATCGCACCGCTGCCGGAAATGCTGGAGGCGGCCGATGCGGCCCACGTGCCGGTACTAGGCTCAAAGCTGCCGACGACGCGACTGTCCAGCTTGCTGACGGACTACCTTGAAAGCCGTCTGGCCGAGCGGCAAAGCATGCATGGCGTTTTGGTCGACCTTTACGGTTTGGGGGTCATGATCACGGGTGATTCCGGGGTCGGCAAGTCGGAAACCGCGCTGGAGCTGATTCAGCGCGGCCACCGGCTGATTGCGGACGATCGCGTGGATGTCTACCAGAAGGACGAGCAAACGATCGTCGGCGAGGCGCCAGCCATTTTGTCCCACCTGCTGGAGATTCGCGGCCTGGGCATTATTGACGTCATGAACCTGTTCGGCGCCGGTGCGGTGCGGTCGCATGCCAACATTGATTTAATCGTCCACTTGGAGAATTGGACGAAGGACAAGCAGTTTGACCGCTTGGGCTCCGGCGAACAGAGTCAGCAGATTTTTGACGTGAGTGTGCCGAAAATCACCATTCCGGTCAAAGTCGGGCGGAACCTGGCCTCGATCATTGAGGTCGCGGCGATGAACTTCCGCGCCAAATCGATGGGCTACGACGCCACGAAGACGTTTGAAAACAATTTGAATCAGTTAATTAAATCAAATGAACAGGCCGATCGGGCAGACGCCAAGGATTCGACCGATAGCGAGGGATAGTATGATTGCAGCTTTAAATCCAATTGCACTCAGGCTCGGCGGGCTCGAGATCCACTGGTACGGTGTGATTATTGCCTGCGGGGTCCTGCTGGCCGTGTGGCTGGCGACACGTGAGGCGAACGCCCGCGGGATCGGGGAAGATCACATCATCAACCTTGTCCTGTGGGCGTTGCCGTTTGCGCTGATCGGCGCGCGGTTGTATTACGTGGCCTTTGAGTGGCCGTATTACAGTGCACATCCCGATCAGATCATCGCGATTTGGAACGGCGGAATCGCCATTTACGGCGCGCTGATCGCGAGTGTTATTGTTTTCCTGATTTACTGCCGGGTAAAGTGGCTGCCAGCCTGGCTCGTGTTGGACATCGCTGCGCCAACCGTTATGATCGCGCAAAGCATCGGGCGCTGGGGCAACTTCATGAACCAGGAGCCTTCGGGGCCAAGACCACGCTAACCTACCTGCGCGGCTTGCACCTGCCTGAGTTCATCATTCAGCAGATGAACATCGGTGGTGCGTACCGGCAGCCGACTTTCCTGTACGAATCCATGTGGAATCTGATCGGCTTCGTGCTGATCATGAGCGTCCGGCGCCACAAGGGCTGGTTCAAGCGCGGCGAAATTGTGCTCAGTTACGTCATGTGGTACAGCTTTGGCCGCTTCTTTGTTGAAGGCATGCGGACGGACAGTTTGTACCTGATGCCTGGGCTGCGCGTGTCTCAGCTGCTTTCGGTGGTCTTGTTTGTGGCCGCGTTAGGGCTTGTGATTTGGCGGCGCCACAAGAATGTGCCATGGTACATGGACGGCTTTTCCCTGAACAACTTATAGGAGTGATCTTTTGACTGATAAAATTGCGGTACTCGGCGCCGGTTCTTGGGGCACGGTACTGGCCAACCTGTTGGTGGAAAACGGCTTGAACGTCGCGCTTTGGACCCACAATCCCAAACAGATTCCCGAAATCAATGAGACGCACCACAATCAGCACTACTTGCCTGATTTTGTGTTGCACGATTGTTTGCGCGCGACGACTGATCTGGCGGCGGCCGTTGCTGGGGCCACGGTGATTTTATTTGTGGTGCCGACCAACGCGATTCGCAGCGTGGCCGAGCAAGTCGCGCCGTTGTTAACAGATCAACAGCCAATCATTGCCCATGCGGCCAAGGGCCTGGAGCTTAACACGAAGCTGCGGGTGTCTCAGGTCCTGACCGCCGTGCTGCCCAAAGGCGCCTTCCGCGGGCCGGTGGTGATCTCCGGGCCGAGTCACGCGGAGGATGTCGCAACCAGGGATATCACGACGCTGACCGTGGCGTCGACGGACCTGCAAGCGGCGCAGACGGTCCAGAAGCTGTTCATGAACGACTATTTCCGGCTTTATACCAACACCGACGTGCTCGGCGTCGAGCTGGGCGCGGCACTGAAAAATGTGATCGCGATCGGGGCCGGTGCGCTGCACGGCTTGGGTTACGGTGACAATACCAAGGCCGCGTTAATGACGCGGGGCTTGGCCGAAATTACTCGGCTTGGCACGCACATGGGGGCGAACCCGATGACGTTTATCGGCCTGTCTGGCGTCGGGGATCTAATCGTCACCTGCACCAGTGTCCACAGCCGCAACTGGCGGGCGGGCAACGCGTTGGGCCAAGGCGAAAAGTTGCCCGATGTGTTGGCGCACATGGGCATGGTGGTCGAAGGCGTCTCCACCGCGAAGGTCGTGCACGAGCTTGCCAAGGATCAGGACTGCGACATGCCGATTTCCGAAGGCATCTACCAAGTGCTGTATCAAGGCGCGCCAATTAAAACCGTGATCACTGACCTGATGGCGCGAGAAGGCAAGCCGGAATTTGATTTTGGCCTGACTTTACAAAATGCCTCGAAGCAGGTATAGTGGCTTAAGACTTACAAAACGTAAGCAAAATGCTGCGAAGGAGTGTTTGCCATGGCAAAACAATATGATGTGATCGTGATCGGTGCTGGCCCTGGTGGGATGACGGCGGCGCTGTATGCGTCACGCGCGAACCTGTCGGTGCTCATGCTTGACCGGGGAATTTACGGCGGCCAAATGAACAACACTGCGGCTGTGGAGAACTATCCTGGCTTTAAGTCCATTCTAGGGCCGGAACTGGGCCAGCAGATGTACGATGGGGCCACGCAGTTTGGAGCCGAGTATGCATACGGCAACGTGACTGATTTGACGACTGATGGCCAAATCAAAACCGTGGTCACGGATGAAGGCGAGTACCAGGCCAAGGCAGTGATCATCGCGACCGGGGCCGAGCACCGCAAGCTTGGGGTGCCTGGTGAAGAAGACTATGGCGGCCGTGGGGTCTCGTACTGTGCCGTCTGCGACGGGGCCTTTTTCAAAGGCCAGGAGGTTGCCGTGATCGGCGGCGGGGATTCCGCTGTTGAGGAAGGCTCTACCTGGCAGGACTTGCTTCAAAAGTGACCGTGATTCACCGCCGCGACCAGCTTCGCGCGCAGAAGATCATTCAGCAGCGGGCGTTTGCCAACGATAAGATGCACTTTGTTTGGAACGCACAAACGGAGGAAATTCTTGGCGACGACAACAAGGTCACTGGTGTGCGGTATCGCGACAAGGTCACCGGCGAGGAGAAGGTTTTGCCGGCTGCCGGCGTGTTCATCTACGTTGGCATTAAGCCGCTGACGGACAGCTTTAAGCACGTTGACGTGCTCGATGACGCTGGCTGGATCCCGACTAACGAGCTGATGGAAACGCGGGTCCCGGGCATTTTTGCCATCGGTGACGTCCGCGCGAAGAACCTGCGGCAGATTGCGACTGCGGTAGCGAAGGCGGCCAAGCGGGACAAAGCGCGTTCAATTACATTCAAGCTTGCAGGACGACCAGCTGCAGGCCGGTGCTGTGCCTTCAGCCGAGGAAAAGTAAATGTTAGCACCAATCGGTAAACGCTGATTGGTGCTTTTTTTCTTGGCTGCGGATGAGAGTTTGGACCGGCCGATTGAATCAGGAGGCGGCTGTGCGATAATAAACGAGTAAACCCTCGGGTGTGAATTGCTTGAGGAGGCGCTTGTGCGCGCTTTATTTTGAATCCAGGGTTACAATAAGCGTGTCAATCGCAGCCTGAATAATAGACAGGAGCTGATCACATGGGATATAAGGAGAACTATCAGGCGTGGCTAAATGAGCCACACTCGATGCCACACTGAAGAAAGAGTTACAGACAATGGACGATGCCACGCAGCAAGAAGCCTTTACCGCGCCGCTGAGTTTTGGGACCGCAGGGATGCGCGGAATCATTGGTGCCGGCATTGGGCGGATGAATATTTACACTGTTCGTCAGGCCACTGAGGGCTTGGCCCGGTTCATGGACACGCTGCCAGCTGCGCAGAAGCAACAAGGCGTGGCCGTCTCGTTCGACTCGCGCTACATGAGCCAGCAGTTTGCCACTGAGGCGGCGGCGGTTCTTGGGGTGCACGGGATTCCGAGTTTTGTTTTCGATAGTTTGCGGCCGACACCGGAGTTGTCATTTGCGGTGCGCCACCTTAAAACCTATGCGGGTATCATGATCACGGCCAGCCACAACCCGAAACAGTACAATGGCTACAAAATTTATGGGCCAGATGGCGGGCAAATGCCACCGGCTGAATCCGATAAGATCACCGAGTATGTTCGCAGTGTCACGGATCTGCTCGGCATCCAAGTGATGGATGTGCACACGCTGCGCGAAAAGGACCTCATGCACATCATCGGGGAAGGCGTGGATGAGGCTTATTACCGCGCCGTGGGTACCGTGACGATCAATGCCGACCTGGTCAAGACGGTTGGCAAAGATATGAGCCTGATCTACTCGCCGCTGAATGGGACTGGCCGGATCCCGGCCCAGATGGTGCTGCGCAACGCCGGTTTTGAAAACTTTGAGCTCGTTTTGCCGCAGTCCACAGCTGATCCGGAATTTCCGACAACCCCGTTTCCGAACCCGGAATTCCCGCAAACGTTCGATTTGGCGATCGAGATGGGAAAAAAAAGAGTCATGCGGATGTCCTGATCGCGACTGATCCGGATGCCGACCGATTGGGCACCGCGGTTTGGACTGGCAGCAGTTATCAGCTGCTGACCGGCAATCAGATTGCCAGTCTGCTGCTGCACTACATCCTTGAGGCCCGCAAGCAGGCCGGCACGCTGCCGGCTAACGGGGCCGTGGTGAAGTCGATTGTTTCCACCGAGCTGGCAACGGCGATTGCCAAGGATTACGGCGTTGAGATGATCAACGTGGAAACCGGCTTTAAGTTCATCGGCGATCAGATCAAACAATACGAGGAAACCGGCAGCCACGAGTTTCTTTTCGGGTTTGAGGAGAGCTACGGTTACCTGATCAAGCCGTTTGTGCGTGACAAGGACGCCATTCAGTCCACAGTGCTGCTGGCGGAAGTGGCCGCGTACTACAAGTCCCAAGGTAAGACGCTGTGGGATGGCATTCAGGGCCTGTATGATCGTTACGGGCACTACGCGGAAAAAAACGGTTGGCTTAGACTTCCCAGGCCTTGAGGGGCCAAAAGAAATGGCGGCTTGATGACCAAGTTCCGTGAGGAAAGCCCGGCTGATTTTGCGGGCGTCAAAGTGGTTTCGACCGAGGATTACAAGTTGCAGCGCAAGACCAACGCGGATGGCACCAGCACGGCGATCGACATGCCGGTTTCCGACGTGCTGAAGTATCTTCTTGCTGATGGCACCTGGATCGCGATCCGGCCGTCCGGCACCGAGCCGAAGGTCAAGTTCTACGTGGGTACGGTGGCGGATTCGAAGGATGCCGCAGACAAAAAGCTGGCGGACTTTGAGACTGCACTGACCAATTTTAAAAACTCATGATGAAGTCAGGGCCTGGCACTAGAGGCCCTGTTTTTGTCCCGTGGGGTGAGTCTGGTCACGCCACTGGCAGGGGTGCCGAGGGTTGAATCATGACCATCGGCGTGGTAAGCTTTTTAAAATTTGCGTGAGGAGGCCAGCATCATGGGCATGCATCAATATATTCAAGGATTGGGCAATTTGGAGACGCTGCGGCGGGCACCGGGGTTCTTCAAGTACGCGGAGCACAGCGTTGCGGCGCACTCGTTCAAAGTGGCCGAGATCGCCCAGATGCTGGGCGACATTGAGGAACACGCGGGCAACGCGGTCAACTGGCAGATGCTCTACGAAAAGGCGTTGAACCACGACTACACCGAGCGATTTATCGGTGACATCAAGACGCCAGTCAAATACGCGACCCCGGCCTTGCGGTCCATGCTGGCGGACGTCGAGGAATCGATGACCGAAAACTTCATTCAAAACGAGATTCCTGCCGAGTACCAGGACGTCTACCGCCGCCGGCTTGGCGAAGGCAAAGACGACACGCTGGAGGGGCAGATCCTCAGCATTTCGGATAAGGTGGATCTGCTTTACGAATCGTTCGGCGAGATTGAAAAGGGCAATCCAGAGCGCGTGTTTGTCAATATTTACACAGAGAGTCTCAGCGTGATCATGAGCTTTGAGGCCCGGCCGAGTGTCCAGTATTTCTTGAAAGAGATCCTGCCGGACATGCTCAATGAGGAGTTTGCCGACCGCGATATGCTGAAGAAATTGACGCGGTCCGTGATGGCAAAAAAAATAGTGAGGGTGAGCACGAATATTTGTTCGCTATGGTATAATAAGTGTCAGTCAAAAGTTGGGATCTCGGTTCCGACTTTTTTGTTGCAGGGCCTAGCTTTGGCGCCGATTGCGACGCCGGGCCACTGGAGGTAATCATATGATCACACGAATCGCTGATAAGAAATTTGAATTGGTCTCACCATACGCCCCGGCCGGGGATCAGCCTCAGGCCATCGCCAAGCTCACCAAGGGCTTCAAGGCGGGCAAAAAAAGAGCAGATCTTGCTGGGGGCCACGGGGACTGGGAAGACCTTCACCATGAGCAACGTCATCGCGAACCTCAATAAACCCACGCTGATTTTGTCACACAACAAAACCTTGGCAGGGCAACTCTACGGCGAGTTCAAGCAGTTCTTTCCCCACAACGCGGTCGAGTATTTCGTCTCCTACTATGATTACTATCAGCCAGAGGCGTATGTGCCGAGTTCCGACACGTACATCGAAAAAAGACTCGGCGATCAATGATGAGATTGATAAGCTGCGGCACAGTGCGACGGCGGCACTGCTGGAGCGTAACGATGTGATCGTGGTGGCCTCAGTGTCCTCGATTTTCGGACTGGGCTCACCAACGGAGTACCGAGACCATGTGCTTTCCATCAGGAAGGGCATGGAAATTGACCGGAACACGCTGTTGCGGCAGCTGGTCGACATCCAGTTCGAACGGAACGACATTGATTTTCAGCGCGGTCGGTTCCGGGTGCGCGGCGACGTCGTGGAAATTTTCCCGGCGAGTCGCGACGATCACGCCATTCGCGTCGAGTTTTTTTTGGTGATGAGGTGGATCGCATCACCGAGGTCGACGCCCTGACCGGTGAGGTTGTTGGCGAGCGGGAGCAAGTCTCCATCTTCCCGGCGACTCACTTTATGACCTCAGATGACGCGATGGAACGCGGGATCGAAGGCATCTCTAAGGAATTGACCCAGCGGTTAAAGGAATTGCAAGATCAGGGTAAGCTGCTTGAAGCGCAGCGCTTGGAGCAGCGGACGAATTACGACATTGAAATGCTGCGCGAAATGGGCTACACCAACGGGATCGAAAACTACTCCCGGCACATGGAGGGGCGCAAGGCCGGCGAACCGCCTTACACCTTGTTGGACTTTTTCCCCAAAGACTTCATGATCATGGTCGACGAAAGCCATGTCACCATGCCTCAGGTCCGCGCCATGTACAACGGCGACCGCGCCCGCAAGCAGACCCTGATCGACTATGGGTTCAGGCTGCCTTCTGCCTTGGACAACCGGCCGCTTAAGCTCAATGAGTTTGAGCAGCACGTGAACCAGATTCTCTACGTCAGCGCGACCCCTGGCCCGTACGAGCTGGACCGCGTGCCGAAGGAAGACGTTGCCGAGCAAATCATTCGGCCGACCGGGCTGTTGGATCCGGAAATCGAAGTGCGGCCGATTATGGGGCAGATCGATGACCTGACCTCGGAAATCAACAAGCGGGTCGAGCAGAACGAGCGCGTCTTTGTCACCACGCTCACCAAAAAAATGGCGGAGGATCTGACCGATTACCTCAAGGAAGAGGGCATTAAGGTCGCCTACCTGCACTCCGACATTAAAACGCTGGAGCGGACGCAAATCATCCGCGACTTGCGCTTGGGTAAGTACGACGTGCTGGTCGGCATCAACCTGTTGCGTGAAGGGATCGATGTGCCTGAAGTCTCTTTGATCGCGATTCTGGATGCCGACAAGGAAGGCTTCCTGCGCGCCGAGCGGTCGCTGATTCAGACGATTGGGCGGGCGAGTCGCAACGAGCACGGGAAGGTCATCATGTACGCGGATTCCGTCACGGATTCGATGAAAGGTGCGATCGATGAGACCAAACGGCGGCGGACGATTCAAATGGCGTTCAACGAGAAACACCACGTCACCCCAAAGACCATTGTGAAACCGATACGGGATGCGATCACGGCGGTCGATACCAGCGGTAGTGCGGATCCGGACAAGGACCGCAGCTTTGCCGAGGTGGATCTGCACGACATGAGCAAGGCCGACCGGAAGCAGCTGATCGGCAACCTGCGGACGCAGATGCAGGCGGCGGCGAAGAAACTCGACTTTGAGCAGGCGGCCACGCTGCGTGACACAATACTGGAACTAGAAGCAGAAAAGTGAGGATTTATGGCTAACGATAAAATTGTGATCCACGGGGCAAGAGCCCATAACCTGAAGAACATCGATGTGACCATTCCCAAAAATAAACTGGTGGTCATGACGGGGCTGAGTGGTTCCGGCAAGTCCAGTTTGGCTTTCGACACACTGTACGCTGAAGGCCAGCGCCGTTACGTGGAGAGCCTTTCCGCGTACGCCCGCCAATTTTTAGGGCAAATGGACAAACCGGACGTTGACTCAATCGACGGCCTCAGTCCAGCCATTTCGATTGATCAGAAAACAACGTCGAAAAACCCGCGGTCAACGGTCGGCACGGTAACGGAAATTAATGATTACCTGCGTTTATTGTGGGCGCGCATTGGCACACCCATCTGCCCCAACGATGGCACGGTGATTTCCAGTCAAAGCGTTGAGCAGATGGTCGACCGCGTGCAGAAGCTGCCCGACAAGAGCCGCATTCAGATCCTGTCACCGGTGGTTCGCCGCAAAAAAGGGGCCCACAAAAAAGTCCTCGAGAAAATCGTCCGTGAGGGTTACGTGCGGATGCGCGTGGATGGCGAGATCATGGACGCGAGTGCCGACGTCGACTTGGATAAAAACAAGAATCACGATATCGATATCGTGATCGACCGCATCGTGGTGAAGCACGGGGATGCCGACAATCGCTCCCGGCTGTTTGACTCGTTTGAAGCTGCACTGCGCCTGTCTGACGGCTACGCGAACGTGGACGTGATCGGCGGGGAGCCGCTGGTCTTCTCCGAGCACTTTGCCTGCCCGCTGTGCGGCTTTACGATTGGTGTGCTTGAGCCGCGGCTGTTTTCGTTCAACGCGCCGTTTGGGGCCTGCCCCGAGTGTGACGGGTTGGGCGAGAAGCTGACCGTCGATGTTGATTTGGTCGTGCCGGATCCGACCAAGTCGATTCAGCAGGGGGCCGTTGCCGCTTGGTACTCGGCCTCCTCGACGTATTACCCGGCCATGCTGGAACAGGCTTGCAAGGCGTTTAAGATTCCAATTGACAAGCCATTCAACAAGCTGACCGAGCGGCAGCGCGACATCGTCCTGAACGGCAGTCACGGGAAGAAGTTCCATTTTCACGCCGACTCTGATTTTGGCGGGGTCCGCGACGTGACGGCGCCGTTTGAAGGCGTGCTGCCAAACATTGAACGGCGCTACCACGCGAATAATTCGCCGTTCGGCTCCGATCAAATGCGGCAGTACATGACCGCGTTGGTTTGCCCCGTGTGCCACGGCAAGCGGCTGAACCGTCAGGCGTTGGCCGTGAAGGTCGCAGGCAAGGATATCGCAGATGCCTCGAACCTCTCGATCAAGCACGCCCTGCCGTTCTTCAAGAGCATTAAGCTGACCCCCAACCAGCAGGTGATCGCCCAGCCAATCGTGAAGGAAGTCAACGATCGCCTGACGTTCCTGGAAAACGTGGGTCTGGATTACCTCACCTTGTCCCGCTCCGCCGGCACGTTATCCGGCGGAGAGGCCCAGCGCATTCGGTTGGCCACTCAAATCGGGTCTAACTTGTCTGGGGTGCTGTACATCTTGGATGAGCCTTCAATTGGCCTGCATCAGCGCGATAACGACCGGTTGATCGCCTCGCTGAAGAAAATGCGCGATCTGGGCAATACGCTCATCGTGGTTGAACACGATGAGGACACCATGCTGGCCGCCGATTATCTCATCGATGTTGGACCCGGTGCCGGCGATAACGGTGGTCACATCATGGCCGCAGGAACGCCGAAGCAGGTCATGCGGTCGGCAAAGTCTCTGACTGGTCAGTACCTGGCAGGCAAGAAGTTTATTCCTGTGCCTAAAACCAGACGGCCGGGCAACGGCAAGGTGATCCGGGTCGAAGGTGCGGCCGAGCATAATCTGAAGCACATCAACGTGGACTTTCCCCTGGGGAAGTTTATCGGGGTGACCGGTGTCTCTGGCTCCGGTAAATCCACCCTTGTCAATTCGATCCTAAAGCGCGCGCTGGCGCAAAAACTGTACCGCAATTCGGAAAAGCCGGGCAAATACGCCAAGCTGATGGGGTGGCAGAACATTGAGAAGCTGGTCGATATCGATCAGAGTCCCATTGGGCGCACGCCTCGCAGCAACCCTGCGACCTACACGGGCGTCTTCAACGATATCCGTGCGCTGTTCGCCCAAACCAATGAGGCCAAGCTGCGCGGGTACACGCAAGGCCGGTTCTCATTCAACGTGAAGGGGGGCCGGTGCGAGCATTGCAAAGGCGACGGGATCATCAAAATCGAAATGAATTTCCTGCCAGATGTCTATGTGCCTTGCGAAGTCTGTCATGGGACGCGGTATAACTCGGAAACGCTCGAAGTCACCTACAAGGGCAAGAGTATTGCCGACGTGTTGAACATGACAGTCGACGAGGCCGTGAAGTTTTTTTGCGGCGATCCCGAAGATCGCGCGCAAACTGCAAACCATTGTCGATGTTGGCTTAGGGTACGTCCAGATGGGCCAAAGCGCCACGACGCTTTCCGGCGGCGAGGCGCAGCGCATGAAGCTTGCCTCTGAGTTGCAGAAGATCTCGACCGGACGTAACTTCTACATTTTGGATGAGCCGACCACCGGCCTGCACACTGACGACATCCGCAAGCTCTTGGATGTGCTTCAGCGGCTGGTCGACGAAGGCAATACGGTCCTGGTGATTGAGCATAATCTCGATGTGATCAAGACGGCCGATTGGCTGATCGACCTGGGCCCCGAAGGCGGGGACGGCGGCGGCCAGGTGATCGCCACTGGCACCCCTGAGCAGGTGGCAAAGGTCAAAGCCTCGTACACCGGTCAGTACCTTGGCCCGATTCTGACCAGGGACAAGGCCCGGGCCGCTAGTCAAGCGGCAGCGCGGTAGGCAGCGCTCAGTTTGCCTTGTGGATTAATGGTCGAGTCAGTATGATGAACTCAAGAGGTGGCAAATTATGTTTAGACAGACACACTTTGGCTTTGACTGGGGCGAATTGTTCACCGGGATTGCATTGATCCTGGCGGCAATCGTCGTTCTGAATCACCCAGGTGCCACGATGGCAACCTTGACCTTTCTGTTTGCGTTAGTCGCGATTATCCGCGGCATCGCGATTTTAGCCAGCTTTACGAAGCTGCGCGCCTTGACCGGCGGCCTGGCTTGGATCAGCCTGATTGCCGGAATCTTCGATGTCCTGCTGGGGCTCGTCTTCTTGTTTGATCTCGAGTCTGGTGCGATCACGCTGGCTTACCTGTTTGCGATTTGGTTTCTGGTCGACAGTATTGCCAATCTGGTCAACGCGGGTCACATGCGCGAAGCTGGGACCGGCTGGTTTATTCTGACGCTGATTCTTGATATTTTCGCCGTGGTGGTCAGCCTGCTGCTGATCATGCAGCCGGTGGTGGCAGCCGTCGGATTGATTATTTTGCTGGCGACAGCCTTCTTCATTCTCGGGGTCAATGCGATCCTCACCGCCTTTGCGCGGCGTCAAATCTGATTGTTGCTGAGGCTGTGAGATAAAGCAGTTTTAGCCCAAAAGTACATGCGCCTTTGCGCCACGATTCGGGTTTAAAGTCGTGGAGCAGAGGCGTTTGTGCACGTGGCGGGGTTTGGTGGACCGGCGCTAGGCGATTTTCGCCTTGCGCGGAGAGACGCCAGGACTGTTGATGACACGCCCGGCATGTTACAATAGCAAAAGAAAGAAGGGATAGGATGGCAGACTCGATTAACCTCGTGGTGATCACCGGGATGTCTGGGGCCGGAAAGACTGTTGCCATGCAGTCATTTGAGGACCTTGGCTATTTTACCGTCGACAACATGCCCCCGGCGCTATTACCCAAGTTCTGGGAGTTGATGAAAGAAAATGGCAAAATCACAAAGATCGCGCTTGTGGTGGATCTTCGCAGTCATGCTTTCTACGACCAGATCAACGACATGCTCGCCAATTTGGACAACACCTCCTTTGTGACCACCAAGATCCTGTTTCTTGACGCCACCGACGCTGAGCTGGTGTCCCGGTACAAGGAAACCAGGCGCAGCCATCCGCTAGCCCAAGAGGGCCGACTGATGGATGGCATCAAGGAGGAACGGGGCCTGCTGACTGAGCTGCGCAACCGCGCCCAGGTGGTGATCGACACCACCAACCTGTCGCCGCGGCAGCTGCGTGAGAAGCTGTTTGTCATCTTTAAAACGGCTGACCATCCGACCTTTCATCTTGAGGTCATGTCCTTTGGGTTCAAGTACGGCCTGCCCATTGATGCCGACATCGTGATGGATGTGCGGTTTTTGCCCAACCCCTACTATGTCCAAAAGTTCCGCAATCGCGACGGTCGTGATCAGGAATCTACGACTACGTGATGGATAATCCTGCAGCCGAGGATTTTTACAAGAAGTTTTACGACCTGCTGGCCAGTATCACGCCTCAATATAAAAAAAGAGGGCAAAAGCAGCGTGACGATCGCCATCGGCTGCACCGGCGGTCAACACCGCAGCGTTGCCTTCACGGAGAGAATCGGGCAGGCCTTCAAGACGGCGGGGTACCCAGTTGATATTACCCACCGTGATGTCAATAAACGGAAAGCGACGGTGAACCGCTCATGATGCCGAATGAAACAAAAACGATCCGCGTGATTCGCGGCAGACGCCCCAAAGTCGTCGTCATCGGCGGCGGGACCGGGTTGCCGGTGATCGTCAAGAGCCTGCGCGAGCAAAATGCCGATGTGACGGCGGTGGTCACTGTGGCCGACGACGGCGGTTCCAGCGGGGTGATCCGCAACTACATCAACGTGGTCCCGCCTGGTGATATTCGCAATGTTCTCGTGGCCTTATCTGACATGCCTGAACTGGAAAAGCAGGTTTTTCAGTACCGGTTCGAGAGCGGTGACAGTTTTTTTGCCGGGCATGCGATCGGCAACTTAATTATTGCGGCTCTCTCGGAAATGGGCGGCGGGATTTTTCAGGCGGTTCAGACCTTGTCGTCAATGATGAAGGTTGATGGCCATGTCTACCCCGCCAGTGATCGGCCGCTGACGCTGCACGCCGAATTTACCGACGGCTCCACGCTGGCCGGTGAAGCGGAAATCACGGCTGCCGGTAAACACATCAAGCGCGTCTGGGTGACCGACACCGATGATGACCTTGAACCCAAGGCCATGCCTGAGGTGGTCGACGCCATTCTCGCGGCCGATGTGGTGGTGATGGGGCCGGGGAGTCTGTTTACCAGTGTGCTGCCCAACCTGATGATCAAGAACTTGGGTCAGGCGGTGCTCAAGACCCGGGCCGAGGTGATTTACGTCGTCAACATCATGACGCAAAAAGGGGAGACTGAACACTTTACTGATGCCGATCACGTCCGGGTGCTCAATCGCCACTTGGGTGCCAATTTTGTCGATACCGTGCTGGTCAACATCGCACAAGTGCCAAAGAACGCGCTCGATGCGCAAAAGTACAACGAAATCCTGGTGCCCGTCCGGCCGGATTATCAAGGCTTGCGCGATTTAGGCTGCCGGGTGATTTCCGCGGACTTTTTGAAGCTGCGGGACCGTGGCGTCTTTCACGATGGCGACAAGGTGGCCTCGGAGATCCTGAATTTAGCCTTTCAAGTCGGCACGATGAAAAAGAGAAAGCGGTGAGTGGATGGCCAGTTTTGCCAGTACAGTCAAAAAAGAGCTCACCCAACTTGAGGTCCATCCCGAGCACGCCAAAGCTGAGCTGTCCGCGTTGATTCGGATGAACGGCAGTTTAACGATTCAGGACCACCAATTTGTCCTGAATGTTCAAACCGAGAATCCGGCCATTGCCCGGCGCATCTATAGCCTCATTCGCCAGGTGTATCATCATGAGGCCAACCTGATCGTCCGGCGGAAAATGAAGCTCAAAAAGAACAATCAGTATGTGGTCCGCCTCGCCACCGGCGTCAATGCGGTGCTTGAAGACCTGGACATTCTAGATGGGCGCAACATGGCCATCATGACGGCGGTGTCGCGCAAAGTGCTGAATGAACCGCAGCGAGAGCGGTCATATTTACGGGGCGCGTTCTTGGCCGGCGGATCAGTCAACAGCCCAGAGACGTCACGGTATCACCTGGAGATTTATTCCCTGTACAAGGATCACAACGACGACGTGCTCAAGATGATGAATGACTTTGGCCTCAATGCCCGGACGGTAGAGCGGCGCAGTGGCTGGATTGTTTACTTGAAGGAAGCAGAAAAGATTGCCGATTTTCTTCGGGTGATTGGGGCCACGACGGCGATGCTCAAATTCGAAGATGTCCGGATCGTTCGCGATATGCGCAACTCGGTGAACCGGTTGGTCAACTGTGAAACGGCTAATCTGAACAAAACCATTGATGCGGCCCAGCGTCAAATCGAAAATATCAACTACCTCAGAGACCGCGGGCTGTTGGAAGGGTTGCCGCCTAAGCTGAAGGAAATTGCCGAGATGCGCCTGGCCCATCCCGATGTTTCCCTGAAGGAACTGGGGGAAATGGTGCCAAGCGGGGTGATCTCGAAATCAGGCATCAATCACCGGCTGCGGAAGCTTAATCAGATTGCAGAGGGGAGTCGCCAGCCCAGCGAAAGTTGACACTTCCATTACCTAATTAAATCGTCTACAATAAACTCGATAGAACCGTTGGGTATGACGTCACTGGAGGCGAGCATATGACTAAACCGATTCGATTGAATGAACAGCTGTGTTTTTCCATTTACAAAGCACAGAAGCAGTTTAATCATTTTTATTCTCAAGCACTGGCTAAGTACAAGCTGACCTATCCGCAGTACATCACCTTGCTTTCCCTTTATGAGCACGGGACGATGTCGGTCAAAGAGGTGGGGCAGACGCTGAATCTAGACTCTGGGACTCTAACGCCGTTGATGAAGCGGATGGAGAAGGACGGCTGGATCTCACGGAAGCGCTCGGCGCAAGACGAACGCCGGGTTGATGTCAGCTTGACTCAGAAAGCCAAGGACATGCGCGATGAGATCTATGACCATGTGGCTCATGCATGGCCTACCTGAACTTCCCGAGCGAAAAGTACGAAGCCATCAAGGCGCAGGTCGATACGGTCGATCAGCACCTGACGGCCATTCCGGACGAGAAGCTTCAGTAAGCACGCAATGCCTCGATTTTGAGGGGAATTTGCGCTGACGCTTGCATTTTGCGGCGCGCTCCCGTAAAATAATTGAGTACTTGCGCGGTTAGTGTAATGGATCGCACGTGAGATTCCGGTTCTCGAAATCCGGGTTCGACTCCCGGGCTGCGCAGCATTCAAAAGAGAAACGCCACTTGGTTGGCGTTTTTTTGTTGGCTGAAAGGCGCTTACCAGCGCACCTGGCAAGTGGAATATGCTAAACTAACGCTGACCGAAAAAAACTTTGGTCAAAGACTTTGACCTTTTTTTTGACGTTAGTGCTAAGCTTAGCACTGTAGTTTTAAGAGTGCTAAATACTCGTTAGGAGGTTCCACTATGCTAGTTCCGACAGTTATTGAACAAACCAGCCGCGGCGAGCGTTCGTATGACATATACTCTCGCTTGCTTAAAGACCGGATCATTATGCTGTCTGGGGAAATCAACGACCAAGTTGCCAATTCGGTCATTGCCCAGCTTCTGTTCCTGGACGCACAAGATCCTGATAAAGACATTTACCTTTACATCAACAGCCCTGGCGGTGTGATCACCTCCGGTCTGGCGATGCTGGACACCATGAACCTGATCCACGCGGATGTTCAGACCATCGCCATTGGCATGGCAGCGTCCATGGCTTCCGTGCTGTTGGCGGGCGGAGCCAAGGGCAAGCGCTTTGCGCTGCCAAACTCAGAGATCCTGATTCACCAGCCATCCGGTGGTGCTCAGGGCCAGCAAACAGAAATCGAAATTGCGGCGGAAGAAATCTTGAAGTCACGCAAGAAGTTGAACAAGATTTTGTCTGACGCGACCGGCCAGACTGAAGCCAAGATCAAGAAGGACACTGAGCGGGATAACTACATGACCGCGCAGGAGGCCAAGGATTACGCTTGATCGACGATATCTTGACGTCGAAGGCCGACCAGAAGTAAGGGGTCATCTAAGTACCGGCGTTAACGTGCCGGTGCTTTTTTTAATGAAAAACAGGTGAGAAGGGTCCCGAATGACCAAGTTTGAAAATCGCGCCACTAAATTTGGAAATCGGTTTCTTTACGAAAAAAAAGCGGTATTTGGGCAACAATTCTTCTAATATGGGAAGAGTTTTCGCCTTTTGGGCAAATCTCTTGCACCGTTTTCACGAGGCGGCTATAATAGAAAGCGTTGGTAAGGGAGATCCGGGTTAGCTGGGGTCCCAAAATTTTTTTTGCCACCACTGGGTCACTAGGTGACACGGTAGGACGTCAAACGACCCACAAGAAGGACAATGAGCAATGCATTCTGAGTTCGCTTGGATCGAAGCAATCGCCCCAGACTTTATGGGTGTGATTACGCAACGTTATCAGATCTTGCAGTTCATCAGCTGGATGTCGCCGGTCGGTAGACGGGCGTTAGCCGAGCAGATGAAACTAAGCGAACGGGTCCTGCGGACGGAGACCGAGTTTCTCCGGAAGCAAGGCCTGATCAAAAGCTCGAAGTCTGGAATGGTCCTTACCAGCCAGGGCATCGAAGTCTTTCAAGGCCTGGAGCAGTTTATGAATCGACTGCTGGGGTTTAAGGAAGACGAGAAGCACCTCGCCGATAAGCTCGGCATTGACCACTGCTTGATTGTCAGTGGGGACGCTGATCAAAGCAGCCGGGTGTTGGACGAAATGGGCAAGGAACTGAATTCAACGCTGCAGCTGATTTTGCCTAGCGGTCAGCTGACCATCGCAGTGATGGGCGGCACGACAATGGCGCGCGTGGCTCAGCAGATGACTTACAAGCTGTCTGCCGGGCGTGAGCTCACGTTTGTGCCGGCCCGCGGCGGGGTCGGCGAGGCGGTGGCGATTCAGCCAATTCCGTGGCGGCCAGCATGGCCGAAGCGACGGACAGCAAGTACCGCGTGTTGTACATTCCTGAAAACGTGAGTGCGAAAACTTACCAGCCATTACTTCAGGAACCCTCCGTGCGCGAAGTGCTGCAATTGATTGACAATGCCCAGGTAGTGATTCATAGTATAGGGGATGCATTGGTCATGGCCAAGCGCCGATCAATGTCTCCTGAGGCCATTGCCAAGCTCACCAAGCAACATGCTGTTTCAGAAACTTTCGGCACGTTCTTTGATGCGAGCGGCAAGGTGATTTACAAGATCCCAAGAATTGGGTTGCAGATTCCGGATCTTGATCATATCCCATATGTGTTTGCGGTTGCCGGGGGCCGTTCCAAGGCTAAGGCGATCACGGCATATATGAAAAATGCGCCAAGTCGGACGTGGCTCATCACGGACGTTGGCGCCTCAAATGCGATTTTAACTGGGGAAACCCGTTAGAATAAAACTCTTATTTCCTAAAGGAGGAAATTTTAGCATGACTGTTAAAATTGGTATCAATGGTTTTGGCCGTATCGGTCGTTTGGCCTTCCGTCGCATCTTTGAATTAGGTGCCAAGAGCAACGATATTGAAGTTGTTGCCATCAACGATCTGACCAGCCCAGCGATGTTGGCTCACCTGCTGAAGTACGATTCTACTCATGGTACATTCCCTGGTGAAGTCAGCGCTACCGACAACGGTATCGTTGTTAACGGCAAGGAATACCGTGTTTATGCTGAACCTCAGGCTCAGAACATTCCTTGGGTTAAGAACGACGGCGTTCAGTACGTTCTGGAATGCACAGGCTTCTACACCTCAGCTGAAAAGGCTCAGGCTCACTTGGATGCCGGCGCAGAACGTGTTCTGATTTCCGCACCTGCTGGCAAGATCAAGACCATCGTTTACAACGTCAACGATGACACCTTGGACGCAAACGACAAGATTGTTTCTGCCGGCTCTTGCACGACCAACTGCTTGGCCCCAATGGCTTACTTCCTGAACAAGGAATTCGGCATCGAAGTTGGTACCATGACAACGGTTCACGCTTACACCTCCACTCAGATGCTGCTTGACGGCCCTGTTCGCGGTGGCAACCTGCGCGCTGCGCGTTCTGCTGCTGTTAACACCATCCCTCACTCAACTGGTGCGGCTAAGGCTATCGGCATCGTTATCCCAGAACTGAACGGCAAGCTTCAGGGCCACGCACAGCGTGTCTCCGTTGTTGACGGCTCCCTGACCGAATTGGTTTCCATCCTGAAGACCAAGAACGTGACGGCTGACCAGGTCAACGCTGCGATCAAGAAGCACACTGACGGCAACCCAAGCTTTGGCTACAACGCTGACGAGATCGTTTCGTCTGACGTTATCGGCACAACCTACGGCTCAATCTTCGACCCTACCCAGACCGAAGTAACGACCGCCGGTGACTACCAGCTGGTTAAGACGGTTGCTTGGTACGACAACGAATATGGCTTCACTTGCCAGATGATTCGTACCCTGCTGAAGTTCGCGACTCTCTAATTTAAAACCTTAGAGCATTAACGATTTCAACCGTTATGAAGGGGGCGGAGGGAGTATCTCCCTCCGCCTTCTTTTTATGACAGAATGTGCAAAAACACACGCGCATTTCCCGGCCTATTGTGGGCTGGGCTTGCCGTGCCAAACCGCTGGTTTGGTAGGGCAAACCTAGTCCCCAGTGGCCAGGTGGATGTGCACAAAGCATTCCAACATTTTAGGAGGGTTTTATTCAATGGCTAAATTGATCGTTTCTGATCTAGACGTGAAGGACAAAAAAGTCCTGATCCGCGTTGATTTCAACGTGCCGATCAAAGACGGCGTCATCGGTGATGACAACCGTATCGTGGCAGCACTGCCAACGATCCAATACGTGATCGACCATGGCGGCAAGGCAATCCTGCTGTCTCACTTGGGCCGCGTGAAGACCGAAGAAGACAAGGCTAAGTTGAGCCTGCGTCCAGTTGCAGAGCGTCTTTCCGAACTGCTGAAGAAGCCGGTTACCTTTGTCCCAGCCACTCGTGGCAAGGAACTTGAAGACGCAATCGCTAAGATGAACGACGGCGACGTTCTCGTCATGGAGAATACGCGCTTTGAAGACCTTGACGGCAAGAAAGAATCCGGCAACGATCCTGAACTGGGCAAGTACTGGGCATCCCTGGGCGACCTGTTCGTCAACGATGCGTTCGGTACCGCTCACCGTCAGCACGCTTCCAACGTCGGCATTGCGTCCAACATGCCGCAAACGGCTGCTGGTTTCTTGATGGAAAAGGAAATCAAGTTCTTGGGCAACGCGGTTGAAAACCCGAAGCGCCCATTCGTTGCCATCTTAGGTGGGGCGAAGGTTTCTGACAAGATCGGCGTGATCCGCAACCTGGTTCCTAAGGCTGACAAGATCATCGTCGGTGGCGGTATGACATACACCTTCTACGCGGCTAAGGGCCTGTCGGTTGGCAAGTCACTGGTTGAGAAGGATAAGATTGACCTGGCAAAGCAGATTATGGACGAAGCCGGCGACAAGCTTTTGCTGCCAGTTGACAACGTGGTCGCAACCGAGTTCTCGAATGATGCGCCGCACAAAGTTGTTGAAGGCGCCATTCCTGACGGTTACATGGCTTTGGATATCGGTCCTAAGTCCATTCAGGACATCAAGGATGCGCTTAATGGTGCCAAGACGGTTGTTTGGAACGGCCCAATGGGCGTGTTCGAAATGCCGAACTATGCTAAAGGCACCTTGGAAGTCGGCACAGCCCTTGGCGATCTCAAAGACGCAACCACGATCATTGGTGGTGGTGATTCGACCGCCGCTGCCAAGCAGCTCGGCATCGCACCGAAGATCACTCACATCTCCACTGGCGGTGGCGCAAGCCTTGAATACCTGGAAGGTAAGACTCTGCCAGGCATCGCGGCAATTTCCGACAAGTAAGCTTCAGTCTGAAAGGAAGTTAATTATGCGCACACCTATCATGGCCGGGAACTGGAAAATGAACAAGAACCCGGAAGAAACACAAGCATTCCTGGACGGCGTTAAGGGTAAGCTCCCTGAATCCAGCAAGGTTCAGACCGTCATTGCTGCTCCTGCAATTGACCTGACCACACTGGTGGCCGGCGCCAAGGGCACACCACTTCAGACTGCGGCAGAAAACTGCTACTTCGAAGATGCTGGTGCCTTCACTGGTGAAACCAGCCCGAAAGCCCTCAAGGACATGGGTCTGGACTATGTCGTGATCGGCCACAGCGAACGCCGCGGCTATTTCCACGAGACTGACCAGGACATCAACAAAAAGGCGAAGGCCATTTTGAAGAATGGCCTGCTGCCAATCATCTGCTGTGGTGAAAGTCTCGACCAGCGTGAAGCTGGCCAGACCAACGACTGGGTTGCTTCTCAAGTTGAAGCAGCACTGGCTGGCATCTCGGCTGCTGACGTGAAAAACAGCGTCATCGCGTACGAACCGATTTGGGCCATTGGCACAGGCAAGACTGCCTCTGCTGATCAGGCACAAGAAGTCGTTGCGCACATTCGTTCAATCGTTGCGAAGCTTTACGATGCCGAGACTGCGGATGCTGTCCGCATTCTTTACGGCGGTTCCGTTAAGCCTGCAAACGTCAAGGAATTGATGGCCAAGCCTGATATCGATGGCGGCTTGGTTGGCGGTGCATCGATGGATCCAGAAAGCTTCGTTGCCTTGGCCAACTACCAAGACTAATCCCACAGTTTTTCTGTGGTAAACTAAAAACGATAAATTCTGCCTGTTAAAGGCGATTAAAAGGAGAAAACATATGTCTATTATTACAGATGTTTTGGCCCGCGAGGTTCTTGATTCCCGTGGCAACCCGACTGTTGAAGTTGAACTTTACACGGAAGACGGCGGCTTTGGCCGTGCGCTTGTTCCGTCAGGTGCTTCCACCGGTGAACACGAAGCCGTTGAGCTTCGTGACGGCGACAAGTCCCGTTTCGGCGGCAAGGGTGTTCTGAAGGCCGTTGCAACGTGAACGACGTCATCTCCAAGGCCGTTATCGGCTTGGACGCAACTGAACAACGCCTGATCGACCAGACCATGATCGATCTTGATGGTACCCCGAACAAGGGCAAGCTTGGCGCCAATGCGATTCTTGGCGTTTCCCTGGCTGCAGCCCGTGCTGCTGCGTCCGAAGTTGGTCTGCCACTCTACGAGTACCTTGGCGGCCCTAACGCGCACGTGATGCCAACACCGATGATGAACGTCCTCAATGGTGGCGCGCACTCCACGAACACCGTTGACTTCCAGGAATTCATGATCATGCCTGTTGGTGCGAAGTCCATGCGTGAAGCGATTCGCATGGGTTCTGAAACCTTCCACGCGCTGCAAGCTGAGCTGAAGGCTAAGGGCGACATCACTTCCGTCGGCGACGAAGGCGGCTTTGCTCCTAACCTGAAGGACAACGAGGAAGCCTTTGAGCTGCTTGTTGAAGCCATTCAGAAGGCCGGCTACAAGCCGGGCGAAGACGTTGCGATCGCCTTTGATGTTGCTTCTTCTGAGTTCTACGACCCAGAGACCAAGAAGTACACCCTGAAGTGGTCTGACCCTGATACTTCCTACACGACCGACGAATTCATCGATCTGCTGGCGAAGTACATCGACAAGTACCCGATTGTTTCAGTCGAGGATCCGATCGACGAAAACGACTGGGAAGGCTGGCAGAAGTTCACCGCCAAGATGGGCGACAAAGTCCAAATCGTCGGCGATGATCTGTTCGTTACCAACACCGATTACCTGAAGAAGGGTATCGATATGGGTGTTGCCAACTCCATCCTGATCAAGCTGAACCAAATCGGGACGTTGACCGAAACCTTCGAAGCCATCGAAATGGCCAAGGAAGCCGGTTACACCGCGGTTGTTTCTCACCGTTCTGGTGAAACTGAAGATACGACGATCGCTGACTTGGTTGTTGCAACCAACGCCGGCGAGATCAAGACTGGTTCCATGAGCCGGACTGATCGGATCGCGAAGTACAACCAGTTGATGCGGATCGAAGACGAACTCGGCAAGTCTGCAACGTACAAGGGCCGCAAGTCCTTCTACAACGTTAAGGCAATCGACTAGTCTGGCCCGCGCCAGTGCACATTTAACGTTGAGTTAAGTGCGATAAAGCATCCTGCGATTCTGCAGGGTGCTTTTTTTGATTGGTCAGCCGAAAAATTCACACTTTCTTCACAATTCACTCGCACACTATTATGTGACTGTTTTTATTCTACCAACTCACGGGGGAGTGACATCATGAACGAAGAACAAAGGGAAAAAAAAGCCCATGGCGGCGCAACCTGAACGTCTTGTGGGGGTGCACGTTTATTGCCGGGATCGCGTTTTCCGAAATCACCCCGTTCATGTCACTGTATGTCGGTGAGCTGGGCAATTTCACCAAGGCACAAGTCTCCCTGTACTCCGGCCTCGTGTTCGCCGCGACTTTTTTTGTGACCGCCATTGTGTCGCCGCTGTGGGGCGCGCTGGCCGATCGTAAGGGCCGCAAGATCATGCTGATCCGCGCAGCGGTCGGCATGGCCGTCGCGATGTTTCTGATGGGGCTGGTCACCAACGTCTGGCAGCTGATCGGTCTGCGAGCGCTGCAGGGCCTGTTTTCGGGGTTCATTTCGAATGCGCAGGCGTTGATCGCCTCGCAGACGCCACGCAACCACGCCGGCAGGGCACTTGGCACGCTGGTGACGGGTTCCACCTCTGGCATGCTGATGGGGCCGGTGATTGGCGGGCTGCTGGCCCAGTTCATGTCGATCCGGGTGACCTTCTTTATCACTGCCGGGCTGTTGATGTTGGCGGGCCTTGCCTCAGCCTGTTCGTCAAAGAGTACTTTGTGCCGGCACCGCGTAAGAAAGGCGGCAAATCAGGTTTGGCCGGGTTGCTGGGCCAATTTGCGAACCCTAAGCTGATCATTGTGCTGCTAATTTCGACCATGATCGTTCAGCTGGGTAACGCGTCGATTTCGCCAATCATCAGCCTTTACATCAAAGAGTTGATGCACAACGCCGGGCCAGTGGCCTTGGTGGCCGGGATCATTGCCGCCTTGCCTGGGCTGTCCAACATCTTAGCGGCGCCGCGGCTAGGTGACTATGGGGACAAACACGGCTCCGGCAAAGTGCTGATTGCGGGTTACTTGTTCGCGGTCGTCATGTACTTTCCCCAAGGCTTTGTCACCAGTGTTGTTCTGCTCGGGGTCCTGCGGTTTGCCATTGGGATCTCCGATGGGGCACTGTTCCCCACGATTCAAACGCTGCTGACTAAGAACTCGCCGGCCTCGGCGACCTCAGCGATTTTCTCCTGGAACCAGTCGTTTCAGGCGCTGGGCAACATGTTTGGGGGCCTGCTGGGCGGGCTGCTCGGCGGGATCTTTAACTACAATGTCGTGTTTATCTCCACGGCCGCGTTGTTGCTCATCAACTTCATCATTTTGTGGTTCACGGAGCCGTCGCTTCGGCGCGGTTAGGTTCGCATTTTATGCGGCCCTTTTTTTTGCTGTATAATGGAATAAGTTTCTTTGGAGGTGTGACATGCAAAAGGCTTCAAAAACCGTCGATCCCACGCGGCTGCGCTTCGTCCTTTTTGGACTATTGGTGGGCCTTTTGACTGGCGCTGTGGTGGCGGCGTTTAGATTATCGATCGAGCGGATCTTGTCCTTCATGCAGTCGCTGTATCGCGCGGCGACCCCAGGGCTCTTGGCCTGATCGTGCTGGGCAGTATTGCCGCCGGCCTCGTCGTTGCCTGGATGCTGAAGAGTGAGCCGAATATCTCAGGGTCCGGGATCCCGCAGGTCGAAGGGCAGCTGCAAGGGGAGCTTGAGTTTCATTGGTGGTCGATCCTCTGGAAAAAGTTTGTCGCCGGGATCATCAGTATCGGCCCGGGGCTATTTCTGGGCCGGGAAGGGCCATCGATTCAGCTGGGTGCCGCCGTGGGTCAAGGCGTCGCCCAAGGGTTTAAGAAACACGGGTCAGACCGGCGCATCATGATCGCCGCCGGGGCCGCCGGGGGCTTAGCCGCCGCGTTCAACGCGCCAATTGCCGGCACCATGTTTGTGCTTGAAGAGGTTTACCATAACTTTAGCCCACTGGTATGGATCACCAGTTTGGCAAGCGCCGTGGGGGCCAACTTCATTTCACTGAACGTCTTTGGTGAAGTGCCGGTTCTGCACTTGGTTTACGATCGCCCCTTGCCGGTTTCTTTGTACTGGCATTTGCTCCTTCTGGGGGTCCTGCTTGGTGTTTTAGGGTTCGCGTATCAAAAAAACGTTGCTCGCGATGCCCAAGCTGTATTCCTACACGCACATTCCGCGGGCGCTGCAGGGGCTGGTGCCGTTTCTTCTGGTGATTCCGATTGGCCTGCTGGATCCGGCCATTTTAGGCGGTGGCAACGGGCTGATCACTGGGTTTAACAGGAGCATTCCCGCGTTTGGGGTGCTGCTGGTGATTTTTGCGCTGCGGTTCGTTTTTTTCCATGGTTTCGTATGGGTCCGGGCTCCCCGGCGGGATTTTTCTACCGATCCTGTCGCTTGGTGCGGTGATTGGGGCGGCTTACGCGGTGCTGATGGGCGACATCGGCTGGCTGCCGCGCGCCTACGAGATGAATCTGATCATTTTTGCCATGGCCGGGTACTTCGCCGGCATCGGCAAGGCGCCGTTTACCGCCATTTTGCTAATCACCGAGATGGTGGGCAACTTGACCAACCTGATGGCCATGGCGGTGCTGTCTTTGGTCGCCTATGTGGTGGTCGACCTGTTGGTGGGGCCCGATTTATGAGTCGCTGCTGCGGCGGATGACAACCAAGAACCGGCTGCAGGCGATTCACCGCATGGACCGCCTGGAGCTGCCGGTGTACGCCGGTAGTGTTCTGGACGGCATGGCGGTGCGCGATTTTAAGTGGCCCAAGGAAACGCTGCTGATGGCGATCAGACGCGGCGAGGACAGCCTGTTGCCGCATGGTGACACCGTGATCCACGGCGGGGATACCCTGGTCATATTGACCGATGCCAGCCGGCGGGCGGCAGTGCGCAAGCGGCTGCACGAGCTGGCGGAAAAAAATGAGTGAGCAGGAGTCTTAACGAGGTTGCCCAGCGCGTGGTGATGCGCAAACTCGACTGGTCTTGACGCTGAGTTTGTGATAATCTACTACTAGTAACCATTTGCAAGGGAGGGAAAAACTTGCAGACCCTTTTTACGAATTTACTCATCATCGACTCGATCCTCATCGTGATCGCGACCCTGATGCAGCCAAGTAAGCAGCAAGATGCTTTAAGTGCGCTGTCTGGCGGCGCCACCGACTTGTTTGGTAAGCAAAAATCACGGGGCTTTGAAGCGTTTATGGAAAAGGTGACCGTTGTACTGGGCGTCCTTTTCTTCGCCTTCTCGCTCGTCTTAGTGTATCTGGCATCCCACTAACGAAGGTCTCCTGGTGAACAGGGGCCTTTTTTTGGAGGCAGGCACGTACGCAGCTGATTAAGCAAGCCGAAATTGCGGTGAGTGGTTTGGCTGGCCTGCGCTTGGATGCGGCCAATTAATTTAGAGATTGAAAGATTTTTATCAAAAGAAAACGAGGGACATGTATGACCACAGTCGGCCACTTAAGAAATGAATTACTGGCGACGTTTCGGCGCAACCCGCAGATCGGTTTTTCCACTGCGTCGCTGAATCGCGCGCTCAAATTGACGTCTGCCGAGGACTTTAAGGTGATGGTGCAGGCGCTCACCGGGCTCGAAAATGATGACTTGATTCATCAAGACGATAATCAGCGCTACATGCTCGGCGGCAAGCCGCAGAGCCTGGAAGGCGTGTTCCACGGCAACGAAAAGGGCTTCGGCTTTGTTGCCATCGAAGACCAGGACAATGATATGTTCATTGCCCCGCCGAACACCAAGTTTGCCATGGACGGCGACACTGTCGAAGTGACGGTGGTGCACCAGGCCCGGCCCGGCGACACCCGCGGCCCTGAAGGCGCGGTCACGAAGGTGGTCGAGCGCAAGAATACGCGCTTGGTCGGCGAGTACGCGCCGCTGTCTGATGCGGAGCACAGTCGGACCGGGTTCATTGGCACGGTCACCAGTCATGAGAAAAAATTGGCGCGCTATCCGATTTTTATCAAGGATAACGGCACCGTGCCGGAACGCGGCGACATGATCATGGCCGAGATCACCGAGTTTCCGAACGCCGACCGGCCGAACAGCATGGTCGGTTTGATCGTTCAGAACCTGGGCAACAAGAACGCGCCTGGGGTCGACATCATGTCGCTGGTGCTGGCCAACGATATTTACGTGGATTACCCGGATGACGCGATGGCCCAGGCCAACGGCATTCCGGATCACGTGACGGCTGAGGACCGGTTGGGTCGCCGTGACATCACCGATCAGCCGGTGGTCACCATCGACGGCGATGACTCCAAGGACTTCGATGACGCGGTGGTGGCATGGAAGCTGCCCAACGGCAATTACCATTTGGGTGTCCACATTGCGGATGTGTCCTACTACGTCACGGAAGGCTCGCCGCTGGACAAAGAAACATACAAGCGCGGCACCTCGACTTACTTGGTCGACCGTGTCATTCCGATGCTGCCATTCCGGCTCAGTAACGGTATCTGCTCGCTGAACCCGAATGAGGATCGCTTGGCCATGTCGTGTGACATGGAGATCGATGGCGAAGGCCATGTGGTCAGCCACGAGATTTACCAAAGCGTCATTCGGTCCCACGGCCGCTTGACCTACAACAAGGTCAACCAGGTGCTCGATGGCGATCCTGATGCGACTGCCGAATACGGCGACTTGGTCCCAATGCTCAAGCTGATGGCGGACCTGCACAAGATCCTTTACAAGATGCGCCATGGCCGCGGCGCCATTGACTTTGAGGAAAATGAAGCCAAAATCATTGTGGATGATGAAGGCACCCGACCGACATCGTGCTGCGCGAGCGCGGCGTGTCCGAGCGCATGATCGAAAGTTTCATGCTGCAAGCGAACGAAACGGTCGCCGAGCATTACAACCGCATGCACGTGCCGTTCCTGTACCGGGTCCACGAGACGCCGGATGAGGACCGGATCAAGGACTTTGTTGATTTTCTGGCCACGTTCGGCCTGCAGGTCCCGATCAAAAAAGGGCAGCAGGTGACGCCAAAGATGCTGCAAAACGTCAACACCGAAGTCGCCGGCACACCAGAGGAAATGATGGTCAACGTCAAGATGCTGCGCAGCCTGAAGCAGGCGCGGTACTCTGACGAGCCCCTTGGCCACTTCGGGATCGCCGCCAAGTACTACTGCCACTTCACGAGCCCGATTCGCCGTTATCCTGACCTGGTCGTTCACCGGCTGATCCGGACTTACGCGATCGAAGGGACCGGTGACAACGTTCAAACCAAGTGGGCGGAGAAGCTGCCGGACATTGCGGCCCAGGCCTCGACCCGTGAGCGGCACAGTGTCGACGCCGAGCGCGCCGTGGACGACCTCAAGAAGGCCGAGTTCATGGCTGACAAGGTCGGCGAAGAGTTTGATGCCGTGGTTTCCGGCGTTGCCGGATTTGGGATGTTTGTGGCCCTGCCGAACACCGTTGAAGGGCTGGTCCACATCACCCGGATGACGGATGACTATTATGGCTTCCTGGAAAGCCAGATGGCGCTGATCGGCGAGCGCACCCACCATATCTACCGCATTGGGCAGCCGGTGCGGGTGAAGCTCGAAGCCGTCGACGTTGAACAGCGTCAGGTCGACTTTTCGCTGGTGCCGACGGCTGACACCCCGACAACCGATCTGGCCGTGCCGAAGCAGCCCCGCCGCCAGCCGCGGCACGATGACCACAAGGCCGGTGCGCCCAAGCCTGGCGATCAGGCAAGCGGCACAATGCCAAGCGCCCGACCGGCCACGCCAACCGTTCCGCAACACGATCGGCAGCCAGGTCAAGGGTCACGCGACCCGTGGTGGTAATAAAGGAAACAGACATTAGCCAAGGAAGGTGAGCCGATGGCAAAGAAAATGAAGCCAAAGCCCGATAACCTACTGGCCCAAAACAAAAAGGCCTGGCACGATTACAACATTCTCGAAACTTACGAGGCGGGAATCGCCCTGACCGGGACTGAAATCAAGTCGGTGCGGGCAGGCAAGACCAACTTGCGTGATGGTTCATTCGCATTACGAATAATGAGGCCTGGCTGGTCAATGTGCACATCAGTCCTTACAAAGAGGGCAATCAGTTCAATGTTGACCCGCTGCGTTCTCGCAAGCTCTTGCTGCATAAAAAAAGAAATCGCCAAGCTGCTTGCTGCTTTGACCCAGCAGGGTAAAACCGCAGTGCCGCTGCGCATGTACCTGAAGCATGGCTACGCGAAGGTGCTGATTGGCGTGGCGGAAGGTAAGAAGCTTTATGATAAGCGTGAAGCCTTAAAGAAAAAGGACCAGAAGCGTGAAATGGCCCGGGCACTGAAAGAACGCTATTAACACAAAAAAATCCAAGCCGGGTGGGCTTGGATTTTTTTGTCGTCTTCAGAGCCGCAGAAACACGTCGAGCCGAATGTAGGGCCAATTGCCTTTCATGGTCCAATCGGTGATCTTGGCGTAGACGTTCAGGCCGGCGTCTAACAGGCGCGCGATGACGATGTTTTCTTTCTTTGGGAGGTAACCGAGCTTGCGGCCGCTGGGCGTTTCGACTCTGGTCGCGAACGCGTCATAGGCGTTTTTCTCGCGCAGCAGTTTGACCTGCATGCCCAGTTCCAGGTCGCTGGTCAAAGTTTCTGGGTCGGCGACATGGGCGGTCCCTGCGACGTGATGGTTGATGAGAAGGATCTCGTCTCCTCCGGCAACATGCTCAGCTTGACTCGGCATCCCGCCATGCCAAGGGGTCAAGCCGCTACCACCGGCGACCGGCTTGATTTCAAATTCACTCATTGGTTTCATCTCCTAAGTCGCCCACCAGCTGCCCGTAAAGGACGATATTGGCGGCGACCTGCTGTTTCAGCTGGTTGAGGGTCAGTTGTAAGGTGGCCTGGTGATGCGCGCGCCAGGTCTCGTTTTGGAGCTCTTTCTCGATGGTGAGCGGCCACTTTTGATGGAGCTGGACGTTGCGCCTCCGCTCCCTGGCCAAATCGGTCAACAGCTTGGCCAGCTGCTGGTGCAACTCAGGCAGTGATAAGGCTTCATCATCGCCATCATCCAGAATCGCCGCGATGGTTTGCAAAACCGCCAGCAAGCCGTTTGCATAGGCATCAAGGACAATCAAAAATAATTTGGCATCGGCGGCGCTTTGATGAGGATGTAAATCGGGGTGCAACGCTTTGATCAGCTGCTTGTACAAGGCGTTCAGCTCGTCCGTCTGGGGAGCGGATAACATTGGCAGGGAGAGGTACTCCCTCGCAGTGGTCAGCTGACCGCGCATAACCGACAGCGAGTGGACCCGTTCTTCAAACTGCTGCGTCACCCGCACTTGAATTGCAGGGAGGTCGATGGGGAGACCGCGATTGAGGTACTGACGAATCAGCCGGATCCGGTAGGCCGTTTCGTCCCGCTTCAGCTCGGCCTCATAAAGCGCGATCTCCAGGGGGCCAAATTGGGTCCAGTAAAAGGCCTCGAGGTTGGGGAGGCGATGGTTGGCCAAGGCGTCATTTTCCTGGACCGCATCCAGGAGCAGTTCTCGCACAACGTCCAGGCGAAGACGCGCCAAAGCCAGCTCGGGCGAAGACATTAATTCGTACATGCGGCGCACCTCCTTTTAAATCTATTATCCAGCCACGAGAAACCGGTTGCAAGCCAGGCCTAAAAAAAAGACCCGCTTGTAGCGGATCTGTGCTGCGCTTACGCGTAAATGTAATCGCGCGTCAACGGTAAACCGGTGCCTGACGGGGCCTTGGTGACCAGATACTGAATGACATCGATGTTGCCCGATTCGAATGAGGCACCAGCGGCCTGAAGGTAAAGGTCCCACATCCGGGTGAACTCGTACCCGAACTTCTGCTGGATCGTGTTGCGGTGGGCGTTGAAGTTTTCGTCCCACCGTTCAACGGTGTGCTGGTAATGGCGCCGCAGCGGCTCCAGATCGGAAATCTGCAGGCCGGCATTGATAATGTTATCAATGTTTTCGCTCAGACCGGGAATGTAGCCGCCTGGGAAGATGTACTTGTTGAGCCAGGCATTCGTGGCGCCGCCTTGCTGCCGGGTGATCCCGTGGATCAGAGCTGATCCGCCGTCGGCCAAGAGCTTGGTGACATCTTTGAAGTACAGGGGCAGGTTTTCCTTGCCGACATGTTCGAACATCCCGACTGAGGTGATGTAGTCGTACGGCCCATCAGTCAGTTCGCGGTAATCTTCGAGCAGGACCCTGGCGTGATCTTGCAGGCCCAAGTCCTTGATGCGCTGGTTGACGAAATCGTACTGCTCCTGCGAAAGGGTGATGCCCGTGACGTCGAGGTGGTAGCGCTTGGCGGCAGTCAGCATCAGCGTGCCCCAGCCGCAGCCGATATCCAGGAAGCGGCGGCCCGGCTGCGGGTCGAGCTTGCGGAGGATGTGATCGACTTTGTTTTGCTGCGCTGACGTCAGATCCTGATCCCAGTCGTCAAAGTAGGCGCAGGAATAGGTCATGGTGTCGTCCAGCCAGAGTTTGTAGAAATCATTGCCCAGGTCGTAATGCGCCTGAATGTCCTGTTTACTCTTTTTCTCCGTGTGTGATTGCTTCGGAATGAAGCGCATCAGCTTTTTGTTGCGCATAAACGAGCCGGCGCTTTCGTAAGCGGCCGTGATGACCTGCTGAAGCGGGAATTGACCGCCCCCGGTCACATCGACGTCACCGCGCATGTAAGCCTCGCCAAGGGCCAATGAGGCGTTTTTAAGCAGGTCCCTGACCGGGATGGCCTTTTTCATGTGAACGGTGATACTTGGGGTGCCTTCACCATATGTCTTTTGCGTATGGTCCCAGTATTCCACTGTCACCGGAATATTGAACGAATGCGCAAACATTTGGTCGTAAAATTGTTTCTCGAGCATGTGTGACCTCCTTAAAATCTGTTCTAAGTTACTTTACTCTTTTCACCGCGAAAAGAAAAATGACAACCCCTGAAAAACTGCGTGCAACATTGTGGGGATGCCACTTTCATCGGCATTGAAGCCGCCCGGTCAAAATTGTTTTCATAAAATAATTGGCGATTTTCAGGCCTCGTCGTCAGGCTCGTCAAGCGTGTAGTAAAGGTCCTTTTCCGGGAGCAGCACTTCCGCGCGGGTGGCGGCGTCAAGCGCCTTGGCCTCACGTTCCGGGTGGAAGCTGTGCCAAGCACGATGATCCGCGGTGCGACCATTTGCGCCAGCTTGATCAGATCCGGGCGCGTGGCGTGGCCGGAGCAGGAGAGAAAGCGCAGCGGAATCTGATGCGCGGCGAGGAAGTCCTTCAGTTGCTGAAAGCGGGGATCATAATCGCCCAGTGGTTCGCCGTTGGTGTGGACGTACTGCGAAACCGGCAAAGTCGCCAGCCAGTCCAAGTGCGCAAAGGCGCTTTCCAGCACATACTGGGCTGGCGCTTGCCGAATCGTTGCCAGCTCGATGGTTTCGCCAATGACTTGGTCAGGGGCCTGGTCAGTCATCTCGGTCAGCACGGCTGCGTCCGGCTTTTCCCAAACCATCTGCCGGCCAGCCTGGTGGGCTACAGTTTGAATCGCCGCCAGCCGCGCGTAATTGCGGATGTAGGGGTTGATGGCCACAAGCGCCGGGGCTTGCTTCAGCACTGCCAGCAGGTGGTCCTGGAAGCCTTGCTCGGTCAGCGGCACGCTTGGATGGGCCTGGTCTTCAACCGGCGTTTCGGTGTCAAAGGAGAACGTGGTGCCTTCGATCATGAACATGGCGAGCTTTTTGTCGTGAAACACCTGGGCCCAGTGCGCGACGCGTTCGGGGTGTGGGCCATTGAGACGAACGTCACCGGAGTGCGCGTACCAGCGCTCACCATCGCCGACAAGCAGGGCCATGACGCCGGGCTCGTCGTGATCAGACGCGAAGCCTTCAACGGTGAACGCGCCAACGGTCACGGGAGTTTCAAACGGCAACGGGTGGAGATTGTGAACGGGCTTTTCGATGCCCAGTCTGATCAGCGTTTTGTACAGCTGGTAACTCGGCGCCGACAGGTAAATCGGAATGTCAGACTTGAGGTACTGCAGCGCGCCCATGTGGTCGATGTGCAGATGGGAAATAAAGATGGCCTCATGGGCCAGGGATCTTCCGCTAGTCCAAAAAGTTCCGGCACGTTTGGCAGTTTGCCGTGGTCGATCGCCGAAGCAACGGTTTCGTCGGTGAGGTCCGCCGCCACCCCAAAGTCCATGATCACCCGACTGTCGTCAGTTGAAAATTCGACGATGTTGCCGCCAATTGTGGTGAGTCCATTCAAGAATCTGATTTGCGTCATGATATCCTCCTGGTTAGCGGCGGTGCAGGCCGCGCTTGTACCGCCTAATCGTAATGGTTCATTTTACGCCACTTTGCGGCCAAGGTCACGCGGTGAGCGCAGAGCGCGGCCGGTCAAAAATTGGGGACTGGGGGTTTGACAAAAAAAGAGCCGGCCGAGGCCGACTCTTTGTCGTTCATTTTGGTTACTTGGCATCTTTCAGAATTGCTTCTGTCTTCTTCTGCAGCGTGCCCATGGCATCGACTGGCTTGGTGTGCTTAGTGGTCATGGAATCAACCGCGTCAAGCAAGTCGTTACGGTACTCGGTAAAGCCTTTAAAGGCAGTGGACTGGAAACCGGAATCCAGTGAGTCAACGGCCGCCTTGTTCACTTCGTGCTTTTGCAGGTAACTCTGGAAGCCGGCATCCTTGACCGCGGACTTGCGCAGCGGCACGTACCCAGTCTGTTCAGCCCACTTGATGGTTTCCTTCTTAGAGGTGAGGAACTTCATGAAGGCCCAAGCACCTTTGCGCTGATCCGTCGAAGCGGACTTGAACATCACAAGGTCATTGCCGGCCAGTTCAGTGGCTTTCTTGCCCTTGTAAGAAGGTACCGGGGTGGTGTTCCATTCAAAGCCCTTCGGTGCATCTTCCTGCATCGAGGAAACACCGGCTGAGGAGCCGATGTAGAAGAGGGTCTTGCCAGAGGTGAAGTTCTTGTCGCCGTAAATATCTTCACCGGCGGTCTTGGCTTCGCCGTCCTGCAGCATGTTGAAAATCATGTTGGTGACTTGCATGGTCTTCTTGGAGTTCAGGTTAGCCTTCAGTCCGGTCGTGACTAGCGCATTGCCATTTTGACGCGCCAAGCTTCGAGCTCCATATCGAAGGATTGGTCAAAGCCGACCACTGCCACGCCCTTGCTCTTGAGCGTCTTGCCCAGGGCTTGAAGTTCTTCCCAAGTCGTTGGCACTTTAGTGACACCCAGCTTCTTCATGAGCGCTGGCTGGTAGTACATGATGCGAGTCGACTTGGAAAACGGCATGGAGTAATACTTGCCTGATACTTCGAGCTGGAAATAAACGCTGGGTAGATGTCGTTCAGTGAACTCTGACTCAACTTATCACTGCCCTTGAGCATGTATGGATCCAGCGGGGTGATGAAACCGTTGGAAACATAGTCGGGAACGGTGGTGTAGGTCGTCTGCGCGATGGTCGGCAGTGACTTGGACTTGGCGCCGGCCATGATCTTCTGCTGCAAGGCGGTGTAATTGCCCTGCGCAGTGCCTTTGACGACGTACTTGTTTTGCGAGTTATTGAAGTCCTTAATAATGCCATCAAGTGCGGTCTTGTAAGGGCCATTCATTCCGTGCCAGAAAGTGATCGTCACTTTCTTATCACTTGTGCCGCTGTTACTTGAAGAATTCGAATTGCCGCAAGCGGCAAGGGTCAAGCCGAGCAAAACGGCGGCTGCCCCTAGTAATGATTTACCCCAAACACTCTTTTTCATGAGTTAAACTATCCTTTCAATCCAGCTTTTGAGATACCAGCAATAATGTATTTCTGTAAGAAGATGTAAACAATCACCATCGGAATGATGACGAAGGTCGAAGCCGCCATCAGCAGCTGATACTGCGTCCCGGCATCGGTGGTGAAGGCTTGCAGCCCAACCGGCAGGGTGCGCATGTTCTCGCTGTTGGTCACGATCAGCGGCCACATGAAGGAGTTCCACGAACCGATGACCTCCAAAACGGTCACGGCGGTAATGGTGGACTTGCTCATCGGGACTAAGACGGTCCACAGGTACTTCCAGTCCGATGCCCCGTCCATTTTGGCAGCGTAATAAATCTGGTCAGGGGTGGACTGAAACGTCTGCCGGAGCGTGAACACGGTAAAGAAACTGGCCAACCAGGGCAGAATCAAGGCCCCGTAGGTGTTGATCAAGCTCATTTTGGACAAGGTGACGAAGTTGGGGATGATCAACATCTCTCCGGGGATCATCATGGTGCCCAGGAAAATCATGAACAGTAAGTTCTTGCCCCAGAACTTGAGCCGGGCGAACGCAAAGGCCGCCAGGATACTCGTCAGCAGTTGGCCAGCGGTCGTGACCACCGTGACGATCACTGAGTTAATGAAGTAACGCAGGAACGGGGCGGCGTGGAAGGCTTCGACGTAATTGTGCCAGCGCAGCACCTTGGGAATCCAAACCGGTGGGACCTTGATGGTTTCCGGGCCGGACTTCAGCGAGGTCGAGATCATCCACAGGAAGGGCACGAGCATCGTCAAGGCCCCGATCGAAATAATCAGGTAAAGTAAGATACGGCTGATTTTTTTGCCATTGTATGACCTCCTTGTTAGTAGTGCACGTGCTTGCGGGAGTACCACAATTGCACGAACGTGACGAGGAGGATCAACACAAACAGGACAACGCCACTGGCGGCCGCGATTGGGTATTTGTACTCGGTGTAGAACTTCTGGTACAGGTAGTACACGATCGTCAAGTCGGCCTTGCCTGGGCCCGGCGTGCCTTGGAACAGGGCGAAGATCTCGTCAAAGACCTTGAATGAACTGATGACACCATTCACGGAGACCAGGAAGGTGATTGGCGAAATCATCGGAATGGTCACGTTCCAGAACCGTTGCCAAGCGTTTGCACCGTCAATTTCGGCCGCCTGATAGTAGCCTTTATCGATGTTGTTCAGCCCCACCAAGAACAAGATGATGTTGAACCCAAGGCCTTTCCAAATGCTCATGATGATCAGGGCCAGCAGTGACCAGTGGGGATCGGTCAACCAGTTGATGGGGTGGATGCCGACAAGGCTGAGAAAGTAGTTCATCAGCCCGTAGTCGGAGTGATAGATCCAGTTCCACACCATCGCGATCGCGACGGTCGAAGTCACGAACGGGAGAAAGTAAACAGTCCGGAAGAAGCCCGAGAGCCATTTGATTTGGTTGAGCATGAGCGCAATCACGAGTGACAAGACCACCGTGATTGGGACGACCCCCGCCACGAAAATCAGCGTGTTGCGGACCGCCAAGTGAAAGTCCGGGTCATTCCACAGGTAGACGAAGTTGTCGAACCCCATTTTGCTGACTTTATCCGTGTAGAAGTTGTACTTGGTGTAAAAACTCATCAGCAGCGATGAGATGATCGGCCAAATACTAAAGTTGACGGAGATCACCAGCATCGGCAGTAGATAGAGGTAGGCTTTGAGCGATGATTTGAGCGTTGGCTTCTCATTCATCATGAGAATCACCGCCAAAAATCAGAGCGCCTTTGTCGTCGAAAAGGAAGAACCCGGCCTTGGTCAGGAAAAAGTCGCCTTCTTGCTGATCCGCCGGCAGCCCGGCCATTTCGGTGGACAACAGTGTCTCACCGTTGTAGGTCAGGTTGGCCGTCGACTCGCGCCCGTACTTTCTGGCCTGCTTCAACCCGGCGTGGATCTTCGCGACCATGCCCTGGCCGTTGTCGAAGGGGACAATGGCTTCGCTGCGAATACCGGCCGTTTTGGCCTGCGCCAAAATGCTTGCCGGCACGCTGGCGACCAGGTCGGCCTTCAGCGCCTCGGCGGGCAGGGTGTTGATCACCGGCTCGCCAATAAATTTGGCGACAAACAGGTTGGCCGGTCGGTCGTATAAGACATCCGGGGTTGAGAACTGCTGAATGGTGCCGTGCGCCAGCACCATGATATTGTCGGAAATGTGCAGCGCCTCGTCCTGGTCATGGGTCACGAAAATGGTCGTGACGCCAGTTTCCTGCTGGATGCGGCGAATTTCCTGACGCATTTCGATGCGCAGGCGCGCGTCAAGGTTTGACAACGGTTCATCAAGAAGCAAGAGCGACGGCGATTTGGCCAGGGCCCGCGCGATGGCGACGCGCTGCTGCTGCCCACCGGACAGGCCACCAGGCTTCTTGTCGAGCTGATCGTCCACGTGGACAAGCTTGGCAAGTTCCTCGGCCCGCTTGTACCGCTCGGCCTTCTTGACCTTCTGCATCTTCAGCGGGAAGGCGATATTGTCGCGCACCGTTAAGTGCGGGTAAAGTGAGTAGTTCTGAAAGACCATACCGACCTTGCGGGCCAAGGCGTCTTTTTTTCGTGACGTCTTCGTCCCCAAAATAGATATGGCCAGAGGTCGCCGGCAGGAGGCCGGAGATCAGGTTAAGGGTCGTGGTTTTGCCCCCGCCGCTTGGCCCTAATAAAGAAACAAGGGTGCCATCAGGAATCTGAAAATTCAGATGCTTGAGGGTATCTTTCTTTCCATCGTAGGACAAAGTGACGTCTTTAAACGTTACTTTCAACCCAGTTACGCTCCTTCAACTGTATTCGAGTGCCGCCAACTGCCATGAGCGACACTAGATATATCGTAGCAAAGATACGCTCATGCCACAAGATACAGTATGATGACAGATTTAGCTTACCAGATGTGGCAGATGAGAAGGAATGCCTTTGATTCTATCGCATTTATCGAATGGAGACCGTTTCTGTTTACCCTAAGAGTAGGGAGGCAGTGGGCCAGGATTTAAAAACTCTTTGGCCTGTTTTGCCAAAGTCGGCAGTGACACCGATAATGCTTAAAATAATAACAATAGAGGATTTCACTTATGCTTACGATTACCCGACGACAGGGGATGATGAGACGGTTTAATCAATTTTGGGATGGCCAGAGCCGCCGTATCGGCCTTTGAAAAGATAAAACGCCTATCCTCGCATTTGGGCTGAGGCGAAAACTTTGCTATACTCAGTAGGCGAATGGCCAGCGAGCAAGGAGGGGATGTTGCGGCGGCGCTGGCTGGATCAATAAGGCCGCAACAATTACCTCAATTTT